>NZ_QTPU01000003.1:0-323758 GCF_003857805.1 Burkholderia sp. Bp9099
CGGTCAGGCTGACGTTGTCGAGCGCGCGCACGGCCGGGAAGGTCTTGCTGATGCCGCGCATCTCGAGCAGCGGCCGGGGGGACTCAGAACGCGACATGGTTGACCTCCTGCGATTCGGTGCGGGCGCCCTTGAGGATGCCGGCCCGTGGAGAGAAGTTGAAGAACATCGGCAGCGTCGCGGCACCGATCGCACCGGCGTCGGCGCCGAACGAGCCGCGCACGAGCGTCGGCGTGCCGCGCGCTTCCGGCGCGGTGGCGACGAGCGCCGCGCGCAGGCGGGTCGTCACCGCATCGAGCAGGCCGGCGTCGGTATCGGCGTCGAGTACGACCACCGGCGCATCGACGACGCACAGCACCGCACGCAATGCCGGCGCGAGCGCGTCGACACAGTCGTCGATCCATTCGTCGACCGCCGGCAGGCCACGCGCGATGCAGGCCTCGAGATCGGCGCGGTTCTCGACCGTCTCGCCGCAATGGCGCAGATGACGCACGAGCGCGTGCAGCGATGCGCGGGCGAGCAGGATGTCCCACGGGCCGCGGGGCGGCGGCGCGGACGCCAGCCGGCTCGGCGGAACCGGAATCACGGCGATGTCGCCGGCATTGCCGGTCACGCCGCGCAGGCAGTCGCCGTCGATCGCGATGCCGCCGCCGATCGCGGGACCGATGAACAGGTACACGAAATCGTCGCACTGCCGGCCGTACCCGTAGAACAGTTCGGCGATCGCGGCCGCGTTGCCGTCGTTTTCGCCGAACACGGGCAGCGACAGCGTGCGCCCGAGGTCGCTCGCGAAGTCGACGTCTTCCCACGCGCGGAACGTGTCGGGTGCGAGGCCGAGTTCGCGCATCCACGCGCCGAGGTTGTACGGCTGGGCGACGCCGACGCCCGTCAGGCGCGCGCGCTCATGCGTGGGGAGCAGGTCCTGCATCGCATCGATGTCGCGCCGCACGATGTCGAGCACGTCGGCGGGCGGGGGGAGCAGGCAGTCGTGGGAGCGGCGGCCGAGCACGTCGCCCGCGAAATTGACGAGCGCCGTCTCGATGCGCATCCGGTCGAGGTGGACGCCGATGCCGAACGCGCCGCGCGGATCGAGGCGGATCAGCGACGCCGGCTGGCCGCGCTGGCCCTCGGTGCGGCCGGCGGATTCGATCAGCTTCGCGTCGGCGAGCGACGCGATGATGCCGCCGACAGCCGCGCTCGTCATGTTCGCGAGACGCGCGAGGTCGGCCTTCGACGCGCTGCCCACGCGGCGCAGCGTCTTCAGCAGCAGGCGCTCGTTGTAACGGCGCACGTTGGCCGAATTGCTGCCCTGGCCGAAGTGCGGGCTTCGCATGGCGTCTCCTTCCATGTTGCGTCGAACGTCGACGCATTAAATAAATCATGTTGATTTATTTAACCGCGTGAGCGGTAGCATGTCAGCCTAGGGAAATCCCGGTTTTGTTCCGGGATGAAGGCGGGGCCCGGGTTGCCGGGGCGGGCGGCCGCCGCGTCGTGCAGCGGGGCCGGCGATGTCGAATTCGCGCGATGGATCGCGGCCGGCGCGCACGCTCGACGGACCGCCGGCCGGACTGACTCGCCGCGCAGGCCGGGGCGATTTGTCCTGATGCGCAGGTGGCGAAGGAAAGATGGCGCGTCATGCGCGTCACCGGGACGGTATGGGGCGCGGCGTGAACCTGGTATCGATTCGGCGCCGGAAATAAAAAAAGGCCGGCTGAAAGCCGACCTTTTTAGAAAACAGATGGTGCCCAGGAGAGGACTCGGTCACACGAGCGCGACCCCGGCTGCGCTTGCAAGCGCAGCCTTTCGAGTCCTCGCGCAAAGCGCGCAGGCGCTTTGCTTCCTGGGCCTGAAAAAGAAAAAGGCCGGCAGAAGCCGACCTTTTTTAAATAAGTGGTGCCCAGGAGAGGACTCGAACCTCCACGATGTTGCCACCGCTAGGACCTGAACCTAGTGCGTCTACCAATTCCGCCACCTGGGCACGTTTCGCTTGCTGCGATGCGAAGACCGCTATTCTAGCGCGTCTGAAGGATCTGTCAACAGAATTTGAGGTTACGAACGAAAATAATTTGCCGGCCTGCTTGCGATGCGAGAGGGGAGCGTGCGCGGAAACGATCGGAGTGTTCGTCGATGCGTCGTGATGGTCAGGTGCGACCATCGTGCCACGGCGAGCGTATCGATTCGGCGCCGGAAATAAAAAAAGGCCGGCTGAAAGCCGACCTTTTTAGAAAACAGATGGTGCCCAGGAGAGGACTCGGTCACACGAGCGCGACCCCGGCTGCGCTTGCAAGCGCAGCCTTTCGAGTCCTCGCGCAAAGCGCGCAGGCGCTTTGCTTCCTGGGCCTGAAAAAGAAAAAGGCCGGCAGAAGCCGACCTTTTTTAAATAAGTGGTGCCCAGGAGAGGACTCGAACCTCCACGATGTTGCCACCGCTAGGACCTGAACCTAGTGCGTCTACCAATTCCGCCACCTGGGCACGTTTCGCTTGCTGCGATGCGAAGACCGCTATTCTAGCGTGTCTGGAGCATCTGTCAACACAATTTTTCGATGGCGATCAAAATTATCGCGCGTTGCAGGTTCCGGGCATCAGGCGCCGATCGGCTCAGCACGCTTTGCCGCGAAATTCCAGCGCAGCGCTTCACCCGTGTCGACGCGGGCGGGCAGCAAACCGGCCGCGAGGAACGTATCGGCGATCTTCTGCTGCTCACCGAAGTTCTGCGTGGCCACGGTGCGCACGAGATAGCTGCGTCGTGCGTTCGCGCGCTCGATCGTCTTCGCGTCGAGTCCCCAGATCGGGGCGAGGGTATTGGCGGCCTCCTGCTGATGTTCGCGCAGCCAGGTGCCGGCTTGCGACAACTGGTCGAACACGATCTGGATGACGTCGGGGCGCGCGGCGGCAAAGCTGCTCGACGCCAGGTAATAGCGTTGGTACGACGCAAGCCCGTCGCCGTCGGCCAGAATCCGCACGTCGGGACTCGCGTCGACCGATGCGACATACGGATCCCACGTGATCCATGCATCGACGCTGCCGCGCTCGAACGCCGCGCGGCCGTCGGCCGGCGTCAGGTAGTGGATTGCGGCGTCGGCGGGGGTGAGCTTTGCGCGTGCGAGTGCGGCAAGCAGCAGGTAGTGGCTGCCGGCTGCTTTCGTGACGGCGATGCGCTTGCCCTTGAGATCGGCGAGCGTGCGCAGCGCGCTGTCGCGCTTGACGATGATGGCCTGCGCTTTCGGTGACGGCGCTTCCTGCGCGACGTATACGAAGCGCGCATGCGCGGCCTGTGCGAAGACGGGAAGCCGTGCATGACCGCGCCGCTGTGGTCAGTCATATCGCCTTCGTAGACGATGTCTTGCATATCCACTCCTACGTGATTTGGCCACTCTTCGCCAACACAGCACCGACTCACCGCTCTCCCTGCGGGCATCAATCCGACCTCATTCTCGTTCGATTCATTCCCGTAGTTCCGCTTCGAAAAACACTCTGAATCTCTGACAAAGTGTTGGCTCAATGTCTAAGAGCACCGAGAAAAACAACTCCAGCATGTCAGGCACTTCATACTCATCTCCCTCTTCAGGCTTTTCTTCATACAGGCAGCAAACAACCGCCCGCAGAAAGCTCTTCTTCTGACCCGCCACCTCAGCGTCGTGCAACTGCCAAGTCTCAACTCTCTTCCGAAGAAGCTCCGCACTAGAACACTTCTTGGCTTGAAAACGCAAAGGAAACTCAAGCGTCTCATTCGCCCATTTCAAGAAGTCGCCATCAAATACCTTTCTCTCATGGAGCTCACTCGCAACATTTTGGAGAAACCTAGAAAAATAATCGACAGACTTTCCAAACGAGACATCATCTAGATCCACCTGATCTTCAAGCAAGTCCAACTGAATCGCATCTTCTCTCATTTTTTGTGCTTTATCCCTAACGTATCAAGTACAGGGGCGCATGACGAGCATGCGGGCTTATATTCACCGGTCGGACCGAAAACAGCTGACTCAGCCCCCGAGGTTACCTTTTTAAGCGCATCAACACTTAACTCCAGTTTGATCAGGAATACGAAATACAAAATCAACCCACACTGCCCTGCGAGCCACTGGCGATCAGGCTGGCGCCGCAGGCGGTCTTCATGTTGTGCAGCGCCACCGGCACGCCGCCAATGTCGTAGTTGGGGCTGCCCTCGGCGATGGGGAAAACGCCCCTGCACTTCGGGCAGCTCACCAGGGCCCCAGGCCGGCGATCTTCCGGCCGTTGAGGTCGGTGTCGGTAAAGCCCTGCATGACCATGCCGCCGTGATAGGTCATGTCGCCTTCGCGAACGATGTCTTGCATATCCACTCCCACTTGATTTGGCCGTGCTGAGCCAATCAGCACGGCATCGGCTTACCGCTCTCCATGCGGAAGTGAACCCGACTCCGTTCTTGTCAAGGAATGGGATGATTTGAGAAAACTACCACTTCACCATCGGGATAGCTTCCTTCCCAACCACACGGAATACCACCATCAAGGTAAATCCGTTCAATCTGCCTCCACAACGGATGAACCTCTCCGTAGGCGTAGCAGTGAAGTAATCTTGAAACATCACCCTCCATATTATTAATCAATGGAGATTCATTTACTCCAGAGTAATTTTTCCCATGCCTTTGATCGAGCACCTCCATAATTTTATTTTCGATGCTGCGCGGCATATCTGGCCAAGCAGGAGTAATAGACTCTAAAATTGCCTGCCAATCCGGAAATTTATCTCCAGAATCAGCAGTAGAGTACTCGACCGCCGCAAAGCATCAAAAATAACTTTTTTACCAGTAGCGACACCTTTTTTATATGGCCCATCAAAGAAAATTGGCCTCTTCACATAATCAAGGATCGGCTTCGCATCTTTCTCGACGCCATTCCATGCCTTCATAACCAACTCCCTCTAACGCGTCATCGCTACCTGTTCTTTTCCCACATCACGCTCGGGCCTGATGTGATTTTATTTAATTCTCCAGCATCATCATAGTGAAACTCCCAACGAGCTTCAGAACCAGTCCGATTCGAAGCCCCACGTGCAGCTACTGGGCGATCAGACAAATATTCGTAGAGAAACGCAAAGCACGCGCCTCCCTCTCCAACGCCCATGTACAGCTTAGAATCTTTTCCTAAATTGATAAATCGACGCATACCGATCACTCTGGAACTGCGCCTTTCCAGCCGGTGCATGCTCTTGCACGAAATGCTCAGAATGGTGACTCCCCCTTCCTCGGTCATATTAAAGAAATCAGCGTCGAGCGCTTGAATGCTTGGCTCACCAGGCATTACAGTAACCAAGTGCTGCCCCCCCAGAAAGCCGGCGCAATATTTACCTAGCCATCGAGCTTCATCGACGTCTTTGTATTTCCTCTTAACAAGCTTTGGAGAAGGAAACCCTCCTCGCTCAGCTTCGTAAGGGGCAGGCGAGAAATAGTCACCGGTCGAAAATCTCCATTCATCAATGGTGGAGGCCACCCTCAAATACTCGTCATACCAATCCAGTTTTGGCTGCCCCTCAAATTCACAATGAAGAGCTCCAAGCTGATTTTTAATTAATGACTCTTGCAAAAGCATCTCTTTATCCTAATCACAACAGCAATCAAACGTCGCCTTCCAAGATCCTGACTCTAGGCGTCGACCTAAATCCTTCAGTGCGTTCTCTACGTTTCCTCCACGCTTTTCAACGCCTTTAAGCACTTGATAAATCAGTTTATCGTTAAGTGCACTGTGAACATGTCGACCAGCATGATAGTTGCCATTGCTTGCAGCGCCTGCCCGTCCGGGGTGGCCTGGTGCTGCCACTTGAGTGTTACTCGCCCCCCATAAAACTGCCCCGTTTGAAGCGGAGTCAATACCGATGTCACTGCGTTCAAGAATCTCACGAGATTTCTGAACATGGCTGTTGGGCATTCCTTTCCGACAGTTTTCCTGAACAATGTGGTGCGGAGTCTGGCCAGGGAGCACAGGTCGACCAGCGCGCTCAAGATTCGTCTTGAGCTTCGCAGCAGTCAATCCCAACGGGTCTAGATACTCATTCGGATTCGGACCAAACTCGTAAACGTTAATCCCACCCGCATACCCAATCGGATCCCTGCCAACAAACCGCCCCACCTCCGGATCGTAGTACCGATACCGGTTGTAGTGCAGCCCGGTTTCGTGGTCATGGTACTGTCCCTGAAAGCGGATGGGGTTGGCGACGGATGCCTTGCCCGATGCCTTGCGGATCGCCTCCTGCGCGACACCCCAGGCACGATACTCGGCAGCCCACGCAATCTCGCTGTGCTCGTCCGTCAACTCCTGCGGCGTGCCCAGGTGGTCGCACTGGTACCAGGCCAGGCTGTCGATGGCCGGCGCTGGCGGTGGCGGTAGCCACAGCGGGTCTTCATCCTGCCGGTAGTAATCGCCGTACTCCGGCTGGTCGAGCAGTTCGATAGCATCCTGCCGCACCGCCTGCGCCACCGGCACGAAACTGCCCGGCTCGTACACATAGTGCGTGGTGCGCGCGCCGAAGCCATCCTCGTCGGCGATATTGCTCTCCCACGCCAGCGTGTCGCCGTCCCACCCGTACAGCGTGAAGCCGCATTGCAGCTCGCGGTTGCGCTTGACGCGCTTGACGCGCTCGGCGCGGTTCCAGTGCGGGCCGGCTTCCCTTCGCTCCTCGTAGTGGGCCTTGCTGTGTTTCGTCAGGCGCCGGCCGAGGGCGTCGTAGCTGTAGTCGGCCTGCAGGCGCTCGTCTTCGTAGTGCGTGATGCGCTGGCCATCGACGGCGCGCGCCAGCTTGCCGGTGGTTTCCTCGTACACGTAGCGGGTAGTCGCGCCGTCAAAGCCAGTTTCCGCTAGCAGGCGGCCCATCGGATCGTAGTGGAACTCCGCGTCGCGGCCGTTCTCGTTGCGCAGCGCGGTGAGCTGGCCGAGCTTGTCCCACTGGTAGCGCAGGCGCTGGCCGGCCGCGTCCACCCGGCTGGCGAGCAGCCCGGCCTCGGTATAGTCCCATTCGGTGCGCCGGCCCAGCGCGTCGACGTGGGCCAGCAGGCGCCCTTCGGCGTCGCGCTCGAAGTGCTCTTCGCTGTTGTCCGGGTGGCGGATGGCGGCAAGCTGGCCGGCCTCGTAACGATAGCGCGTGACCTGTCCCGCCGCGTCGGTGAACTGCACGAGCTGGCCGCGCTCGTCGTAGGCCCAGGCACTGGCCTTGGCGGAACAATCCACGTAGCGCGTGAGCTGGCCGTTGGCGTTGTACTCGAGCTGCTTGGTCTTGCCGCTGGCATCGGTGATGCCGATGGGCAAGCCCATCGGGTTGTAGGCGTATTCGGTCTTGTTGCCCAGCGGGTCGATGGCCTCAATCAGCCGGCCGCGCGTGTCGTAGTCGCGCAGCCAGAGACCGCGCTCGGCGTCGCTGATCTTGATGAGCTGGTCTTTCGTGTCCCACGCGTAGTGCACCACCGTGCCATCGGCGCGGATGTGCTCCAGCAGGTTGCCGTTCTCGTCGTAGGCGTAGCGGTCGTCGCTGCCATCGGTGTGGATGTGGTGCACCACGTTCTTGGCGGCGTCGCGGAACAGCCATTCCTGCCGTTGGTCGGGGTGGATGACGCGGTAGGTGTAGCCGAGGCTGTCGTAGTAGTGCCAGGTCTCCTGGCCATGCGCATCGGTGACGTAAGTGAGGCGGATGTTCTCGTCCCACTCCAGGCGCACCTCGAAGCTGCCGTCGTCGGCCCACTCGTGCACGGCGCGCGCATCGGGGCCTTCGCCCTGCCACTCGAGATTCATGCCGCGGCCGGTGCGGTCGGTGTAGCGGGTGATCAGGTGGTGCTGGTAGGCGTAGGTCCAGACGGCGGCGTTCTCGTCCTGGGCCAGCGTGAGGTCGCCCGCCTCGTCGTAGCGGTACAGGCTCAGCCGGCGCTCGGGGGCATCCTCGCCCAGCAGCCACAGGCCGGTGATGCGGCCGGCCTCGTCCACCTGGGTACCCAGATGGGTGTGCGGCTGGCCCGGGTCGTCCTGGTAGGTGACGAGATGGGAGAGCACCACGCGCTCGCCCACGCGGTGGTCGTAGCCCAGCAGCAGGCCCGCGCCGCCGCGCAGTTCGACCTGCACGAGCAGGAAGCGATCGCCGTGGCGCTGGTAGGTTTTCCCAACCAGATCTCAACGGCCGAATCACCAAGAACGGGGCCAAACCTGCTCCCGTTCTTGGAGACCTGACAGAAGAACGCCATGGAGTTTTTGAAATCACTCGTCGCCAATCTCGTGTTTGTCGCGTTGGCCTTTCTGTTCCTTCGATGGCTCTACGGAAGGATACGCGACCACTTTACTGAGGACAGACGGGTCGCCGAACGCACCTTGACGCTGGCGCAGTACCTGCACAAGTACCCGAAGTGCAGGACACCGCGCGGCATTCAATGCACCGTCTGCCGGTCGATGAGCATCAGGAACTGGGGCCTCAAGGGAAGTGATGATCCGCGTCGCATCTTCATCTGCAACCACTGCAACACGAGGCTTTACCGTACCGATAATTGGTGAAAGAGGAGGGTGGTGCGGGCGTCAACGTACTCACTCACGATTCAAGAATAGATGCCCCACGAATGGGGCAGGCATTACTCCCGACGTGGGCGACGGTGGGCGGGGCGAATGCCGGCGAACCGTTTGCGTTGCATCGGGGCAGTGCCACGGGGGAAACCAGTGCGTACAAGAATTTTCTACCGCCTGCTTACGGCGGGGTTTGCGGCCGCAGTGTCGGTCGCTTCGGCCGGGGCGGGCCTATGGGCGGCTTGGGCAACCCACCAGAGCTATACCAGCAACAAGTTGCTGTATCGCCCGTATGCGATCACGACGCAATACTTCGACGACACGAGCCGGAAGTACGGCATTTACTTGTCGAACGCGGGGCTCGGCCCGGCGATCATCAAGAGCATGACGGTCACGGTGGGCGGCAGGAGATACACCGGCCTGGGCCCCAGCATTTGGCCGCAGTTCCGTGCTGATCTGGGGCTGAGCGCAACGGGATGCTTCAGGACGGGGTGGCCTGTTCAAGACAGCGTCGTGAAGGCGGGTGAGGAGATACCTCTTTTCACGGTGTCGGGGCTGGCAAATCTGGCGTGCCAGGCACAGATGATGAAACTGCTCGCCGACAACAGCATCGTTATCGAGATCGAGTATGCGTCGCTGTACGGCGACAAATTCTCGGCCTCGGGAGATATGCGCCTGAACGACGATACGGCGCGTCAATTGGCCGAGCAGTTCAAGCATTACCAGTGAGGCGCTGGGCATTTTGGTTTCCAGTGTCGCGGGTCCATGCCGTGCCGCCTTGGCACGGCCAAATCAAATGGGAGTTGCTATGCAAGACATCGTTCGCGAAGGCGACACGACAGACCACGGCGGCATGGTCATGCAGGGCTTTGACAATACCGATCTCAACGGCCGGAAGATTGCCGGCCTGGGGCACCCGGTGAGCTGCCCGAAGTGCAAGGGCGTTTTCCCCATCGCCGAGGGCAGCTCCAACTACGACATTGGCGGCGTGCCGGTGGCGCTGCACAACATGAAGACTGCCTGCGGCGCCAGCCTGATCGCCAGTGGCTCGCAGGGCAGCGTGGGGTGAGACGTATTTTGTTATTCGGTCTCGCTTTGTCCAGAACGGGATCAAGAAAACCTCGATGCGATGATCGATGAGATGCGGGGCAGCAGAAATAAGTGCAGGAATTGATCCCGCCCATTCTTATAGCAATCGGGTGGATGGCTTTGCCGGGCGTCGTTGTTGAGTCAGATATTCGACTGGCGAAGAATGGTAGCAGTGCATGCCGGCTTAGGAGGGAACCGCATGTTTTTGAATGATCAAGAAACGGCGACCGATCTGCTGTATTACGAAGCGATCGCCAAGACGGTTGTAAAGTTAATCGGGAGAACCTCGAAAGCGCCGATCACCATCGCGGTGCATGGAGATTGGGGGGCTGGAAAATCCAGTGTGCTGAAGATGTTGGAGGCCTCGTTCAAGGACGACCAACGCACGTTGTGCCTCTGGTTTAATGGCTGGACTTTCGAAGGATTCGAAGACGCCAAGACGGTCGTTATAGAGACGATCGTTGACGAGTTGCGCCGAGCAAGACCCACGAGTACGAAGGTAGCCGATGCGGCGAAGAAGGTTCTCAAGCGCGTTGACTGGCTCAAGCTTGCCCGAAAAACCGGCGGATTCGCTCTGACGGCTTTTACAGGGATCCCCACGCTGGATCAACTCAAGGGGGTCTATGACTTGGCTGCTGGCTTCCTGAGCAAGCCGCAGGAGCATGTTTCTTCCGAGGATATCAAGAGCTTCGCGAAAGGAGCGGGTGATTTTCTCAAGGATGCGGAGTCTGTCTCGGACCACCTGCCCGAACATATTCACGCATTCCGCAACGAGTTCAAGGAATTGCTCGATGCCGCCGACATCGACAAGCTGGTGGTCATTGTGGACGATCTTGACCGCTGCCTGCCGAAGACGGCGATAGCCACGTTGGAAGCCATCCGGCTGTTCCTCTTCGTCGAGCGGACAGCGTTCGTCGTCGGCGCAGACGAGATGATGATCGAGTACGCGGTGCGCGAGCACTTCCCCGATCTACCTCAAAGCGTGGGGCCGGTAACCTACGCCCGCAACTATCTGGAGAAGCTGATCCAGGTTCCGTTTCGCATTCCCGCGCTGGGTGTAGCCGAAACGCGCGTGTACGTGACGTTGCTACTGGCCGAGAATGCACTGGGAGCGGAGAGCGAGCCCTTCCAGGCGTTGTTGAAGGCGGCTCGCGAGGATATGCGGCGGCCGTGGAAGAGCCGTGGTCTGGATAGGAAGACGGTCGAGGATGCCATGCAGGGCTCGGTACCGCCTGAAGTTGACCAGGCGTTGGTGATCAGTGCGCATGTGACCAAGATCCTCAGCGAGGGTACGCGTGGCAATCCGCGGCAGATCAAGCGCTTTCTGAACTCCCTGATGCTCCGTCATGCCATCGCCGACGAGCGAGGGTTTGGCAGCGAGATTCAGCGGCCGATCTTGGCGAAGATCATGCTCGCCGAGCGCTTCTATCCCGACTTCTACGAGCAGATCGCTCGTCTGACTGCCGCGCATCCAGATGGAAAGCCCGAGGCACTTGTCCAATTCGAGGCGCGAGTGCGCGCGGCGGCAGAGGCGGAGAAAGCGGATAGCGATGAGGACTCTCGGCTTGGCCGCCTAGGATCTGTAGGGCTGTCAGTGCCATCTGAGTACATCTCCTTACATCGAACTTTCAATGTACTCAAAAATGTACTCGTTTGCAGGTGGCTTAGGGTGGAACTCAAAAGACGTCAGAAGACAAAAAAGCCCGCAGTGGCGGGCTTTTCCGAGGATCAGAAGACTTTGTTGGAAGTCTCTGGAAGTGTAAGTGGTGCCCAGGAGAGGACTCGAACCTCCACGATGTTGCCACCGCTAGGACCTGAACCTAGTGCGTCTACCAATTCCGCCACCTGGGCACGTTTTGCAGTAGCTGCTTGCTGCAAAGAAGCGAAATTATAGCGCCCCAATTAATCGTGTCAACACTTTTTTGCGATGCACCGCAAACCGGTCGCCGCGGCGCCTGCACGCGGCATTCGCGTCATTTGGCGACACAGGCGGGTGATAGAATGATCCGCCGCCGTCACTATAGAACTGTCTGACGGACACTTCTATGTTGATGCCGTGCACCATCAGTCAACGCAACGAGAACAATCATCGACAAACCCTTGAGCAAATATCCGTACCCCATTCCGAGCCGTGAAGAAATTCTCGGCGTGCTGCGTACGAGCGACGCGCCGCTGGCAGCCAACGACATCGCCGAAGCGCTGTCGATCAAGCGTCAGGAGCGCGAGGGGTTCTTCCGGCGTGTCGCCGCGATGGAACGCGACGGCCAGATCCGCCTCGACAAGCGCGGCCACTACCAGCTCACCCATCCGTCGAACTTCGTTGCCGGCCGCGTGCAGGGCCATCGCGACGGCTACGGGTTCGTGATCCGCGACGACGGCCAGGACGACCTGTTCCTGCCGAACGGCGAAATGCAGAAGGTCATGCACAACGACCGCGTGCTCGCGCGGATCGTCGGCTACGATCGCCGCGGCCGGCCGGAAGGGCACGTCGTCGAAGTCACCGAGCGCGCGAACAAGCGCGTGATCGGCCGCCTGCTCAACGAGAACGGCGCGCTGATCGTCGCCCCCGAAGACAAGCGCATCGGCCACGACATCCTGATCACGCAGAACGTGAAGAAGGCGAAGGTCGGGCAGGTCGTCGTCGTCGAACTGACCGACTTCCCGAGCCGTCATTCGCAACCGCTCGGCCGCGTCGTCGAAGTGCTCGGCGACATCGACGATCCGGGCATGGAAATCGAGATCGCCGTTCGCAAGTACGGCGTGCCGCACGAATTCAGCCAGCCGGCGCTCGACGAAGCCGCCGCGCTGCCGGACAAGGTCCGGCCGACCGACCTGCGCTTCCGCGTCGACCTGCGCGACGTGCCGCTCGTGACGATCGACGGCGAGGATGCCCGTGACTTCGACGATGCCGTCTACTGCGAGCCGACCAAGGTCGGCCGCGGCGACGGCTTCCGCCTGATCGTCGCGATCGCCGACGTGTCGCACTACGTGCAGCCGGGCAGCGGGCTCGATGCCGACGCGCTCGAGCGCAGTACGTCGGTCTACTTCCCGCGCCGCGTGATCCCGATGCTGCCGGAGAAGCTGTCGAACGGCCTCTGTTCGCTGAACCCGCAGGTCGATCGCTGCGTGCTCGCATGCGACATGGTGATTACCGCGCGCGGCGAGATCAAGGCGTACCAGTTCTATCCGGCCGTGATCCATTCGGCCGCGCGCCTCACGTACACCGAAGTCGCGGCCGTGCTGTCGAACACGAAGGGGCCGGAGGCCGCGCGCCGCGCGGACCTGCTGCCGCACCTGCAGGATCTGTACGGCGTCTACAAGGCGCTGTTCGCCGCACGCCAGAAGCGCGGCGCGATCGACTTCGACACGACCGAGACCTACATCGTCTGCAACTCGCAAGGCAAGATCGAGCAGATCGTCCCGCGTCAGCGCAACGATGCGCACAAGCTGATCGAGGAATGCATGCTGGCCGCGAACGTGTGCGCGGCCGATTTCCTGAAGCGCCACAAGCACCCGGGCCTGTACCGCGTGCACGCGGGGCCGACGCCGGAGAAGCTCGAGAACCTGCGCGCGTTCCTGCGCGGCATGGGCCTCTCGCTCGGCGGCGGCGACAAGCCGCATGCGAGCGACTACGCGGCGCTGATGGCGCAGATCCGCGACCGGCCCGACGCGCAGATGCTGCAGCCGATGCTGCTGCGCTCGATGCAGCAGGCCGTCTACAGCCCGGACAACATCGGTCACTTCGGTCTCGCATACGAGGCGTACGCGCACTTCACGAGCCCGATCCGCCGCTATCCCGACCTGCTCACGCACCGCGCGATCTACGCGATCCTGTCCGGCAAGAAGTACGTGCCGAAGGCGCCGGACGGCTTCGAGCTGAACACCGCGCTGTCGCCGCGCGCCCGCGCGATGCAGCAGGCCGACGACGAAGCACGCGGCCGTTCGCGCTCGAACACGGCGATCTGGGAAGAACTCGGCCTGCACTGCTCGGCGAACGAGCGCCGTGCCGACGAAGCGTCGCGCGACGTCGAGGCCTGGCTCAAGTGCTACTTCATGCGCGACAAGCTCGGCGAGGAGTACGGCGGGATGGTGAACGGCGTCACGTCGTTCGGCATCTTCGTGCAGCTCGATACGCTGTTCATCGAGGGGCTCGTGCACGTCACGGAACTCGGCTCGGACTACTTCCAGTACGACGAGATCAAGAACGAGCTGCGCGGCGAGCGCACGGGCATCCGTTATCGCCTGTCGGATCGCGTACGCGTGCAGGTGAGCCGCGTCGATCTCGACGCGCGCAAGATCGACTTCCGCCTCGTGCGCGACACGCCGGTGAAGGCGCCGCGTCCGGCACCGGCGCCGGCTGTCGCCGGCAACGGTAACGGTAACGGTAACGATCGCGGCGGCCCGCGCGTGCGCGCGTTGCCGCCGGTGGAGGACGCCGCGCCGCGCCGCAAGAAGGCGGCCAGCGCGCCGACCGTCGCGGTGAAGGAGGCGCGCGCCGCGCGTGCCGCGAAGAAGAAGGGCGGCGCGGCGGCGAAGACGGCCGCGAAGAAGGTGCACGCCCGCAAGAAGTATTGAGCGTTCGGGGCGGCGCACGCGCACGCCCTTGCAGTATCGAGAGACGCCGCGCTTGACCGGTCACCGGCCGGCAACGCGGCGCTTTCCTTTTCCATGGATCGCGGCTGCGCACGTCGCGCGGCCGCACGTTTGATCGAAGGTTGTTCCAGTCATGTCTCGTCTGAAGGTTCTTTACGGTTTTCATGCGGTGACCGCACGTTTGCGGCACGATGCGTCGACGGTTGCGGAGGTGCTGTACGACCAGACGCGCCGCGACCGCCGCATGCAGGACTTCCTGCACGCCGCGAAGGAAGCGGGCGTGCGGCTGATTGCGGCCGATGAAACCCGCCTGTGGGGCCTCGCGCATACCGAGCGCCACCAGGGCGTCGTGGCGCGCGTCGAGGATGTTCCGCTCGCACAGAACCTGTCCGAGCTGCTCGACGGCATCCAGGGCCCGGCGCTGCTGCTGGTACTCGACGGCGTCACCGATCCGCACAACCTCGGCGCATGCCTGCGTGTCGCCGATTCGGCCGGCGCGCATGCGGTGATCGCGCCGCGCGACCGCGCGGTCGGCCTGAACGCGACCGCGGCGAAGGTCGCGAGTGGCGCGGCCGACACGGTGCCGTACATCACGGTCACGAACCTCGCCCGCGCGCTGCGCGAGCTGAAGGACGCGGGCGTGTGGGTCATCGGTACGTCGGACGAGGCGTCGGGCACGCTGTACGACACGAAGCTCGACGGTCCCGTCGCCATCGTGATGGGTGCGGAAGGCGAAGGCATGCGCCGGCTCACGCGCGACACCTGCGACGAAGTGATGAGCATCCCGATGGCCGGCAGCGTGGAAAGCCTGAACGTGTCGGTCGCGAGCGGCGTGTGCCTGTATGAAGCGGTGCGGCAGCGGCGCGTGAAGGGCTGATACACGGGCTGACGCGCGCGGTCTCGCGCGCTGCGCGGGCCGTCACGACCCGCACGACGCGTGCCGCGACTGCGCGCGGCACGCGCCTCCCGGAACTCGCGAACATGACCCTGTTTCGCCTCGGCGCATCGTGCGCCATCCTCGGCCTGCTGGCCGCCTGCACGTCGCCGTCACTGGTCGGGCGCGGCACTTACTACGCCGACACGAGCTTGCACGCACGCGGCGCCGATTCGCGGATCCGCTTTCTCGTGATGCATTACACCGAAAGCGACGAAGCGAAATCGCTGCGCACGCTGACGGGCGATTCGGTCAGCGCGCACTACGTGGTGCCGCCGCAACCGCGCATCGAACGCAGGATGCCGGTGGTCTACCAGCTCGTGCCCGAATCGGAACGCGCATGGCAGGCGGGCATCAGCGAATGGCAGGGCACGACCGAGCTCAACGCAGCGTCGATCGGCATCGAGAACGTGAATCGCGGCCCGCTCGATCCGCAAAACCGCACGTGGCAGCCGTATCCGCCCGAACAGGTCGATGCGCTGATCCGTCTGTCGAAAGATGTCGTCGCGCGCTACCGGATTCCGCCGACGCGCGTGGTCGGGCACAGCGACATCGCGCCGCAACGCAAGATCGATCCGGGGCCGCTGTTCCCGTGGCATGCGCTCGCGCAAGCCGGTGTCGGCGCGTGGCCGGACGATGCGACCGTGGCCGCCCGGCTCGGCGGCCGCGATCCGCACGCGCTCGTCGACGTGCGCGAACTGCAGCTGAAGCTCGCGCGCTACGGCTACGACGTGCCGGCCGACGGCGTGCTCGACACCCGCACGCGACGCGTATTCGCGGCGTTCCAGATGCATTTCCGGCCGGTCGACTATGCGGGCAATCCGGACGCCGAAACCGATGCGATCGCACAGGCGCTGCTCGACAAGTATTTCTCCGCCACGCCGCCGGCGGGCGACGCATCCGCCACCGGCGCGCCGTGATCGCCGGCGTGCCCGGCGCTGATCGCAGCGCCGGCACCCCACCGAAAATGCCCGGGTCGTCTCCCGAGTCCGGTAAACTGGCGGTTTTCCGCAATCCCGCTGTATTCCCACCCCCATGACTCAAGACGAACTCAAACGCCTGGTCGGCCAGGCGGCCGCCGATTATGTGATCCAGAACGTGCCGGAAGGCGCCGTGATCGGCGTCGGCACCGGCTCGACCGCCAACTGCTTCATCGACGCGCTCGCGGCCGTCAAGTCGCGCTATCGCGGCGCCGTGTCGAGCTCCATCGCGACCACCGAACGCCTGAAATCGCACGGCATCAAGGTGTTCGACCTGAACGAGGTCGAATCGCTGCAGGTGTACGTCGACGGTGCCGACGAGATCGACGCAAGCGGTGCAATGATCAAGGGCGGCGGTGGCGCATTGACGCGCGAAAAGATCGTCGCGTCGGTGGCCGATACCTTCGTCTGCATCGCGGACGGCAGCAAGCGCGTGCCGGTGCTCGGCGCATTTCCGCTGCCGATCGAGGTCGTGCCGATGGCACGCACGGCGATCGGCCGGCGCGTGACCGCGCTGGGCGGCGTGCCGGTGCTGCGCGTGACGAAGGACGGCGCGCCGTACATCACCGACAACGGCAACGAGATCATCGACGTCAAGGGGCTGCAAATCACCGATCCGCGCGGTTTCGAGGCGCAGGTCAACGCATGGCCGGGCGTCGTGACGGTCGGCCTGTTCGCCGCGCGCGGCGCGAATCTGTGCCTGCTCGGCACGGCAAACGGCGTTGAAACGATCGTTTATCCCGATTAATCGAAACTGAATGAGAAGCAGTCCGTAATGGCATCCGGATGCCGTAATGGATTGCATGTTCAAAGTTCGTGGAAAGCCCGGCCCGGCAAGCGCAGCGCGCTTTCCGGGCTTTTTTTGAAGCCTTATAAATCAACCGCATCAAAAAGAGGGATAACCCTGTCAGGTGTTTACCAGATAGCGAAATATCCCCGAACTCATCAACTTATAGATCATAAGAACAGTCGTAACCAGGGCCGGCGGAACTGCGGAGCAGGTGTTCGCAAATCGACGCACGGGGAGGTGTCATGGAGCAGGGCAAAGACCGGTCACTGGTCGCCAAAGTGATGGATGGGCTTGTCGCAGGTATCGTCGAGGACAAGTACGGCGGCATTCTGCCGCCGCAGGATGTGCTGTCGAAAGAGTTCGACGTGAGTCGCACGGTGATGCGCGAAGCATTGTCGATGTTGCTCGCGCGCGACATGCTCGACGTGCGTCCGAAAGTCGGTACGCGCGTTCGGCCGATGCGCGACTGGCGCATGATCGATGAAGACGTGGTGAGCTGGCGGTTTCGTGCGAAGCCGGATCCGCAGTTCATGCGCGACGTCATCGAATTCCGGATGCTGATCGAACCGCGCGCGACCGCACAGGCGGCGGTCCGTGCGACGGCGGCCGACATCGCGGGCATCCGCGAGGCGTTCGAAGCGTTCAAGGTGTTGCAACCGGGCGACCCCGGTTATGACACGGCGGACGAGCTGCTGCACACGCGAATCGTCCAGGCGAGCGGCAACCAGTTTTTCCAGCAGATGGCGGCGATCGTGCGCGGCGCTGTGCGGCTCGTGAATCCGCGCGTCGCGCAGAAGGACGGTGCGCACGACATCGCGGTGAAGGCGCATGCGCGCGTCGTCGATGCGATCGAACGCCGCGATCCGCGCGAAGCCGAGGCGGCGTCGCTTGCCCTGATCGATTTCAGCGCCGACGAGATCTCGCGCGATTTCTCCGTCGACGTGCCCGTGCGCGCCTGAATCGGCGCGGGTCGCTTATCCCTGTGCCGGCGAGCCGTTTATCATGACGGCCGGCCGGCAGCGTGCCGGCCACCGTCATACGACCGACACGGAAGATCCGGATGAACGAATTCGACAACCGCCCGGTGCGCTTCGGCATCGTCGGCGCAGGCAGCATCGCACGCCGTTTCGCGCAAAGCCTCGCGCACGTGCCGGGTGCCACGCTCGCCGGCGTGTGGGCCCGCCGCGCCGATGCGGCAACCGCTTTCTGCGACAGCTGCGGCGGCAAGCCTGCCGCCAGCCTCGACGCGCTCCTCGCGAGCGACATCGACGCGATCTATATCGCGACCCTCCACGACAGTCACGCGCACTACGCGCAAGCGGCGCTCGCCGCCGGCAAGGCCGTGCTGTGCGAAAAACCCGCGACGCTGAACGCGACGCAGCTCGATGCCGTGCTGGATGCGGCACGCACGGCCGGCCGGCTCTTCATGGAAGCGATGAAGCCGCCGTTCTTTCCGTTGTATCGTCGGTTGCGCGCGCATCTGCATGACGATCCGATCGGCGAGATCAGGCTCGTGCGCGCGGGCTGCGCGTCGTCGTCGGTGCCGGACGATCATTCCGTCTATCGGCTCGACCGCGCCGGCGGCGCGCTGCTCGACATCGGGATCTACGAAGCGTTTCTCGCGGTCGACTGGCTCGGCGCGGCAGTCGACGTGCAGACGCTCGGCCGCATCGGCGCGACGGGTGTCGACGTGTTCGCGAGCCTGAACAGCCGTCACGCGAACGGCGGCATTGCGCAGCTCTTTTGCGGGCTCGACGTGATGGGACGCGGCGATGCGCTGATCGCTGCAGCAGGCGGGCACGTGACGATTCACGAAAAGTGGTGGAACCCCGCGCGGGCGACGATCCGCTATGCGGACGGGCGCACGGTCGAACTCGACGCGCCGGTCGACGGCGGCGGCCTGAACTACGAGACCGCGCATTTCTGCGACCTGCTGCGCGCGGGCGAACTCGAGAGCCCGATCATGACGCACGACCATTCGCGGCGCATGATCGCGATGACCGATGCCGCACGCGCGGCGCTCGGCGTGCGCTATTCGGGCGAGTAGGCGGGAAGGCGGGGGCCGGGCGCGCATCCGCGGCCCGGCGCGAGAGGCGACATGCTCAGTGCCGCGCGGGCAGCGACAGGCGCTTTTCGTACCAGCGCTGGACCCATTCGAGGATCTGGCACAGCACCCAGTAGATCGCGGCGGCGGCCAGGTACAGCGGCAACGGCTGGTAGGTCGCCGCGATCACTTCCTGCGCGCTGCGCAGCAGTTCGGTCACGGTGATGACGGACACGAGCGACGTGTCCTTGATCAGGCTGATCAGGCTGTTCGACAGGCTCGGCACCGCGATGCGCAGCGCCTGCGGGCCGATCACGTAGCGCAGCGTCTGCCCCCACGACAGCCCGAGGCTGTAGGCGGCCAGCCATTGGCCGCGCGCGATTCCGTTGATCGCACCGCGCATGCTTTCGGACATGTAAGCGGCGACATTCGCGGAGAGCGCGATCACGCCGGCCGGTGTCGGGTCGAGCGAGATGCCGAGGCTCGGCAGTCCGTAATAGATGACGAAGATCTGCACGAGCAGCGGCGTGCCGCGCATCAGGCTCACGTAGGCGCGTGCGAGCCCCGCGAGCGCGTTGACCCAGATGCGTTCGAAGCCGTCGAGCGGTTCGCTTTGCCGGATGCCCATCATCGCGAGCACGACGGCGCCGAGCAGGCCGAACACCATCGACAGCACGGCGAACTTGACGGTCAGTACGGCACCCTGGGCGAGCACCGGCAGCGATTGGACGAGCAGGGACGTTGTCGACATGGAATACGAATCGAATGCGTGCGCGAAAGCGCAATCATAAACCGGACCGATAAAACAAAGGGCGGCATCGCTTCGGATGCCGCCCTTTCCGGCCCGCCGTCAGGCGGGAAGCAGAGGCGTGCTTACTTGACCGGCTTCGTCACGTCGATGCCGAACCACTTGTCCGAGATCTTTGTGAACGTGCCGTCGGCCTCGAGTTGCGCCATCGCGTCGTCGATCGCCTTCTGGAACTTCGGGTTGCCCTTCTTGAACGGGATCCCCGACGGATTCGCCGAGCCGACGTTCGCGCCCGGGCGCAGCGGCAGTTGCGAGTTCTTCGTCAGGTACGCGAGCATCAGGCGGTCGTTGAGCGCTGCATCGAGACGGCCGGCCGCGAGGTCGCGCAGGTACTCGGGCGCGCCCGGGTAGGTCTTCACGTCGATGCCGGGCACCGACTTCGCCATGTCCATATAGTTCGTGCCGAGCGCGACGCCGAGCTTCTTGCCCTTCAGGTCGTCGAGCGACTTGAACTGGCGCGTGTCGTCCTTGCGCTGGATCAACTGGGCGGACGAATACGTGTACGCGGGCGAGAAGTCGAGCGTTTCCTTGCGCTTGTCGGTGATGCCGACCTGGTTGGCGATCACGTCGAACTTGCCGGCCTGCAGGCCCGCGATGATGCCGCTCCATTCGGTCGTGACGAACTCGGCCTTCACGCCGAGCTTCGCGGCGACGGCATTCGCGATGTCGACGTCGAAGCCGACGAGTTCGCCTTGCGGGTTCTTCGAGTTGAACGGCGGGAACGTGCCTTCGAGGCCGACGCGCAGCGTGCCGCGTTGTTTCACCTGGTCGAGGAGGTCGGCCGCCTGCGCGGCGGCGGCGAACGACGTGCCGATCAGGCCGGCGACCAGCAGCTTCTTCAGCAGCGAAATTTTCATCGTGTGAGCTTCCTTGCCCCAGCGGGGCGCTTGATTCTGACTGTGGGGTCGATCATAGCAAAAATACAATCGACCATTAAATATCGTTTGTTTATGGCTATATTACACGGCGCGGTCACGCGCGATCGCCTTCACGCACTCGGCGACGAGCGCGGGGCCGCGATAGATGAAGCCCGTGTACAGCTGGACGAGCGACGCGCCGGCCGCGAGCTTCGCGCGCGCGTCCTCGCCCGAGAAGATGCCGCCGACGCCGATGATCGGCACCGCGCTGCCGACTTCGGCATGCAGTTTGCGGATCACTTCGTTGGACGCATCGAACACCGGACGGCCCGACAGGCCGCCGGCTTCGTCGGCGTGCGGCAGGCCCTGCACGGCCGCACGCGACAGCGTCGTGTTGGTGGCGATGACCGCCTCGATCTTGTGGCGCAGCAGCGTGTCGGCGATTTCCTTGACCTGTTCGTCGTCGAGATCGGGCGCGATCTTCAGCGCGAGCGGCACGAGCTTGCCGTGCAGGTCGGCGAGGCGTTGCTGCTTGTCCTTCAGCGCCGCGAGCAGCGCGTCGAGTTCGCCCGCGCCCTGCAGCTGGCGCAGGTTCTTCGTGTTCGGCGACGAAATGTTGATCGTCACGTAGCTTGCGAACGGATACACGCGCTCGAGGCAGTAGAGATAGTCTTCCGCGGCGCGTTCGATCGGCGTGTCGGCGTTCTTGCCGATGTTCAGGCCGAGGATGCCGCGATAGCGGGCCGCCTGGACGTTCTTCACGAACTGATCGACGCCGTGGTTGTTGAAGCCCATCCGGTTGATCAGCGCTTCCGCCTGCGGCAGGCGGAACATCCGCGGGCGCGGATTGCCCGGCTGCGGGCGCGGCGTGACCGTGCCGACCTCGATGAAGCCGAAGCCGAGCGCCGCGAGGCCGTCGATGGCCGCGCCGTCCTTGTCGAGGCCGGCGGCGAGGCCGACCGGGTTGCGGAACGTGAGTCCCATCACGGTGCGCGGCGCATCGGGCACGCGGGCCGACAGCGCGCAGGCGAGGCCCGTGCGGCCGGCCGCGCCGAGCGCGCGCAGCGTGAGGTGGTGAGCGTCTTCCGCATCCATCTTGAACAGGGATGCGCGGGCCAGCGGATAGAGGGAACTGAACACGGGAATTGGGCGGACGGCCGGAATGAATGACAACCCGCTATTTTACCGGGAGTTGCGCGGCAAGGGCGGGCTTCGCTTCGCATGCGCGGCCGGTGGCACCGCTTGTGCCGCGCGGCAACGCGTGCAAGGGCCGCAGGGTGCCCGTTGCAGGCGCGCCGCCGCGCCGCGGGATGGCCCGTCAGCCCGACCCGGAATGTCCGCCCGGCAGCGGTGCGCGGGCAAGTGCCGCGTCGACCGGCGGCAGGTCGACACGATCCGGATCGAGTATTTTCCAGCGGCCGTCGAGCAACCCTTCGAGCGGATGGAAATTGGCTTTGTAGGCCATCTTCGGGCTCTCGCGGATCCAGTAGCCGAGATACACGTACGGCAGGCCGAGGCTCTTCGCCTGCTCGATCTGCCACAGGATGTTGTACGTGCCGTAGCTCGTATGCTGCTCGTCCGGCTCGAAGAACGTATAGACCGACGACAGTCCGTCGCCGAGGATGTCGATCATGCTGACCATGCGCAGCTTGCCGGGCTCGCCGCCCGGCGCGTCGAGGTCGCGGAATTCGACGAGGCGCGAATTGATCCGGCTCTGCAGCAGGAACTGCTCGTACTGGTCGCGGCTGTCGCGATCCATGCCGCCGCCCGCGTGGCGCGCCGACTGGTAGCGCATGTAGAGCGCGTAGTGCTCCTCGTCGTAGTGCAGCGGCGAGACCGTCGCGACGAGCGCGCGGTGCCGCTTCCACATCCGGCGCTGGGTGCGCGACGGCGTGAACGCGCCGACCGGCACGCGCACCGGCACGCAGGCACGGCAGCCGTCGCAGTACGGGCGATAGGTGAACACGCCCGAGCGCCGGAAGCCGGCCTTCACGAGCTCGGTATAGATGTCGGAATTGATCAGGTGGCTCGGCGTCGCGACTTGCGAGCGCGCGACGCGGCCGTCCAGATAGCTGCACGGATAGGGCGCCGTTGCATAGAATTGCAGCGCCGAAAGCGGTGAAAGCGGCAGCTCAGTCGGGTGAGTCATGGGCAGCTCTCGATGCAGGGAGGGAGTGCCGCGCTAGCGCTCGATCCCGGAGGGGGCGGCCGGTTCGGCAGGGCTCGTCAGCATGGCGAGCACACGCTTGTCGAACTGCCACGGAATCGGCGGTTCGGCTACCGCGCGGCGCACGTGAGCGACAAAGGCCTTGCGTGCGATCTCGCGGCCACCGAGCGACGCTAGATGCGACGTATTCTGCTGGCAGTCTATCATCTCCAGCCCCTGCTCGCGAAGGTGGGCGACGAGTGTCGCCAGCGCGATCTTCGACGCATCGGTGACATCCGCATACATCGATTCGCCGAAAAACATCCGCCCGAACGCGACGCCGTAGAGGCCGCCCACGCGTCGCCCGTCGTGCCACGCCTCGATGCTGTGCGCGTTGCCGGAACGGTAGAGCGACGAATACGCGTCGATGATCTCGGCCGTGATCCAGGTACCGCGCTGCCCGCGGCGCGGCGCTTGCGCGCACGCGCGCATCACGCCCGGAAAGTCATGGTCGACGCGCACTTCCCACGCGGAGTCGCGCAGCACGCGCTTGAGCGTCTTGCGCAGCGACGGGGACACCTTGAATTCGGCCGGCGCGAGGATCATCCGCGGGTCGGGGCTCCACCACAGCACGGGCTGGCCGTCCGAATACCACGGGAAGATGCCGCGCAGGTAGGCCTCGATCAGGCGGGACGGCAGCAGGTCGGCGCTCGCGGCGAGCAGCCCCGGCGCGCCGGTCGCGGAGCCGAGCGCGCGTTCGACGGGCGGGAATGGATCGTCCGGGCCGAGCCAGGGGACCATGGGGCGCGGGCTCAGCCGTTGCGCAGCGAGCGGAAGATATCGCCGGTATGGACGCCGTAGTCGCCGGCGGCGCGATCGGCGAAGAAGAAACGCAGCGTCTGGCTGACGGTCGGGAACGCGATCTCGTCCCACGGAATGTCGGCTTCGTCGAACAGCTTGACTTCGAGGCTTTCCTCGCCGGCCTCGTAAGCCGGATCGACGAGCCGCGCCAGATAGAACAGATGGACCTGGTGCACGTGCGGCACGTTGAGCAGCGTGAACAGGTTCTGAACCTCGACGCGTGCGCCGGCTTCCTCGAGCGTTTCGCGCGCGGCGGCCTCGGCCGTCGTCTCGCCCATTTCCATGAAGCCTGCCGGCAGCGTCCAGAAACCGTAGCGCGGTTCGATCGCACGGCGGCACAGCAGCACCTGATCGCCCCAGACCGGCACCGTGCCGACCACGTTGCGCGGATTCTGGTAATGGATCGTGCCGCAGTGATCGCAAATGAAGCGCTCGCGGTTGTCGCCCGGAGGAATGCGCGCGATGACTTCGTGACCGCAGACGGAGCAGAATTTCATGTCGAGTGGAAGGGACGAGGTGATGCGAGTGTATCACCGGGGCGGGGCATTCTCGAACGCGAGCGCATGTGCGCGGCGTGCGGCGCGAAGCGCAACGTGCGAGGCGCGCAATCGCGCGCCGGAAAACAAAAAGCCCGGCGTGGAGCCGGGCTTTTTGCATGAATCGGGACGTTGGTTGCGGGGGTAGGATTTGAACCTACGACCTTCGGGTTATGAGCCCGACGAGCTGCCAGACTGCTCCACCCCGCGTCCGTCGAAGAAATGAATTATATGGGCTAACCCGAATGCTTGCAAGCACTTTCTGACAATCGCGTTTCAGTCGCCGGCGGGACGCCGGCAGGGCCGGTACGGCAGGCGCGTGCGCTAGAATCGAGCGGTTTGCTTGTGTCGTTCACGCCTGCAGCGGAGAGTCGCGCGCGATCGCGTCGGTGCCGTTGCAACACTCACTACAGCATCGACGGATTCATGGACATCGCTCACGATCTGCAATCGATCGGCGCGCAGGAACAGGCGCTCGTGTTTCCCCATTTCGACCCGGCTCGTGCCTGGGCGCTCGGCAACCGGATGCATGCGCTCGCGACGTCGCGCGGCCATGCGATCGCGATCGACATAGTCACGTTCGGCCAGCCGCTGTTCTATGCGGCGCTCGCCGGCGCGACGCCCGACAACGCCGACTGGGTACGCCGCAAGCGCAACGTCGTCGCGCACTTCCGCCGCAGTTCGTATGCGGTCGGCCTGCGCATGCAGCAGGCCGGCGCCACGCTCGCCGACAAGCACGGGCTGCCGATCTCCGACTATTCGCCGCACGGCGGCGCGTTTCCGCTGACCGTCGCGGGGGCCGGCGTGATCGGCTCGATCACCGCATCGGGGCTGCCGCAGCGCGCGGATCACGAGTTCGTCGTCGAAGCCCTGTGCGCCGAGCTCGGGCAGGACTATGCCGTGCTGGCACTTGCAAGGAGCTGAGCGATGCAGATTCCGGGTTACGCATGGCTCGCGATCGCGATCGTCGCGGAAGTGGTCGGCACGTCCGCGCTGCGCGCGGCGGACGGCTTCACGCGCTTCTGGCCGTCGGCGCTCGTCGTGGCCGGTTACGGCATCGCGTTCTACTGTCTGTCGCTCACGCTGCGCACGATGCCCGTCGGCATCATCTATGCGGTGTGGTCGGGGGCCGGCATCGTGCTGATCACGCTCGTCGCGATGCTGCTCTATCGCCAGGTGCCGGACCTGCCGGCCGTGATCGGCCTCGGGCTGATCGTCTCGGGCGTCGTGGTGCTGAACCTGTTCTCGAAGATGCAGGCGCACTGAGCGTGCGCCCGCGATACGCCGGATGGCTCACATGACCGATTCCACTGCCGCTTCCGCCGAAGCCGCCCAGCCCGACGTGCGCGCGTATGTCGCGAACCGCATCGGCTATCTCGAACTGAACCGGCCGAAGGCGCTGAATGCGCTGTCGGTGGGGATGATCCGACTGATGCAGCAGGCGCTCGATGCATGGCGCGACGACGCGGAGGTGACGGCCGTCGTCGTGCACAGCCCGCATCCGCGCGCGTTCTGCGCGGGCGGCGACGTGCGCTTCTTCCACGCTGCGTGGCAGCGCGGCGATCGCGATGCGGTCGACACGTTCTTCATCGAGGAATACACGCTCAACCATACGATGTTCACCTATCCGAAACCGTACATCGCGTTGATGCACGGCGTCGTGATGGGCGGCGGCATGGGCATTTCGCAGGCGGCGCGACATACGGGCGGCCTGCGTGTGGTCACCGATTCGACGAAGATGGCGATGCCCGAAACGCGCATCGGGCTGTTCCCGGACGTCGGGATGAGCTGGTTCCTCGCGCGCACGCCGGGCGCGCTCGGCCGCTATCTCGCGGTGACCGGCGCGACGCTCGACGCGGCCGGCGCACTGTATGCGCAGCTCGCCGACGTATACCTGCCTGACGCCGCGCTGCCGGCGCTGCTCGATACGCTGCACGGCGCGCGGATCGACAGCGGCGCGCAGGCCGTCGCGTGCGTGGCCGACGCAGCTGCCGCGCACAAGGTCGTGCCGACGCCCGACACGTCGGCGCTGGCCGACGCGCGCGCCGGGATCGACCGGCATTTCGCGCAGCCCGATATCGGCGCGATCCTGGCGTCGCTCGACGCCGAGCAGGATTGCGCGGCCATCGACGGATGGGTCGAGAAGGCGACCCACGCGATGCGCAGCCAGTTGTCGCCGCTGTCGATGGCCGTGTCGCTCGAAGTCGTCGAGCGCGCGCGCGGCGCGACGATGGCCGATTGCCTGCGGCGCGATCTCGACCTCACGCGTTCGACGTTCGCGCACGGCGACGTGATCGAAGGCGTGCGCGCGCTGATCGTCGACAAGGATCAACAGCCGGTCTGGCGTTTCAAGTCGACGGCCGATATCGACCGGGCCGACGTGCTCGCGATGTTCGACAGCCCGTGGACGCCTGACACGCATCCGCTGCGCAACCTGAAGGACTGACGCGCGCGGTATCGAAGCGAAAAGCAAAAAGGCCGCTTGCATGTGCAGGCGGCCTTTCCGTTTGCGGATGCCGATCCGGCTCGGCGACAGGGCCGGGGCCTCGCCGCAAGCCGTGCGTTATTCGTCGCCGGCGTCGTCCGACATGAACGCGCGCATGAACACCAGCGCACCGAAACCCCACACCGCGTTTGCCGCGAAACCGGCGGCGAGCACCGGCATCATGTTGCCCGACGGCCAGATCCCGCGCAGCGGATCGATCGCGAACACGCGGGCGGCCGTCAGCACGATGCCGCCGAACACCAGCGCGCCGATCCACGGCGCTTCGCGCTCCGGCGACACGCGCAGCAGCCACGCCATCGGGATCGCGCAGCACGCGCTGATCAGCGCGTTCGCGACAAATTCAGGAATGCCGAGCGGCGCGAAAGGTTGCGTGGAGAATCCGGCTGCGGCGATCAGGTCGGCCGTATGCAGGAGCGCGAGCGTCGCTTCGCGAAAGAAGAGGGCGGCCAGGAAGCCGGACAGGAACGGCAGGATGACTTTCTGCATCGGTGAGCGTATTGCAGGCGCGGCCGGCCGGGGCCGTCCGCGCGAAGTTGTTCGGATAGGTGCGTCATTATAGGGCCCGGCCGATGCGATATTCGCTGGAGCGTCGCGCTAATCACGAAAGCGGAAAACCTAAGCTCAAAAAAATCGTTCCAAAGCCCTGCACCGATCCATAGACTGATTTCCCAGAAACAGCCGTGCAATCGCGTACTCGTCCGCGGCACGGCCTGACCGGCGAGCCATCCCGATTCGAATGCACACCATGCATGCGTCGCTGATTCGCGACGCGAGCAGGGCTTCGTTTTATCCAGATTCCGGCAAGGACAGTCAAGCAGGAGCAGCAGATGAATGTTTTCTGGTTTATTCCCACGCACGGCGACAGCCGTTATCTCGGCACCGCCGAAGGCGCGCGCGCCGCGGATTACGATTATTTCAAGCAGATCGCCGTCGCGGCCGACACGCTCGGCTACGAAGGCGTGCTGCTGCCGACCGGCCGTTCCTGCGAGGATGCGTGGGTCGTTGCGTCGAGCCTGATTCCGGCGACGCAGCGTCTGAAGTTCCTGGTCGCCGTGCGTCCCGGCATCGCATCGCCCGGTTTCGCGGCGCGGATGGCCGCGACGTTCGACCGCCTGTCGGGCGGCCGCCTGCTGATCAACGTCGTGACGGGCGGCGACGCCGCCGAACTCGAAGGCGACGGGCTGTTCGCGGATCACGATACGCGCTACGAGATCACCGACGACTTCCTGAACATCTGGCGCGGACTGCTGTCCGCCTCGCACGATAACGGCGGCTTCGACTACATCGGCAAGCACCTTCAGTCGAAGGGCGGCAAGGCGCTGTATCCGCCCGTGCAGCGCCCGCATCCGCCGCTGTGGTTCGGCGGATCGTCGCCGGCCGCGCACGCGATCGCCGCGGATCACATCGACACCTACCTGACCTGGGGCGAGCCGCCCGAGGCCGTCGCGAAGAAGATCGCAGACATCCGCGCCCGCGCCGAGGCGCGTGGCCGCAAGATCAAGTTCGGCATCCGCCTGCACGTGATCGTGCGCGAGACCGAGGACGAGGCGTGGCGCGATGCCGACCGCCTGATCAGCCGTCTCGACGACGAGACGATCGCCCGCGCGCAGCAGGCATTCGCGAACATGGATTCGGAAGGCCAGCGCCGGATGGCCGCGCTGCACGGTGGCAAGCGCGGCGGCCGCGAGGCGCTCGAGGTGTATCCGAACCTGTGGGCCGGTGTCGGTCTCGTGCGCGGCGGCGCGGGTACCGCGCTCGTCGGCAACCCCGAGCAGGTCGCGGAACGCATGCGCGAATACGCGGATCTCGGCATCGAGACGTTCATCCTGTCCGGCTATCCGCACCTCGAGGAGTCGTACCGCTTCGCCGAGCTCGTGTTCCCGCTGATCAAGGGCAAGGGCGCGGCGCGTCCGTCCGGCCCGCTGTCAGGGCCGTTCGGCGAGATCGTCGGCAACAACTATCTGCCGAAGGCGAGCCAGAGCTGAACGAAGGAGGCCTGCAATGACAACGAAAACGTCGACGACGGGCGCCGCCGTGGCCGCCCGCGCCTGGCGCGGCATCGCGCCGTGGCTCGTGCCGCTCGCGCTGCTGGCCGTATGGGAGGTCGGCGCGCGCGTCGGCTGGCTGTCGACCCGCGTGCTGCCTGAGCCGCTGGCGGTCGTGCGTGCCGCGTGGTCGCTCGTGACGTCGGGCGAGATGTGGGCGAACGTGAAGGTCAGTACCTGGCGCGCGCTGTTCGGCTTCGCGATCGGCGGCGGCGTGGGTCTCGCGCTCGGGCTCGCAACCGGCCTGTCGAAAGCGGCGGAGGTCGCGCTCGATTCGACGATCCAGATGATCCGCAACATCCCCGCGCTCGCGATGATTCCGCTCGTGATCCTGTGGTTCGGCATCGACGAGAAGGCGAAGCTGTTCCTTGTTTCGCTTGGCGTGTTCTTCCCGGTTTACATCAACACGTATCACGGGATCCGCTCGGTCGACGCGAACCTGATCGAGATGGCGAAGAGCTATGGCGTGCGCGGCTTCGCGCTGTATCGCGACGTGATCCTGCCCGGCGCATTGCCGTCGATTCTCGTCGGCGTGCGCTTCGCGCTCGGGCTGATGTGGGTGATGCTGATCGTCGCGGAAACGATCTCCGCGCAATCGGGCATCGGCTACATGACGATGAACGCGCGCGAATTCCTGCAAACCGATGTGGTGGTGGTCGGCATCCTGCTGTATGCGGTGCTCGGCAAGCTGGCCGATGTGCTGGCGAAATGGATCGAGCGCGTGACGCTGCGCTGGCACCCCGCTTATCAATCAGGAGCAAAGGCATGAATGCGACGACTTCGGCGGCCGCCTACGGCCCGCTCGCCGGCGCAGACCTCGAGGCCGAACTGGTACAGGCGCGCGTGACGGACGACGACGCACGCGATGCGGCGATCGTCGATCGGGACGGCGGTGCATCCGTCGTTCCGCTCGCGCGGCGGCGCGCGGGCAGCCCGGCAGCCGACGACGCGGTGACGCTGTCGGGCGTCAGCAAGCGCTTCGGCACGCGCACCGTGCTCGACAACGTCGAACTCGGCATCGCGCGCGGCAGCTTCGTCGCGATCGTCGGCCGCAGCGGCTGCGGAAAATCCACGCTGCTGCGTCTCGTCGCGGGGCTCGAGGCGCCGAGCAGCGGTGCGCTCGTGACGCGCGGCGAGGGTGGCGGCACGCTCGACACCCGGATCATGTACCAGGATGCGCGACTGCTGCCGTGGAAGACCGTGCTGCAGAACGTGATGCTGGGCCTGGGCCGCGGGGCACGCGATCAGGCGCGCGCGGTGCTCGACGAAGTCGGGCTGCTCGAGCGCGCGAATGACTGGCCCGCCCAGCTGTCGGGCGGCCAGCGGCAGCGCGTCGCGCTCGCCCGCGCGCTCGTGCACCGGCCACAATTGCTGCTGCTCGACGAGCCGCTCGGTGCGCTCGACGCGCTGACCCGCATCGAGATGCATGCGCTGATCGAGCGCTTGTGGCGCGAGCATCGGTTCACCGCGCTGCTCGTCACGCACGACGTGCAGGAAGCCGTCGCGCTCGGCGACCGGATCCTGTTGATCGAGCAAGGGCGTGTCGCCCTCGATCAGTCCGTTCCGCTCGACCGGCCGCGTGCGCGCGCGTCGGCCGCATTCGCGGCGCTGGAAGACCGTGTGCTGCAACGCGTACTCGCCGGCGGGCCGGGCGGGGGCGAGCAGGGTGCGGTGCCTGAGGTGGAGCACGTACGACCGGTCGGGCAGATTCGCTGGGCCGTTTAAATCCGGGCGGCACCGGCCGCCCGTTCTCAGACTTTTTTCTTCGGAGCGATCAACCCGATGAGCATCACTGCAATTAACGTGCGTAACCAGTTCAAAGGCAAGGTGAAGGAGATCATTCGCGGGCCCGTGGTGTCCGAGGTCGACGTCGAGACGCCGTTCGGCATCGTCACGTCGGTGATCACGACGCGCTCGGTCGACGAACTCGAACTGAAGGTCGGCGCGGAAGTCGTCGCGCTCGTGAAATCCACCGAGGTGTCGATCGCGCGCCTTTGAGCGCGTTTCCGGTGCAGGGCGCCGCGGGCGGGCCGTCTGGCCGTCCGCGGCGCCCCTGTTTCATGGTCGAGCGTTTGCCTCGGTATTCGGCGTCAGGACGAAGTGCTAGGATGGAACGACACCGACGCCGGAGGCCAACGCATGACCCCCATCCTTTCTCCCGAAGCCATCGTGGCGCTGAAGTGGATCGACCAGTTCGGCGACAGCCGGCCGGTCCCTGCCGCGTTCGACGACGTCGTCTATGCGTTGCTGAACGAAGGGCTGATCTACCAGGCGGCGGCCGACCGTGTCGACCTGACCGCCGATGGCAAATCCGTTTTGTCCAACGAATACGATTGAGCACACGGCGCCGGCCGCCGCGGCGGCCTGGCGCCGTGTCGCCACGGAGCGAGCGATGGAACCGAGAGGCAGCGATCTCGGCGATTTCAGCGAGCCGTACCGCGGCTACGAGATCGAGGTGAAGACCGAGCAGGTGTGGGACGGCGAGCATGCGCACTACCGCGTGCTGCAGGGTTCGGCCGTGCGGATCGACTGGCGGCTCGTGAAAGTCGACGGGATGCTGCTGACCGAACGGCGCGTGATCGAGCGCGTGCTCGACGAGGCGCGGCGGGCCGTCGACGTCGAACTGGGCGATGGCGGGCCGGTCTAGTCAGGCTGCCGGGCCGGCTTGGTCGCGTTGCGGTAAAATGTCGGGTTGTTTCCCGCGCCGCTTGCTGCCCCGAATTCCATGTCCGTACCGTCCTCGCTTCCTCCCCGCCGCGTTTCCGTGGCCCCGATGCTCGACTGGACCGACCGTCATTGCCGGTCGTTCCATCGCACGCTGACGCGCGACACGTGGCTGTATACGGAAATGATCACGACGGGCGCGCTGCTGTTCGGCGACGCCCAGCGGCATCTCGCGTTCACGCCGAACGAATCGCCGGTCGCGCTGCAACTGGGCGGCAGCGAACGGGACGATCTCGCGCGCGCCGCGAAACTCGGCGAGCAGTGGGGCTACGACGAGATCAACCTGAATTGCGGCTGCCCGTCCGAGCGCGTGCAGCGCGGTGCGTTCGGCGCGTGCCTGATGAACGAGCCGCAACTCGTTGCCGACTGCGTGAAGGCGATGCGCGATGCGGTGTCGGTGCCGGTCACGGTCAAGCACCGGATCGGTGTCGACGCGGTCGAGGATTATGCGTTCGTGCGGGACTTCGTCGGCACGGTGGCGGAGGCCGGCTGCGAAACGTTCGTGGTGCACGCGCGCAATGCGATCCTGAAGGGGCTCTCGCCGAAGGAGAACCGCGAGATCCCGCCGCTCAAGTACGACTATGCGTATCAGCTGAAGCGCGATTTCCCGTCGCTGGAGATCGTGATCAACGGCGGGATCAAGACGCTCGACGAAGTCGCGCAGCATCTCGAGCACGTGGACGGCGTGATGCTCGGCCGCGAGGCTTATCACAACCCGTATGTGCTCGCGGGTGTCGATGCGCGCTTCTACGGGTCGACTGCGGCGGTGCCGACGCGCGAAGAGGCCGAGGCGAAACTGATCGAATACTGCGCGGCGGAACTGAAGCGCGGCACGTATCTCGGCGCGATCGTGCGGCATGCTCTCGGGCTCTATCGTGGCGTCGCGGGTGCGCGCGGCTGGCGTCGTGTGCTGTCCGACAACAAGAAGCTCGCGCGCGGCGATCTGGCCGTGTTCGACGAGGCGCGCACGCATCTGAACGATGCCGAAGAAATTTTTGAAAAAAATGCTTTGCAAGACGGAAAAGTCTTCGTATAATCTTGTTCTTCGCTGCTGAACACGAAACGAAACAGCGAAGAAACAAAGCAGTATCAGTGGTGGCTGTAGCTCAGTTGGTAGAGTCCAGGATTGTGATTCCTGTTGTCGTGGGTTCGAGTCCCATCAGCCACCCCACCGAATGCATTAACAAAACAGGCGCTTAGGCGCCTGTTTTGTTTTGCGGGGGACAACTCGGGGACAATAACGTCGATTCGAGCCTCGCCATCTCTAGAGCGTTCTGCTCGCCATCCATCCATTTTGCGTACGTCGTCAGGAACATCTCGATGCTGTGCCCGAGCTGTTTCGCACAAAAGGCTGGGGTCATTCCTGCCATCAGCATCGCCGTCGCGTAGCTATGCCGCATGTTGTACGGCCGGCGGTATCGAATTCCGAGCCGCTTCAGAATCGGCGTCCAGAAGCTTCGCCGGAATGCGCGCTCGTCCTCCCATCGGGTGCTGTACCGCGGATCATGAAAGATCGCGGCGCCAGCGATCTGGGTGAATGAGCGCTGACGTGTCAATGCGGCTAGGGCACGGCTGTTCAGGCGAACCGTGCGGGCGACTGCTGTCTTGGTTCGATCCTTGTGCTCGCCGCGGACTAGCGCTTCGGCGACCAGGATGGTCCCGTTCTGCAAATCCACATTTAGCCACTGCAGGCCAAATATCTCCGACGTCCGAAGGCCGGTCCAGAACCAGAATTCGATGAGGTTGTGGACCTGTCCGGGATAGGCGCGCTCGGCCTCATCGATGATTTTTTCAGACTCGTCGCGGGGAAACGGATCGGGCGGGGGCTTTTGGTGTTTCGCACGAGGCACATTTGCCGCGGGATTGTCGGTCAACACATTGTCGGACACGGCCAAGTCAAGCGCCTTTCTCATCACCGACACGTAATTGTTGACCGTTTTGCCGCTCAGGTCAGGCCGGCCCGCAATCGCAGTCAATAGGTGGCTCAACTTCAATCTGCGGAGGGGAGTCGGTCCGAGCGGATTCTGATTTTTATCGCACGCAGCGGCTTTCCAGAAGCGGATGGCGCTCTCGTATCCGTCTTTCGTCGACGATTCGATTCGCTGGGCGGCGAGCCAGGTGTCGAGCCAGCCGCCGATAGTTAGCGTGCTGGGTGCTCCAGAGGTCGGAAAGTACTCGACCAAACTGAAGGTTCCGAGTCTGATTCGATCGACGATCTCGGCGATCAGGCGGTGGGCGTACTTGACGTTTGCTGGAGTGGGCGGCATCGGTTTGCCGTTCAGCATCAGTGTTTGCCGCTCCCGTTTGCCTTCGAGCGTGAAGTTTAGTCGGATGGAGGCCGCGCGGATTTCTACGCCGCCGCTTGTTCTACCCATTGTTGATACCCCTTGATGGAAATGAAGATTCCGCCGTCAGGCGAGCGCCGGTATTCGCGGCCTTCGAGCCACTTTCCGTCCTCGATCTTTCGGCGGATGGCTTTCTCGGTCAGGCCGGTGATCACCGCGGCGAGCGCCACGGTGACGTAGGGGGCCGGTGCAATCAGAGTAGGTGAGTCGATCATGCTACGATCCCTCTGTCTCAAATAGGCGTTGAACCAATGCAGACGAAATTTGTGATGCGCGGTTATGAGATGAACTGCGAACCGCGCGAGACGAAGGACGGCAAATACGCCGCCCAGGTAGAGGTAACGAAGTTGGGATTCAGCCGGGAGGTTGCGTTCCGGATGCTCGGCGAGTTCGACACAGAGGCCGAAGCAGTCGCGTATGCGAAGCAGTTTTCGGAAGAGCGGCTCAGCCGATATGCCTGAATTCCACAACCCACACCCAGGGGTTTGCATCCCAGCCGTGGCCGCGCGTGGCGTTCAGGCCGTCCCACAAGCAGCGGAATAGGCCGCGCGCGTTCAGCGTCTCGTCGGCGTTCGGCACGTGGCGCAGGAAATCGACGCCCTCGGCTTCGGCGTCAGCATCGCTGATGCTCTGCAGACGCTCCGCCCGCACGCCGGTGATCTCGAGCGTGATGCGCGAGGCAAAACGCGGCATGTGAATGGACGGGTGCCATTTGCCATCGATCGACGATCCATGCGTGGGGCTGGCCGCATAGGCGAATGGGCCGTCCTCGTCGCGCTTGGATCCGATGGCGTTCTTCTCCCAGTTCCACGTCTCGCGCACCCACAGCCGATCGCCCGGCTTTCCCTGCGGGCAGGGAAGCTGATGGCACTCTTCGTTGCCGCGCAGCGTCCACCAGAACCCCGTGTTCGGGTCTTCGAAACCCCAGCATGAAGGGTCGTTCCAGTCCGGATCGTCCTTCGGACCGCCACCGATGAAGTCGATGCAGCTGCGCTTCGGAATGGCGATGCGACGCGTCTGTGTCTTCCGGCCGTCTAGGATGGCGCGCACCATCGGGCCGCTGAAAAAAATAGGGCGTTCGGTCATGCTAGGATTCCTCGTGCTTGCAACGGGAGACAACCATGCGACAGATCGAAACCGGCCCGCGTCAGGTGATGGAATACGATCACAAAGGGCAGTTGATTCATGTGGTCACTGCATACGAGATCCGTACCGATAGCTGGCCGTTTCACGTTTATGTCGGGCCGCGTGTGGACCAGTTGCGAAAGGTTGGCGGCATTGGCGAGTCGGCATCGAGGAACGAAGCATTCGAGCTGGGCTTCGTGGTCGGTCGACTGTTCATCGACGACCCGACCCCGGACTAGCTGGCGGCGAGTCATACGGCACCTCGTGGGAATTCGTCGTGCGTGCGGCCGTCTGCGGCTGCCGGCGTGGTGGGGCGCGCCTCGCGCCGGGCCGCGATGAACTGCTCGAGCCATTCGACAGCGTCGCCTGGCGCGCCGAGCGCGCCCGTCACGCGGCGCCGTTTGTTCATCGCACCGCACTCGCGGTAGGTGATCGGTATCGCGCCGGCTGCGATCGCGGCGGCGCGCTTGCTGATTGCGATGTCGAAGTGCTCGTCGCACGTACCTGCGTGCTGGATCCACTTCGGGTTGACGCCGATCGCGCGCACCATTGCGAGCAGCTCGTCGGTCGTGTCGCCGATGAGATGCGACATCTTCATCCGGCCGAACTGGCCGACCGGGTATTCGCGACTCAACTTCTCGATCTCGGCAGGCGTCCAGAAGCGACGCCTGCCGCGTTGTCGATCCCGGTCTGCGCTTGGTCATCGCATCCTCAAATCAGAAAAGAAGCGGGCGCCACGAAGGACACCCGCAAAGTGCTACTGCCAGAAGAACAACGAAAAGAGCGGGCGCTATACAAGCCGCCCACAAGAAAAAGCCGCGCATCCGAGGCAACGGAATTTGCGCGGCTTGGGGGATTAGTTCGCGTGCTAGGATTTGCGCCGAGAATTCAAATTTAAGACGCTATGAAAAACTGGAAGACGGTCCTTTCGATATTGATTGGCATTGTTGCTGTCATACTGGTCTCGGTGTCCGGCGCTACGTCGGTCGGCACGAGGCCGTACGACCCATCGTTGATGGCAAGTTGGATGCAAGCAATTGGATCGGTCGCCGCGATCATCGGTGCATACTGGGTTGCTGAGCGTCAAGGCAGAGCGGGACGGCTACTCGCGATGGAAATGGACAAAATTGCTCAGCGGCGACAGTACGAGGCATATCGAGCCATCGTGGAAAATGGTTCCAAACGCGCTTGCGATCTAAAGGAGCTGGCTGTTGGGGCGAAGGCGGATGTCTTTGCCATCTATTGGCAGAATACGGAACGGGTTTACGGAGACGCCATAAGCGCACTCACGGAAATCCCTCTTCATAGTCTTGGCTCGTATAAGGCCGTCAATGCGGTCGTCGGAATGAAAGATGCATTGATTGCTTTGCGTGAGGTTGTTCGTGGATTCGTCGAACCCTTGATGTCCCCGAATCCTCAACTGGACGAGGCTGAATTCAGAAGTGCGGTCCAGTGGCTTGCGAATAATGTCGATTACTATCGTTCGTTGTTTGGTGTGGCAGTAGATCCAGATCAAAATTATGTTGGAGAGAGCGAGAGAGCTCATTTCAATTGAGTTTGTCTGATTTTTAAAAAAAATCGATAGAGGCGAGGGTGTAGTACACGTCGAACACCAGAGAAAGCATGCAATCGGGGTAGCCGAATTTGCATGCTTTAGCGGTGTGGCGGTCGTGCTACGATTCGAACCAAAACAATCGGGGGTGCGATGGAGAAATTGATTTACCGATACGTTGCCGTAGTTGCTGCCGCAATGATCGGTGTGGCAGGCTTCGACGTGGTTCCATGGACAAACCTTAAAACATCGGATTGGGCTGCATGGGTCCAGGCAGTTGGCTCGGTTGCTGGCATATTCATCGCAGTCTGGTTGCCTGCGAAGGCCCGTCGTGCAGAATCGGCCGACGCAGCTGACAGCGATCTTCAGCGGTTGCAACTCCTCGCGCAACAGGCGTTCCAGTTCGTACAGAATCTCCGTTCGCAAATGCGGAGAAATCAATACAGTCAGCCCACATTTGATGACGTTGCGTTCGAGCATATTCGGCGCGGGCTCGCGGATCTGGCAACGCATCGGCTCAGCCCGGAAAACATGGCCCGGGCTTTCAAGGTCGCGGATTTGCTCGGGGAACTTTATGAATTCATGACCATTATGAATAAGCCTGGCAGCGATCCAGTGAACTGGAAAGAGGACTCACATTTCTTCCAAAGCCTCTCCGTTTCGATCATGCGTCTTAAGAAAGATATCGAAGACGATATGACGGTGCGTGGTTTGAGTGTGCCGGACTGGCTTGCGCTTTAAGTCAGTGGTGTTCGCAAGTGTCCGTCGGGTGATGCGGAGAATCCGGAGCTAGTATGTAATCGATCGTAAATCGGAGCGAGATACTATTTTCTTGCGATGTAATCTCTGTAGCATGAGACTCGTAAGGCACGTTGTTACGTGCGTCGCTCGGCCGGTGCGCGCTCGACTCGCGGAGAATGCGGTTGCAATAGCGCTTGAATACTGAGGAAGACAAAGATCGCGAGAGCTGGGCCGATCCAGACTTTCACCAAGGCCACGTGAGAACCCCCGCACGATACGCAACACAGAGGAACCAGACGCAACCGATAGCGACGCCGCAAGCCATTGCGACCGCGCCTCCCTTGGCGACATACCCATGCAGCTCGTTGCAGGAAGCGAGCAGGGCGTTATCGCTCAGCGCTCGCGTCCCAAGCGAACGTTTGTTTTGCGGTAATACAGGCTGAAGGCTGTTCATTGGTCCCTCGAGATTCTTGGTTGCTCTCATCAGTGCGCGCCGTACGCGCAGAGAACCGGGCGACAGTGTTGCATGGTCGCCCATCCTTTCGACCTGTTACGCGAGCGCGCTTTCGGCCCACCAGCACTCCATCGCGCGACCATCCGCGGACCGGTAGCGAATCAGGTAGCTGTTTTCGCTGGAAGCGTATTCAGCGCGGCCGACGACTTCTCCGCTTTCGCCGCTGGCAGCGATCGTTGCGGAACTACCGATTGCATATTTGAAACTGGCCATGTTTTTCTCCAGGTGGTTGACTTCTGTTACAGAATGGCGGTCATCGTTTTGCTACCGTCGCCGTGATCGAGTCGAAGCATCAGCGGCGTCCCGACAAACAGTTCAGGCCGAAGTACGCGCAGCGCATTGCTGAAATTGACCGGTGATTCGAAGCCGTTACCAAGCAGTGCGGTCGTGACCGCGAGTTCGGGATCGTCTTCGCCGGGCGCGAAGAACGACGCGAGAACCGGAATCTTGTGTTCCTTGCAGATCGCGATGATCTGCGTCATGAGCGGCGAAATCTGCTCGTCGTAAATCTGTTCCTTGGTGACGGCTGTCATCGTGGGTTCCTCAAGGGATAGTCATTCGAGGTCGGTTTCTGCGGGTGCGTCGCGGGCCGGAAAGAAGCGTGTTCGAACGCTGCAGGTGGGCTAGAACAGGCCATCCATTACCCCAGGCGTCCAGTTCGTGATCACCAGCTCGCCGCTTGTATCCGGCCGGCCGTGGCGATTGGCGACGGAATAGCGAATGTCGAGCTCGAGCATGTGGAAACCATCAAAGGCGCGGCGAATGTCCGGATGTTCGTTGATCGAGACCATGACCTTGCCGCGCGCTTCGCGCATCAGCGCCGCCATTGCCTCGTATTCTTCGAAGCCGAAGGGAACGCCGTATCCCTCTGTTTGCCAGTACGGCGGATCGAGGTAGATGAACGTATGCGGTCGGTCATACCGCTCGACGCACTCCCGCCAAGGAAGGTTTTCGACGTGCGTACCCGCGAGGCGTAGGTGTGCCGCCGAAAGCTGCTCTTCGATCCGCAGCAGGTTGACCGATGGTGCGGTCGTGGCGGTGCCGAACGTCTGCCCTGAGACCTTCCCGCCAAACGCGTGATGCTGAAGGTAGAAAAAACGGGCAGCCCGTTGAATGTCGGTCAAGGTCTCGGGTCGCGTCATCTGCTGCCACTTGAAGACTTGCCGGCTGCTGATCGCCCACTTGAACTGACGAACGAACTCCTCCAGATGGTTTTGCACAACGCGGTAGAGGTTGACCAGTTCGCCGTTGACGTCGTTGATGACCTCGACGGGGGCCGGTACTGGTCGCAGGAAGTAGAGTGCAGCGCCACCGCAGAACGCTTCGACATAGCATTCGTGCGGAGGGAAAAGCGGAATCAGCTTGTCGGCAAGGCGGCGTTTGCCGCCGAGCCAAGGAATGATTGGTGTTGGTTGCATCTATTGGCCAATTGAGTCCATCCGTGATAGCCTTCGTCCGCCTCTGCAGGGGTGACGTGGCCTTGCCGGATTCGCAGTGTGCACTGCGGGTGCGGGGCGTGCCGGGTGCTCGAACACCATGCACGTCGCCGCGTCCTTTCCTACTGTTGCTGGTCGATCCCGACCTGCCTTACTGATGCGTCACTATTCGCGGCCAATTCTTCTCCTGCAACGGAAGCGATTGGTTAGGGCGCGATATCGGCGATTTCTTCAAGTCTCAGGCCGAGCAATTCCGCAGCGCGAGTCGGCGCGACGTCTTAATCACGCTGGGCGCCGATCATCACTTTGTCGCTCCCGTGATCTCGGTCCTGTCCGAGAATGACGCCCGGCATCAGTCCGGTGTCTTCCATCAGCGTGCCAGCGACGCGTAGCAGCGTTCCGAGCTCTTCGAAGGCGGGTTTTGCGATGAGCATGATCTTTCTCCTGTAGCGGGAGGGGTGGTCAGGCGCGCTGGCAGGCCATGTCGCGACCGATGCGGTTCAACTCGGCGATTGCGTCGTCGCGGGTGATCTCGAAGCACTCGATACGGCGCGCCATTTGTCGGCGCTCTGCGCGAGTCATCCACATTTGCGCGTCCTCGCTGATTGCGTCGAACAGCGTGTCGGACGTTTCTCTCTGTTGGCGATCCATCGTCGTCCCCCTTCGTATTGCGTTGGTCAGTGCTCTCGCTTCCGGCTGGCTCGCTGACCGAGATCAAACGCGGCAACGGCCAGTAGAGCAGAGGCGAAAACGCCAAGACCAACGCCGATAAGAAGTGTCGTAATAATTCGTTATCCGAAATATATTGAGGCCGTCCGGATTTCTGGCGGCCCGACCGCGCTCAAGGAATGGCACTGAAGGTCAATGCGATTCGATCAGGGTAGTCGCACAGCACTCAGGGAGGGCGCCTCGGTTCCACCACGAGGAGACCGTATGCAATTACGGGCTATTTAGAGCCGCCGCGCCGGCTTGAGGCGCCCTCACTGAAAGCTGCTGCATCACTCGCGCGCCCGGCTACTCCCGACTGTGCCGGCTCCGGGCCGCGCGAGGTTTGTGCCGATTACGACGCCATCGGACAAGTGTTGCTGGCTGTCTTGCATCAGGTTCGTTCGGCACGCAGCGGCATTCCGCTTTGTCCGTCCTGACTCACGACGCAGATCGCGCCGGCCTGTCGCTTGCGTGAGCACGCTCGGCTTACCTTCGATTGTTAGAGAGCGATCCGCCTGGGGCGGTGGCGCAGCGGTCTGTGCTGCGTTGGGATGAATCTTGAGATATATAAGACCCACTGTCAAGACTTTTATGTCCTATTGTGGGACTCAAGAGTCTTGCTCGTTACTGGAATCGCGGAAGGGGCGGGCGCGTGGACGCAAAAATGCCCGCAGAACGCGGGCCTCGCTGGTGGCATGCGAATCGTAGTACGCCGAGAATTCCTGGCCGCGGGAGCGCATACCTACTCTTCATACTGGCCCCCCGATTAGTGGCTCGATAGGATAAATTTGTAATAATTGAAATTGTATCCGGGGGGATGATCCAACTACGACGCGGCTGTGGTCGTCCGGCCAATGAATGTTCAGGGAAGGGTTCCGCCTGGGCTGATGCTGCGTGCGCCGGGTTTGCTGGCTGGCTCTCGGAGCACCGGATCGCCTCGATGACGACGAGATCGCGCTGCTGACGTCAAATGAAAAGCCCCGCAATGGGCGGGGCTCGTTCGACAGAGGTCACTTTTTCGGTGGGGCGGGCGGTGTGTTCTGGCCCTGCTGAAATGCCGAAATCGCGGTCTGTTCAATCATAATGTTTGACGACTGTGTCGCAAAGTAGGCGGCGATCACCGTTCCAACCACCGCGATGACAACAGTCAGCGCTGCAAGCCACATATTGGCTTTCAGGGTGGACGCGCTTTCCGCCGCCTGAGTCGACCTGCTTGCCAACATCTCGATGCGCTTGTCGCGCTCCTCCATACGTCTGTCGCGCTCCTCCATCGTGGCAGAGACGCGCTTGTCACGCTCTTCAGCTTGTGCGATGAACGCGTCAATGCGTCCTTCAATTTTCGCGACGCGCGCATCCATTCGAGCCTCAATAGCTTCGAGGCGCGCTTGAAATTCTTCCCGCGATGGTGTGTTCATCTCTGTATCGTAGCGCACATCGCTAGTTATCGGCTCGCCCTGCGCAACCCCGTTGGCGACTTTCTGGGGGGCCTCAAGATAGTTTGTAAACCTCTGTCGCATGTCTTCGACGGTGGTTGTGGGTCGACCTCCGCCGGTAATCGAACTCCCGTACGGACTCATGTCGTCGGATTTGCTGTGATCCATTGTTGTACCACCGTGTACGGGAACAGAAAAACCATGCTGCAATTTGCGCATCGAGCCGTGACCAACGGATAAGGAGCGCCGGAGAGCATGTTGTCCATGATTGGGCCATGTGGACCGACCTTCATCGGATACGCGATGATGCTCGCGACTAGGCCAGGTTGCGGTGGGAGATCTACGGTCCAGCCGTTATTGCCGCAACATGGGCAGCCCATCTTGCGGAAACTAGTGAGATATCGCACAACATCGTCGCCGGTCAAGAAGGGCGGCGGCGTTGATTCTTGAGGGTTCCCCGTCGAGTCCGTCATTTTTTCTCTCGTCACAAGTCTGCGAGTTCGAAATTCAATGCTGCAGAACACGCCATTATATAAGTAGTCTGCTGCCGGTATTTACAAATGATGCCCGGTTGAAAGCTTTCCGTTTCCTTGGCAAACTACTGTACATGCATACAGTGTTCTAAGTAGGTAAGCGGGGGCTAGGGTGGAGCAAGAATCAAAAGAGGCAGACCAAATTTGGGGGTGCGCCAAGGCGTTTTCGGCGCGAACGTGCAAAACGCCGCATGGTTGCGCGGGGTTATACGGGGTCATTTCTAACTGGGGGCAGACGGGCACACTTGGTCTGAAACGGGGCCGCGGCGTCAAGGTCGGGGCCGCGATCGTTCAACGCACCAAGGGGGTATCTTGAAAAGCAATTGTGCAGTTTCGACTGGGAGTGCGGCGCGAGGGCTGCGATGCAAGCCGGGGGATCTGGCTAGGATCAAGGAGGCTTGGAATCCGGCCCTAATTGGCAGAGTCGTGCTCGTTAAGGCCGCCCACTCGGAAACCGAGTGGGTAGTCACGCTGCTCGGAGAGCCGGGTGTGACGCTCACGAAAAGCAGAAAGAGGATCGTTGCCAGCAACTGCGCGTTGGCCTACGACGCGGCACTGGAGCCTATTCGAGCCATTGAACCGGATGGTATGAACCGGGCTATGGTTGCAGATGAGGGTGATCCCCGTCGCCCCTAGTGGGGGCCGAAAACGCGATGGTTGCAACTAGCGACTTAATTGATTTGAACACCGCGGGTGAAAGGCCGGCCGCGTCCGCATTCGCGATCACGTCGATGAGAGCCAGCGCTTCAGGGCTCAAGTTTTCTGATGATGAGGGCATGGCGGGTTGCTGGCGAGGCACCGAGCCTGCCGTGCCGCGCTCGAGAAGGGCAACCGCGCTTTTCCCGACAGTTTTGGCGATGATGTCGACCGTGGAAAGCTGAACATCTTTGTCGCCAGAGCGAACGCGATTCACTGTTCTGGCAAAACTCTCAGCGCTTTCAACCAAGCCGAGGGTGTGCGCCCGCTGCGCGAGATCTCGCCCACTGGCAAATTTTCTCCCGTCCCCGATAAGCTCATCGACGGCGATTCTTAAATTTTCGCGTAGGTCACTCATGTCCCAGAGAGTAGTGAGTTATTCGAGACTTATGTGTCTTGTTTGTTGGGACAAATAAGTCTATTATTTGGGCCATGAACGAACTCACCCCCATCCGATCATGGCTTTGTGAGCAGCGCGGGCATTGGACCCAAATCGCCGTAGGTACCGGACTTAGCTCGAAGACCCTGCAACGGATCGCACGAGGAGAAGTGGCCTCGGTGAGTTTGCGCACTTATGTCGCACTGCGTGACGCGATGCTTGCTCAACAAAAGGAGATCGCATGAAGCGCCTGTACGCACGTCTGGTCTGTCGGCAAGGCCGGAGCACGGTTGCGAGAAGGCAGGAGGCGCCGTGATGGATCTTCCTTTCGATGCCATCCTGTTCGCAAACGGACATGTGGTCATTGAGTCGTCAACGAAGGTATCCGAATTCTGGGTCGAGCTCGGTCCACAGGTTGGTTGGGGGAGATTCGAGCGCTTGGCCGGCTCCCTCACGAACCGAGGTGAAGCGCCGTTTGTACTGCGTGAAGTGCGCCCGGCGCGTGAGATAGCGCCAAGTCCAGTAGTTTCATCGTTAGGTGTTTTGTGGCGTCGGCAGGCAGCGATCGAAGCGCATCAACGAATCGAGGCTTATCGGCGGCAGGTATATCGGATTCCATGATCTTCGTCTCGATCAGCGATTTGATGGTGTCTTCGTGAAGCTTGATCGTCACTACACCAAGGATCGCTGACAGGCCGCCATCTTCAGCAAGGAAGTCCATTCCGTCTTTCGTGATGCGCGAGGGGCGGTACGAGACCGAGGTGTCGGCATTGAGTTGTGCGGACTCAGTGATAAGCCCGTGTTCTGCCAGGTAATAGAGATTTGCCGCGCGAACTTCCTCGGAAACGTCACCGACGAGTTCGGCATGGCCGAAGTGCGGGTATATCTCGGCGAGTGCGGTTAAGACTTGTCTTTGAAAGTCGCGGTCAAGGTCCATGGGGGTTCCCCGTATCGGAATGGTTGTGTGAGAACTGCCAATTCTACAGATAGGGCCGGAACCCTCACCTTATTGCTGTCTGCATCGAGATTCGATGCTTGAAGTTTAGAAAGTTCGACCTTCAAGGTCATTCAATCAGTTTTGAACGGAGTTGAGTTGCTATGAGCACGATTGAGGTCATCCGGAGACCAAGCATTGAGCGGGCGTTCCGGGAAGCGCTGAGCGATCCGCGCAGCCGTGGGCCGGTGGCGGATGCGCTCGGCTGGGACGATTCGCAGGTGAGCCGATTCCTGTCGGGGAACCTCGGCGTTCCGATCAACAAAATCGACGCTGGCCTGAATGCGCTCGAGTTGCGTGTTGTCTCGCGGGAGTACCTGGATGGGTTGTCGACGATGAGCAAGGTTGGTGTGAACTGCCACTGCGCGCGGGAAGGCTTCGGGGAGTGTGGCGGCCGGTGGTGATGTAAGCAACGGGCCCAGGCAAAAGCGTTTTCGAAGGAGAGTGTTTCTGTCTTGGTTTAGCACTCCTACATGGAGATAAGAATTGAGTACCGATATTCGAACGGCTCCTCAGAGCACTGAGGGATACCTGCGGCGCGTAGCAGCGGAAGATCGAATCAAGTTCTACGGCGTGTCGGAAGGTATGCGGGCGGCTTTGCTCCAGTCGCTCTCGCAGTCGAATCCCGCCGACGAGGTGAAGCGCATAGTGCGCGACGCCAGCCAACACCCGACGTATCCGCGCAAGTGTCTGTCGTGCGGCGCGTCCGAATCTCTCGACGGCTCCGTGCCGTGCGGTCACTGAGGATCCACAAATGGCAAAGAACTCCATTGACGCCTACGGCGCCGCCGGTAAGAGCAACGTGCTTTTCTTCGATCCGGACACGTTGACGCTCGTCACCGACCCGAATCATCCGCTGTTCGATCGGCGCGCACTGCTGCCGTATGACGAAGCGATGGTGCGCAATATCCGCCATCGAGGCGTGCTCGAAACGATCCTGGTCCACAAGGATCCGGAGACCGGCGAGGTGATCGTCGTCGACGGTCGACGTCGCGTGATTGCCGCGCGCGAGGCGAACCGCCGGCTCAGGGATGAAGGCCTGCCGCCGATCATGGTGCCGGCTCTGCCGAAGCGCGGGAAGCAGGCGGAGTTGGCTGGGATGATGGTGGCGACGAACGAGCATCGCGAACACGACAGCCCGATCAACCGCGCCGAGAAGATGCAGCGCCTGCGTGATCTCGGCTACGACGACGAGCAGATTGCCGCGGAGTTTCGCATCGAGCCTCCGACTGTCGTGGCGTCGCTGCGGCTGCTGGACTGCACGGCGGCCGTGCGCGATGCGCTCGAAGCCGACCAGATCACGGTGTCGCACGCCTTAAAGCTCGCGAAGCTGCCGCCGGAGAAACAGCGCGAGAAGGTGCGGGCCGTTGTCGCCGCCGCAGAGGGCAAGGAAGGGCATGAGAAGGCGCGCGCTCAGAAGGCAGCACTGACCGGCGACGCAGTCCCGCGCATGCGAACCCGCAAGCAAATCGCAGCTGAGTTGGACAAGGCAGAGGGCGCGCGTGCTGAAGCCCTGCGGTGGGTGCTCGGCATGGAGAGTGACGCTGCTGCTGCCGATGGTGCCGATCCCCGCCAAATGTCGATCGCTGAGACGGCATGAGCGTGACGATGACATTGGATCGATTGATGCAAAATTGTCTCTCCCAAACTCCGGAGGCGAGTAATGGTATCGAGAGAAGCCATCATCAAAGCTATCGAAGCGCACGAATCGGCCCGTTGTCGCTTCGTGCTCGAGTATCCCGGGCCCAATGGCTGCGCGAGCGCGCAGCTGACGCCCGAAGTCATTGCCGACGCAATCCTGAGTCTGATCAATCTCCCGGCTCGAGTTTCGGGACTCTCACCCGACGAGTATGCCGAGTGGGTAGAGCTGAACGGACGGGTCCGATGTGCGGGACATACTGCTCGAAAGACTCAGTGCCGAAACACGGTGTCGGGGCCGCTGTACGCGAATCCGATCGAGTGGAAGAAGGTGAAGGATTCTCAGCCGTACTGCTCGACGCACGGTGGCGCGTAGGTAGTGCCGTCGCCTCTTGGTATTCGGGAGGTGACGAGTGAGCGCGAAGCTGTCCGGAATGGTGTTCGACCGCTATCCAGTGGGTGGCGGCGAGATGCTGCTTGCGCTCAAGCTCGCCGATAACGCCCACGATGATGGGACACACATCTTCCCGAGCGTGGGGACGATGGCCGAAAAAACTCGGCAGTCGGTTCGAGCAGTCCAATATCAGTTGCGCCGGATGCAGGAATCGGGATGGCTGATGCTCGTACGGCCGGCCCGCGGTGGCCGCAATGGCACCGGCTACCCGGCAGAGTACCGCATCAATCCTGACTGGATAAACGGTGCAGAAATTGCACCCATTAAAAGTGCGCTGGCCGTCGACGGAAAGGGTGCAGAAATTGCACCGAATGAGACGGAAGAAAGGGTGCAAGACGGCGCAGAAATGGGTGCAATCTGCGACGGAATGGGTGCAAACGGCGACAGAAATGGGTGCAAAGCTTTTGCACCCGAACCATCAGTTAACCATCAAGAACCTCCAAAGAACCATCAACCCGCGCGGCGTGCGCCGCGAGTTGCGTTGCATGCGGAGCTGCGCTTGATCGAACTGCCCAACTGGCTGCCGGCAGACGCATGGGCCGATTGGTGCGAGCACCGTGAAGCGAAGGCACGAGACAAGGCAGCTCCGTGGACTCGTCCGGCAGCGAAGGTTTCGCTCCGCCGCCTGACCAAGCTTCGCGAGCTCGGCCACGATCCGGTTGCCTGCATCGAGGAGGCAGTGCTTCGTGGCTGGACGGGGCTGTTCCCAGCGAGGGATGAGCAACAACAGGGTGCCAGTGGTACGCCGGCGGCTCCCGCTGATTGGTGGAAATCGGAGAGTGGCTATCTGGCTCGCGGAGCGCAGCTTGGCGTCGACCGTTCGAAGTTCCAGTACTTCGAGCAATTCAAGGCAAAGGTTTGCAAGCTGGCAGGGCCGGGCGAATGGATGGAGGAGCTTCTGCGCACGGTCAGCCGGGAGAGCGAAGAACGCTACGAAGCCCTGTACGCCTACTTCAACGACATCCCGCGAGATCACGTCGCGCAACAGGTGGCGGCATGACGAAACGAACCACGTGGCCGATGCGCGTAGACGTGGGCACGACGACGGTCGGCACGGCACGACTGCGCGATGACTCGCGGCCGAAAGTGACGGCCGCACAGAAGGCCGTCTTCGATGCGACGGGCAATCGGCCGCACGTCGACGCGGCTTTCGACGACATCAGTGACGGAATCGGTGCGGCGTCAGTGGCAACGCCGGCTTACCGCCAGTCTGACGCCAAGACTCGCATGCAAGCGCTTGGACGCCTGAAGGCCGGCGAGATGAACAAGACCGAACAGCGCTACGCGAATCATCTCGAGGCGCGGAAGCAGGCCGGTGAGATCGTCTGGTACCGATTCGAGGGCATCAAGTTCCGACTCGCCGACAACACGTTCTACACGCCGGACTTCGCCGTAATGCTCGCGAGCGGCCAGCTCGAAGCGCACGAGGTGAAGGGCCACTGGCAAGACGACGCGCGCGTGAAGGTGAAGGTCGCCGCGGATCAGTACCCGGTGCGGTTTATCGCAGTGACGGCTGGTCGTGCAAAGAATGGCGACGATTGGAAAATGGAGGAATTCTGATGCACGACGAGAAGATGAGCTTCACGCAACGATGCATCTGTGAGCGCCTTGTAGAGCATCCCGGCATTACGTTGCGTGCGCTTTCATCGCAACTCCGATCGACGCCCGACAGCATGAAGCGGACAGTGAACCGTCTGATTTCGACCGGGTATATCCGGCTCGGGCGGCGCAGCAGTAAGGGTTACGAGCTGCATCTCACGGGCAAGGCGTTTCCGGCATCGAGCGAGGTGATGCCGGCCGACAAGCGCCGGTACGTCGCATTCGAGGTTGGAATTGCCACTGTCATTCCGGCAATTCGCGCGATGGTCGATGTTGGGCGAGCGTCGGCATGAAGCGCTCAGGATTCAAACCGCGCACGAAGCCGATGTCGCGAGGGTCATGGTCACGGAAAAGTTCGCCGTTGCCGGGACCGGCGCCGCAGCAGGTGAAGAAGAGGCGCCGCCCGAGACGACCTACCGTCGCAGAAGGCCTGAAGTATCTCGAGGCCTGCCGCGGCGAACCGTGTTACCTGCGCGTGCCAGGCCTTTGCAGGAGAAATCCGATCGATGAAACCGTGGTGCCGTGTCACTCGAACCAATCGCGTCACGGGAAAGCTGGAGCGAGGAAGGCGAAAAACGAGTTCACGGTTCCTGGTTGCGGTACCTGTCACGCGTGGATCGATCAGAACCGCGTTGGTACGCCCAAACAGGTCAAGTTCGATGTGTGGGATCGGGCATTTGAGGAATGGGCGCCAGTTCGGGCCAGAAAGATGGGAGATGCGAATTGCCAGTGAGGATGTGGGTTGAGATTCCCGCAGGGACGTACAGCGTACCGAGGCGTCGCGGCAGCGGCGGGATGGTGTTTTCCGAACACAAGCGCGAAATCGATGCGACGGTATTCCGTATCGCCCGGATTGCGACCGTCAAGCGCCAGTTGATCGCGGCCGTCGAGGTGGATGCGTTCATTCCCGAGATGCACCGAGCTCACATCGCGAAGTGTGATCCGCGATGGATTGAGCCAGGTGTGTTTCGAACAAAGGCATACGTGTACCGCAATCGGAGGTCGCGCGAGCTGGGACAGTTCCTCGCGAGCGGCGCACTCGAAATCGATCTGAGGGACGAGGCATGAGCGCCGCCGCATGCATTTTGTACAGCGACGTTCCCGAGCGGCTGTTGACGTCCGCGATCCGTCATCGTGACGGAGTAACCCAAGCGGATCTCATCGCATTCGACGAATGCCCGTTCTCCGGCGAGATCACCGAGACAGAGCATGGCGTGCAGATCGCGTTTCCGTGGCCGCGCAACCGGACGATGCGCCATGCGATCGGCGACTGGCTCACGCACTACGGCATCAACTTCACGGTCGTCATGTAACGACGAATGACCTGCCTATCAAGCAAATCGAAAACAGGAACAACATGACGATCGACGAAAGCAACCAGATCGAAGAACTGCTCGATGAATGGTACGACTGGCAGGCAGGGTATGTGCCGAGCCTTGGCTATGGGCGCGTCGATCCGTCGTGCCGTGGCTTCTCCGAAGACGAACGCATGTTGACGGCCGACGAGCGCTCGGAAGAAGCGGACCGGAAGGCGGCGAAGAAGCGGGCGGAACAGGTTGACGCGTGCGTTGACGCATTGACTTGGCAGGAGCGCGCAGCGATCCAGCGACACATGAAGGCGAAGCAAATCGGCGCGATGAACGAGGCATTCGGCGCAAAAGTCTGGAGCAATCCTCGTGCACTCGATATGTCGGAGCGGCATGCGACTTATCAGGCCGCAAAGCATGCGCTGTATCCGCGCGTGAAGGCACGTGGATTGTTGAAGAATTCGCAGCCAGCCTAAAAAGTCCTTGAGGCTAGCCTTCGCTTTCTAGCCGCACCCCTTCATCAAGGGCCGCGGTCGACTCAAAACGCGAGTTTGGCTTTGAGCCGTCACAGACCCTTTGCATCGGACGACAGCCTCTGTCGTGACGGACTTGTCATGCCAGACATGTTGAAGTCTTCAGATTTCACGCGGAATGTACCGAATGCGATGTACAAGAATCAATGAAAATAGGTCGGCACCAAGGTCGATGACCGCTTAACGAAAGCCTGGGAGCGGTACTGAGCTAGCGATTGGGCCGACCGACATCGGAATCAAGGAGCGATTTCCCTGTATATGTCACGGAGACATAGCCCGAGGGCGCGCGTCTCCGCACTCGCTTCAAGAAATCCCAACACAAAAAGCTCTCGTGAAACAACGCCTCGCAACTTGCGATTCAGGTTTCGGTGTTGCTCATCTCGGTCGATTAAGTCTTTGATCTCGTGACGATACCAGTCATACCGTTCCTGCAGCCGAAACTCCGTTACGTGGCTAGCAGATGGTATATCTAAACCAGTCAACGTGAGGACTACATCCTCGGTTCGGAGCTGCCCATTGAGGTTCTGTCGAAGCGTTCCCTTTGACGAAAACTTAACGGAGATCTTTGTGGTGTCTAGAGGGTGGGCAAAGCCTCTGCCGCGAGGGTCACCGGCAATCTTGACGCCTGAGTTGCACTGAGCACACGACGGGACCAGGTTGCTCAGGGATACCGCCAAATACGGATACACAGACTTGGGCAAGTAATGATCCAGCGGCGGCCGTAGTTGAAACGCCGCGGTGCCTCGTGCGCCCTTGGCCTTCGTAATGTGCAGGTTGACGTGATTGGCCTGGCAATATGGGCAGATCCGAAGTTTATAGGCTTGAACTAGAGCGTAAGCGCCCCAACCATTCGTCTGGCGGCAAAACCAATCATAGTCTAGGCACGCGTTGATGATCGTCAGCGTGTTTTCGTGCTTGCCGTGATTTGGGAAAGTGCTCTTTTTTCGACTAGCAGTATAGGAGGAAAAATCCGGGAACCTTCTGACGATGTCGTTAGCAAAATCCTCAATCTCTGTTGGCGAACCGAGAAGAATGTCACGCAAGGAACCCTCGAGATGATCGATCAACGTTTTGTCGTAAGAACCGTTGCCGACAGCGGTTACAGAATCAGACAATTTCGCATCGAATCGGGCCTTCAGTAAATTGAAGTGCCTCTGTTTCTCTGCGTGAGCTATAGGTTTCAGCTTAAGCATTTCGACCTTGCTCCGGCTGTTGAATTTCTCGGAGAAGGAAATTCCGAAGTTGATCCGAGGCTACCTGCTCAATAAGTCCTTGTACTTCGTCCTTATGGTATTTAGTCGGGTTTGGTGTGCGCAGGAACGTCACAATTTTTTCGTACAGCGATTCAGCGATATTTCCAGAGAAATCATCAACGCCATATACATCAGTCAAAACCTCCTTGGGGCCGTAGGCGAAGCCATTTCGCATCTCACACGATTTCACGTCAAAAAGCCGGTTTGGTGGCGCATCCCCTGCAACGATCAAAGAATGCGTTGCCAAGATAAGGTGGATCTCGTCAAAAAATTCTCGGTAATGCGCAATGAAATTCATCAGGTCACGGAGATACTTCCGCTGCCATGCGGGATGCATAAACATTTCGCCTTCGTCAACTACAAGCACCACCGATCGAATGCCTCTTTTTCGAAGCTTCTCCAGCGCGGCACTGAGCGATGCAAACAGCATCAGCAGTGCAACTTGTCCGCTGCTAAGCTCGAGGAAGTTCCAGTGCAGCAGCCCAAGATTTTCGGCTTCCTGCAGCCCGGCAATGACCATCGACGAAACGGAACGCAGAGCGCGAGCGTAGTCCGGTAATCCTTTAGGCTCCTGATCTATCACCACCTTCTTTAAGCGCTCAAGGGCTTTTAGAATATGTGGCGTTGTTATGCGTCCCCTTGATCTGGCTTCCTGGCTAGCGAGAAAACGGTTGACGGCGTCGCTTCCAACTGGATGCCCGTCGCGGTCGATAAGATCTAGAAGAAGCATCTCCATGGCCTTTAGGCCATTCAGCCGTGCGCGATGCAATTCGATAGCCAATAAGAAACTTGTCCGAGCATTTAGCCTCAGCGAGAGTTTCTTCAGGTTGTCAATAAGCGTTGTTAAGTGTGACTTGCGTTTCGATCTCGCCGCAGACAGTTCCTCCGGGAGGAAGGCCGAAGAGAATTTTTGGATTTCCTCACTGATGTCCAGACTCTCGGAAATTTCGAGTTGGATCCGCACATGACGAATGAAAGGGATATCTTTAGGCAACGAACTCGCAGCTTGGCAGAGCGACGTCCCGCTAAATGAGTTCGTGCCAAACGATGGCGTTACGTCCATCGTGCCGCCGGCGTTAAGCTCTCGTCTCCGGGCCGACTCGAACGGCGACGTGGTGTAGAAAACTGTGCCGAACCGCCCCTCAGGCCTCACGGACTCGGTCGTTGTCATGGGTCCAGATAATCGAAGCGCCGCCTGGAGAGAGCCCGGATCTAGCCGAATGAGCCCTGCCTTGTCACGCCAAACTACACCAAGAGGGCGCTCGCTACCATTGATACCGACACGGGCTTCGCGACCAAATAAATTCAGCGTCCGGCACACGTCCAGCAACAAGGTGGTCTTTCCCTCGCCGTTCTCACCATAGATCACCGTTAGCGACTCGACAGGAAGCTGCACTGCTGAATTGACGGATTTTTCGTTGAAGAGCACGTGAATCGTTGGCCCAACGCGTTGGCCACGCGACCTAGGCACAACAGAAAACGTGTACTCTGATGTCAGTGACAGCACCGAGATCGCTTTAGTCTTTGGATGTTGTACGACAAGTGCTAGGACGACAGGCTCTATCACCGCTTTCCCCTTGTGTTGGTTTTTGATCTGAGGCGATAGTATCAACTCGCATCCAATAAGCAAACAAAGCCACATTTTTTATCTCAGTCGATCCAAAGTTGTCTGCTGCTCGGGTGCGGACTCGTACACAAAGTGCTTGTAAACCCCTTCGGTTTTCGCTATATTGACGACGTCGGGCGCGAGGTGCGCCCAATCGAAGCTCGCTCGGTTTGCCGCGCGGGCTTTTTTCGTTTACGCGCGCGATTCGCACGGAGGTAGGCATATGCCGGTTCGCCCCATGAAGCCATGCAAGCACCGTGGGTGTGGTGTACTCGTCGCGGGAGGCAAGACGCACTGCGACCAGCATGTGAACGAGGCCATCAAGTGGAAGCCTGATGCCGTCCGCGGCAATCGCCATGCGCGGGGATATGGAAGCGCTTGGGAACGGATCAGGCTACGCATCCTGCGCCGCGACAGTGGCCTTTGTCAGCCGTGCCTGCAAGCCGGACGTGTGACATCGGGGACATCCGTCGACCACGTTGTTCCGAAGTCAAGAGGCGGCACTGACCGCGACGAGAATTTGCAGGCGATCTGCAAAGACTGCCACGCCGCGAAGACCTCGCGTGAGCGACTGCGGTGACACGCGCTTGGCCGACCCGAGGCGGGGGCGCCCCGGGCCGGGCGGGGCCGACGGGGAGGGGGAGGTCAAAAGTCTGGGAGGCATCGCAACCGGGACCGCCCGCTTCGTCGAATTTTTACGCCCGCGAAATTAAAAATTCAGGAGTTGGCCAGTGGGAGGTATCGCGTCAGTGCCGGGGCGGGGCAGAAAACCCAAGCCGACCGCACGGAAAGTCGCTGCGGGAAATCCCGGCAAACGCGCGCTGAATAAGGACGAGCCTGATTTCGGCTTGGTCACGAACATCGAGCCACCGGAGTGGATTGCCGGTGAGGCGCGTGACATGTGGGAGCGCGTTGTTCCGCTGCTTTGCGGGCAAAAAATCTTGCAAGTGACCGACCTGCACATTGTCGAAATCTTCTGTGCAGCCTACGGCAACTGGCGCACTGCTCAGGACGAGTTGACTCGCAACGGCCCTGTCGTTGACAGCTCGCAAGGCAGTCCGATGAAGAATCCGGCTGCGACCGTTGTGAAGGAGGCCGCGGCGCAAATGGCGAGCTTCGGCGCAATGCTGGGGCTCGACCCGGCGAGCAGGCAGCGCCTGGTCGGCGCGAAGCCGAAAACACCCGACAACCCTTTCGCGAAGCTGCTCGGCAAATGATTGGAAGACATGGCGACGAATTTCCCGCGCGTAGAGCAGGGGCTCAAGTTCGCGCGAGAAGTCGTTCGTGGCAAGCGCGTCGCTTGCCGGTATGTGCAACTCGCTTGCAAGCGCCACCTTGACGACCTTGCGGCGAGCCGAAAGAAGGATTTCCGGTGGAAGTTCGATCCGGAAGCCGCTGAGCGAAAGCTCGCGCTCGTTGAACTGCTGCCGCACACGAAGGGCGAGTGGGCGTTCAAGGGGCAACTGGTAACGCTTGAGCCTTGGCAGAAGTTCGGCCTGATGGCGACTTTCGGATGGGTCAACAAGCGCACCGGCAAGCGCCGGTTTCGCGAGAGCTACTGGGAGGTGCCGAGAAAGAACGGCAAATCGGTGATCGCGGCCGGCGTCGGTATCGGGATGTTCGTGCTCGATGACGAGTTTGGCGCGGAGGTTTATTCGGGCGCGACGTCGGAAAAGCAGGCGTGGGAAGTTTTTCGCCCAGCTCAATTGATGGTCAAGCGCTCGCCGATGCTGGTCGATTCGGCTGGAATCGAGGTCAACGCCTCGAACATGAACAAGCCGGCCGACGGGAGTCGATTCGAGCCGATCATCGGCAACCCCGGCGATGGCGCTTCGCCTTCGTGCGCAATCGTGGACGAGTATCACGAGCACGATAGCGCTGCACTGTACGAAACGATGCTGACCGGTATGGGCGCGCGTCGTCAGCCGCTCATGTTCATCATCACGACGGCAGGCGCGAACATCGAAGGCCCGTGTTTCGACAAGCGCAGGCAGGTGATCGAAATGCTCGAGGGGACGGTTCCCGACGACGAGCTTTTCGGCTGGATCTGGACGATCGACGAAGGGGATGATTGGACCGATCCTCACGTGCTGGCGAAGGCCAATCCGAATATCGGAATCTCGGTCTATCAGGAGTATCTGGAGAGCCAGCAGCAGCGCGCGATCAAGTCGGCACGCTTCACAAACACGTTCAAGACGAAGCACTTGAACGTGTGGACCTCGGCCAAGGCGGGCTATTTCAACCTCGAAGACTGGAAGGCGTGCGAGGACCGCTCGCTGACGCTTGAACAGTTCGAGGGGCAAGACAGCGTGCTCGCGCTCGATATGGCGCGCAAGCTCGACTTGAACAGCATGGCTCGCCTTTTTTGGCGCGACATTGACGGGAGGCGGCATTACTTCTGCGTTGCGCCGAGATTCTGGGTTCCCGAAGACACGGTGCGCAATACTGAGAACCGCCGTATGGCGGAGCGGTATCAGGCGTGGGTCAATCAGGGCTTTCTGCTCGAAACGGATGGCGCGGAGATTGACTATCGCGACATTCTCGAAGAGGCAAAGGACGCGAACCGGATATGCCCGGTGCAATGCACGCCACTGGACCCGCACGGCGCGACGAACCTCTCGCATCAGCTCGAAGACGAAGGGCTGACGCCAGTCACGATCGTGCAGAACTACACGAACATGTCGGACCCGATGAAGGAGCTCGAGGCGGCGATTACGTCGGGCCGGTTTCATCACGACGGCAACCCGATCATGACCTGGTGCGTTAGCAACGTGATCGGCAAGAATCTGCCGGGCAACGATGACGTGGTGCGCCCGATCAAGCAGGGCAACGACAACAAAATCGACGGCGCGGTGGCGCTGATCATGGCGATAGGTCGAGCCATGCTGGCCGATCGAGTCAATTCTGAGTCGATCTACGATCAAGGAGTGGGTGTTTGAAATCAATTGCTATTGCGGCCTGGGTGGCCGGCCTGCTCGGGTTTGCGCTGCTGGTCACGGGGGTGGTGCTGATCAGCCTGCCGATCGGCCTGATTGTCGCGGGTGTCCTGCTTCTGTTGTGGGCGCTCTTGGCGGATATGGCAGCGGCTCGTGCGCAGCGAGTCGGGCAGCCGAAGGAGTAGACCGATGTTCTTCAGTAGGCAATTGCTGTCCAATTCCGGTCAAACCCAAACGAGTTCTGGCGGTTGGTTGTCGGCGCTGTTGGGAAGCGCGCGATCAGAAGCTGGTCAGGTCGTTACGCCCGCGAGCGCGCTCTCGCTGACGGTCCTGCAAAACTGCGTCACGCTGCTGTCGGAGAGCATCGCTCAACTGCCGATCGAGCTGTATGAGCGTTCGGGCGACGACAGGAAGCCGGCGACTGACCATCCGCTGTATTCGATCCTGAAATACCAGCCGAATCCGTGGCAGACGCCGTTCGAGTATCAGGAGCAGTCGCAGGTTGCTGTCGGCCTTCGCGGCAACAGCTACAGCTTCATCGATCGCGATCAGGACGGCGTGATTCTCGGGCTGTATCCACTGGATAACGAGGCAATGACGGTGATGAAGGGTTCCGACCTCATGCCGGTCTATCGTGTCTACGGGGGCGATCCGATGCCGCAGCGGTTGGTGCATCACGTTCGCTGGATGTCGATCAACGGCTATACCGGGCTGTCGCCGGTCATGCTTCACGCGAACGCAATCGGACATGCGCTGGCGATCCAGCAGTACGCCGGGAAGTCATTCATGAATGGCACGGCCCTGTCGGGCGTGATCGAGCGGCCGAAGGATGCTCCGGCGCTGAAGGATCAGGCCAGCGTGGATCGAGTCACGGACGGTTGGAATGCGAAATTCGGTGGATCGGGGAACGCGAAGAAGGTCGCGTTGCTGCAGGAGGGTATGACGTTCAGGCCGTTGTCGATGACGAACGTCGACGCAGCGCTGATTGATGCGCTTCGTCTTTCTTCACTCGATATCGCGCGAATCTACAAGATCCCGGCTCACATGGTGAACGAGCTGGAACGCGCCACATTCAGCAACATCGAGCATCAGTCGCTTCAGTTCGTCATCTACACCCTGTTGCCATGGGTCAAGCGGCACGAGCAGGCGAAGACGCGCGATCTGCTGCTGCCGTCCGAACGGAAGCAGTACTTCATCGAATACAACCTTTCGGGGCTGCTGCGAGGCGATCAGTCGTCGCGCTATGCCGCTTATGCGGTCGGGCGCCAGTGGGGCTGGCTTTCGATCAACGATATTCGCCGGCTCGAAAACATGCCGCCGGTCAAGGGTGGCGACATCTACCTGAGTCCGATGAACATGGTCGACGCGTCGAAGCCGCAGCAAGTAGCCGCCGGGAAGACCGAGCCAACGAAAGCCCAAATCTGCGAAATTGAGAGGATCCTATCTTGAAACCGCACCTCAGACTTGCAAGTCTGATTTTCAACCAGTCGCAGCTCGTCACGGACCCGATGATGGCGCTCGCGGTGCAGTGGGCGAATCAGGCGCTCAACCTGAACATCGTCAACCTGACCATGAACGGCGTGCAGCCGAAGATCATGGAGGACGATGAGTTCGACAGTGGTGCTCAAATGGCTGCGGCGTCGGAACGTCGCCGTGCCTTGGTGGCTGATACCGGTATGGACATCATTCCGGTGTCGGGAATCCTGGTGTCCCGTTCGGCGCACATGAATGCGTGCGAGCCGATGACCAGCTACGAGGGTTTGCGTACTTCCGTGAATCAGGCGGCTGCGGATCCGGCAGTCGAACATATCGTCCTTGACGTCGACAGCAACGGAGGCAGCGCAACCGGTGCGTTTGAGCTGGCAGACGACATTCGCGCTGCATCGCTGGTCAAGCCGATCACGGCGATCGTAAATTTCTCGGCATTTTCGGGGGGCTATTTGATTGCCGCGGCGGCGTCGAACGTGATCGTCAGTCGCACGTCGGGCGTGGGTTCGATCGGCGTGATCGCGAACCACCTCGATGTCTCTAAGCGCGATGAGCAGCAGGGGGTGAAGGTGACGTCGGTATTCGCCGGCAATCACAAGAACGACCTCACGCCGCATGAGCCGCTGAGCGACCAGTCGATGCAGTTTCTTAAAGACATGGTGCAAAACAGCTACAAGCAGTTTGTCGACGCGATCGCGAACTTCCGTGGCATGAGCACGCAGGCGGTGAAGGACACGCAGGCGGGTATCTTCTTCGGGCAGCAAGGTGTCGACGCCGGGCTGGCGGACAGCATCGAGACGCCGCAGGCCGCAATCAACCGGATTGCTGCCGAAGTGCGTGCATCGCGAGCCGAGCGTCAGAGCGGCATCGCCCGACGCAGCGTGTCGGCACGTGCGGCGGCAATGAACATGCAATCCATGATGTAACCAGTCACAAAAAATCGGATTTTCACGATCAACATCAGAGCGCGTTCGCGTCTCAGTTGAGCACTGCCACCTTCGGGTGGCATTTTTTTTAGGAGAAGGGTAAGTGAACATCAATGAACTCCGCCGCGAACGCGCTGCCATCAACCAGCGTGTTCAGGCGCTGGCCCAGATCGAGTTGGGCGGCACCGCACTGTCGGTCGAGCAGCAAGCCGAGTTCGACCAGCTCAGCTCGAAATTCAACGATCTGACCGCGCAAATCGAGCGCGCGGAAGCCGCGGAGCGCATGGCCGCCGCAGCAGCAGTACCCGTCGATCCGGCGCCTGCTGCAGTTACTGCGCCGGCCGCGGCGTCCGTGCCCGCACAGCCGAAGGCTCCGGAAGTGAAGGGCGCGAAGATGGCGCGCATGGTTCGCGCGCTCGCGGCAGCGCGCGGTGACGCGCAGCTCGCGTCGAAGATCGCGATCGAGCGTGGTTTCGGTGAAGACGTCGCCATGTCGCTCAATACGCTCTCGTCGAGCGCGGGTGGTGTACTGGTGCCCGAGAACCTGTCGAGCGAGGTCATCGAACTGCTGCGTCCGAAGTCCGTTGTTCGCAAGCTCGGCGCCCGTACGCTGCCGCTGTCGAACGGAAACATCACCATCCCGCGCCTGAAGGGCGGCGCCATCGTCGGCTACATCGGCGCAGACACCGACATCCCGACGACGCAACAACAGTTCGACGATCTGAAGCTCACGGCGAAGAAGATGGCCGCCCTGGTGCCGATCGCAAACGACCTCATCAAGTATTCCGGCGTGAATCCGAACGTCGATCAGATCGTGGTCGGCGATCTGACCGCCGCGATCGGCGCGCGCGAAGACAAGGCGTTCATTCGCGACGATGGCACGGCGAACACCCCGAAGGGCCTGCGCTTCTGGGCGATTCCTGCCAACGTCATCACCGCGAGCGATGGCTCGACGCTGCAAAAGATCGAAACGGATCTCGGCAAGGTCATTCTCGCGCTCGAAAACGCCGACGCGAATCTGACGCAGCCCGGCTGGATCATGGCACCGCGTACGTTTCGCTTCCTCGAAGGTCTGCGCGACGGGAACGGCAACAAGGTCTATCCGGAACTCGCAAACGGCATGCTCAAGGGCTATCCGGTCGGCAAGACGACGCAGGTTCCGATCAATCTCGGTGACGCCGGCAAGGAGTCGGAACTCTACTTCACCGACTTCGGCGACGTGTTCATCGGCGAGGAAGAAACGCTGGAAATCGACTACAGCAAGGAGGCGACCTACAAGGACGCCGACGGCAACATGATCAGCGCATTCCAGCGTGATCAGACGCTGATCCGCGTGATCGCAAAGAACGACTTCGGTCCGCGTCACGTCGAGTCGATTTCGGTGCTGGCCGGCGTGACCTGGGGCGCGTAAGCGAAGTCGTAACTGTGCGGCTCGATCCGTTGTGATCGGGCCGCCGTTCGGAGAAAAACATGAAGGTGGTCAAGTTCAAGCGGCATTACGCGCAATACACGCCAGGCGATATCGCGGGTTTCGAGGACGCGCACGCAGACCGGCTCGTCGATGCGGAAATCGCGGAGGCATCCGTGCCGGAATCGAAGGAGGCGAAAGCCTCGCAGAAGGCCGACACGGGTAAGCCCGCGGCAAAGGGGTAATCCCAGATGACTGCTGTTCTCGTCGAATACCTGGACGACGTGGAGCCGCTTACCTTCAAGGACGTTGCGATTCAGTGTCGAATCGATGACGACGAAGAACGGGAGTTCATCGAGCACACGGTGATTCCCGGTGCGCGTCAGGCTGCCGAACGGAAGTCGGGGTCCGCGATTAGAAAGGCGCGCTATTTCGAGCGGCTGGCGGGCTTCCCGATGGGGGACTTCCCGTTGTCGATCGGGCAAGTCCTGAGCGTCGACAGCATCGAGATTCGCGATGCAACAGGTGCGGCGTCGACACTCGACCCGAAAGGATATGAGCTCGTCCAATTGGGGCGGGAAACATTGTGCGCGGTTCTGGGCTCCGCTCGCTGGCCGCACGTTCGAGCAGTGACGATCACGTATCAGGCTGGTGTCGACATCGACAAGCATCCGTCGGTGCGGTCGTGGATGTTGCTTGCGGCTGCATGGGCCTACGACCATCGCGAGCTTTTCTCTGAGGGGCAAGGAATCGCGCAGATGCCGGACGGTTATGCGGACCTCCTGCTCGATTCGATCACCGTTCCGCCGAGGTTTTGATGAAGGCCGGAGGACTGAAAGAGCGAATCGTCATCGAGCGGCCCAGCGGGGAAGAAAACGAGAACGGCGAACCGCTGCCGGGGGCGTGGGTGGTGCATGCGCGGCCGTGGGCTGACGTCTTGTTCGTGAACGGAAAGGAACACGTTGTCTCCGGAGCGATTCGCGGCGCCACTGTTGCCAGCATGCGCATTCGCTATCGGGCAGGAATCGATGAGCAGATGAGAGTGCGTTACGACGGCAGGCTGTACGACATCACGGCCGTGCTGCCCGCGCGGACGCGTGGGTATCTCGACCTGTCGGTAAAGGTAGGAGAGAAGTATGTCTAGCATCCAGATTGTCGGGTTGACCGATCTGCAGGCCAATTTCGCCAAGCTTGCGAAGGCGCAGTCGATGAAGGCGCTTCGACGCGCGACGCTGGCGGGCGCGAAGGTGATTCGAGACGAAGCTCGCGCGCGAGCGCCGAAGAAGACCGGGAAGCTCAAGCGGAATATCGTTTCGGCGTCGCTGCGACAGAAGGATTCGCCCGGTATAGCGACGGCCGGTGTTCGTGTTCGAACCAAGGGTAAGGAAGATTCACCGACCAACGCGTTCTACTGGCGCTTTGTGGAACTGGGCGCGCAGCACATGAAGGCCGAGCCATTCATGCGGCCGGCGTTCGATGCTTCGATTGCGCAGGCCGAGGGTGCGATTCGAACGGAGATCGCGCGTGCAATCGATACGGTGATCGGGGGTGGATTTTGAGCACGTTGGTTGTCCGCGATGCGATCGGGACTGTCGGTGCCGCGAAAGGGTATGTCGGCGTCGCTGGGTCGAAGGCGGTATCGCCTTATTACGTCGTGTCGCGCGTGAGCGGCGAGCGCGATATGGCGCTAGGCGGTGCGACCGGGGGTAAGTCGGGCATGTTCCAAATTGACGTGTATGCGCGCACTTATACGGAGGCCGATGCGATCGCCGATCAGGTGATCGACCGGGCATCGTCGAGCGGGAAGTTCGCCGTCGGTGGTGTCAGCGAATTACCCGACGACTTTTCGAACGACAGCGGTGATTTCAGGGTGAGCCTCGAAATATCCGTGCAGTTCTGATCGGTTCAATTTTTGTTTGGCCCGCCGAGTGCGGGCCTTTTTCATTCTGAGGGGCTTATGGCTGAGAAAAGCAAGCGCATTAAGGCGCAAGGCACGAAGGTCGAGGTGTCGAAGACTGTTTCGACGGATCTCGATAACAAGACGCTCGTTTTCGTCGATCTGAACACGACGGGCAAGACGGTCCAATGGCAGGGCGGTCAGTCGGCGGAAATCGACGTGACAACGCTCGCAAGCGAAGAGAAGGAGTTCGAGCTGGGTCTGCCGGACCCCGGTGAATTCTCGGTCGAAGGCAACTATTCGTCCGACGACGAAGGACAGTTGATTCTCCGGGCTGCGCGTGGGAGTGGCGAAAAACGGGTCTTCCGCGTCACGTTCCGGAATGGCGCGCAGTTTCTGTTCATCGGCATGGTGCGTCAGTACAACTGGTCGGCCGGTGTCGATGGCGTCGTGACGTCGACGTACAGCGTGCGCGTCAGCGGTTCGCCGAAGGAAGTTCCGCCGTCAGCAGGCTGATCGATCTGACGAACCCGAAAGGAATAGAACATGACGATCAAAGTAAAAGCCGGCGCACTGCGCGCCGCAATCCTTAACCCGCTCGCCGGCTGGCGACATGAACTGCTCGTGATGCCGGAGTGGAACGGCGAAACCGTTGCGGTGCGCGAACCGCTGCTCGGGGATCGCGCGTTCTGGCTCGAACCACTTCGGCTGGCCGCAGGCGTCGAAGTGGATGACGACGAGGAAGCAGCGCGCGCGAAGTACGGAAATCTGAGTCCTGAAGCGCACCAGATGGCCTATGCCCGTCTGTTCGTTCGAGTGCTGTTCACTGAGACGCCGGATGGTTGGAAACGCGAGTTCGACGACGGTGATGCGGAGGCGGTGGCCGCGGTGTATGGCGTAGCGCACGATCGCATCGTCAACAAGGCGATCGAACTTGGCAAGCTCAACATCGATCCGGAGGCTGAAGGAAAAAAGCCTTCCGCCGAAATCCCGATCTCCGACTCGAACTGACGCTGGCACTGCGGCTCGGCAAGACACTCGCCGAACTGCGCGCTCAGATGTCGTCGGCCGAGTTCGCGTTGTGGCAGGCCTTGGACGGAGAGTCGCCGATCAGCGATGACCGCTTTGACCTGCACGCCGCGATGGTCGCATCGGCGGTGTTCCAGGCACAGGGTGCGAAGGTGACGGTATCCGACATGTTGCCGAACTGGGGCGGCGGAGAAGAGGAGGTTGCTCAAGAGGTTGCGGACGATCCGTTCTTCATGGGCCTCATGAGCATGGCAAAGTAGGCGAGAAACAAATATGGCAACGAGTCTGCGCGAGCTGATTGTCAGCGTTACCGCGAACACGACCCAGTACGACCGACGCATGCAGCAGCTCGGGGCGACGGCCGGCGGCTACTTCAATGCGGTCCGGGATGGAGGTCGGGCCGCTGACGCTGCGTTTGCGTCCAACGCGTCGAGCGTGCAGGTGACGGTTCGGGCGATCGAAGCCGCGCGCGGTTCGATTCGTGGGTATGCCGAGGCTGCCGCGGCAGCTTTCGGCGTGCACCAACTTGTCGAGTATGCCGACGAATGGACGAACCTGAGCAACCGGCTCAGGATCGTTACGCGTGATCAGATTGATTTCGCAATCGCACAGGACGACGTGCTGCGCATTGCTCAGGCGACGCGCCAGCCGCTTGACGCGACGGCCGAGCTGTATCAGCGGATCGCTAACAACACGTCGCATTTGGGTCTGTCGATTAAGCAGGTCGGCCCGCTGGTCGAGACGATCAGTAAGGCGGTCGCGCTTTCGGGTGTATCCGCTGACACGGCTCGCCTCGGCATCGTGCAGCTTGGTCAGGCGTTTGCGTCCGGTCAGCTGCGCGGGCAGGATCTGAAGAGCGTGCTCGAGGAACTGCCGGGCGTTGCCGACGCGATTGCGCGCGGGATGGGCAAGGGCACGTCCGAGCTGAAGGCGCTAGCCGAGGACGGCAAGCTGACCGTCGAGAACCTGATCGACGCGCTCAAGAATGCCGGCTCGAGCACCGACGCGCTGTTCGGCAAGGTCGACATGACCGTTGGGCAGGCGATGACGCGCCTGCAAACGGAAATCATCGCGTACGTCGGGCATGCGAACGAGGCGACCGGCGCGAGCGCGAAGCTGGCGCAGAGCGTGGTCTACGTTGCCGATCACCTCGACGAGATCGTCACGATCAGCGCGTCGCTCGCGGCTGGTCGGCTCGGCGTCTATTTTGCGCAGACCACTGTGGCGGTCAGCAAATCGGCGATCGCGTGGAACGCTGAGCGGCAGGCGCTGATCGCGAAGGCACAGGCGGAAAACGCTGCTGCGCTCGTCACGATCGCGAAGGCGCAAAGCGATCGCGACGCGGCGGCGGCGAAGCTGCAGAACGCGCAGGCGGCCGAGGTTGCTGCCGCGGCCGAGTTGGCGGGCATGCGCGCAATGCGGGAAAGCCTCGCGATGCAGTCGGCATTGACGGCTGGCTCGATCCAGTACACGCAGGCGAAGCTCGCCGAGGCGCGCGCGATCGAGGCGAGCGCGGTGGCGCAGGTTGCGACCGCGCGATCGAATCTGGCGAACAGCCAGGAGATCGGCACGCGGATCGCAGGCACGCCATATGCCGCGGTGATCGCCCGCGAGACGGCAGCGGCGCAGGGCGAGCTCGAGCGGGCCGAGGCATCTCTCGCGCTGGCACAGCAGCGTCGAGTGGCGTTGGAGGCTGCCGCAGCAAAGGGAACGGTCGACCAGACGCGTTACGCGGCAGCGCTGGCTGAAACTGAGAAAGGGCTCGCGGTCGCCGAACGTGAGGTGGCGGCAGCGACGCAGGCCCGCGAACGCGCCGAGCGTGGGGCAACTGCAGCGACTGCGGGGTTGGCCGCCGCAACCGAGCGCGCGGCTGTGGCGCAGACTGCTGCCGCGCGTGCGGGTTCGCTGATGCGCACGGTTGGATCTGGATTGCTGTCGGTGATGGGCGGCCTGCCGGGCATCATCGCGACGGTCGGTACAGTGGCGCTCGGCGCTGCGGTGAACTGGCTGGTATTCCGCGATCACGCGAGCGGCGCGACATCGAGCCTGGTCGACATGCAGGCACCGCTCGACCAAATTATCGAGAAATATCGGCAACTGTCGCCATTGCTGCAGGAGGTCGAGCGCAATCGTGCGAAGCAGGCGCAGGCTTCAGCGCGAAGTGATGTCGCGGACGCATACAACAGCCTCGCGACGCGGGCATCGCAGAGCGTCATCGTGCCCGGGTTCGGCGATGGCGCGCCGATCATCACCGATGAGGATCAGGTCGCGCTTGACCGGTTCCTCGAGGGGCTGAACCGAATCAAGTCGGAGAATCTTGGCGTTGACGAGAAGTCTCGCGAGCTTTCCCGGCTTGTCGGCGTGTTCGTCGACGCGACGAAGGGCGGTGACGATTTGCGATCCGAGCTGGTGCAGGCGGCATCGGCGATCGACACGGCCGGCACTGCGGCTGACAAGGGCGCGCGCACGCTCGCTGCGATGGATGCAGCTGCGCGCGGCGCAGCGGACGGCGTGCGCCTGCTCACGGAGCAAAACAATTTCTTCGCGGGCGGCATGGCGGCCGAGGCGTGGAACAAGTACGTCGAGAAGTTGAAAGAAGCGTCCGACGTGATCGGCATGACGGCGCGGCAGCGGGCCGAGTATGAGGCGAAGTCGAAAGGCGCGAACACGGCAGAGGCGCAGCAGGCAGGTGTGATCGCGGGTCGGGCCGACGCGTACAAATCGCTCGAAAAGGCGATCCAGGACAAGGACGCGAAGGCCGAGGCGGGTGCACGCCGGAACATCGACAACCTGACGCGCGAGCTCGCGCTGATGAATCAGCAGATGGTCGTCGCGGCGGCACTGGCTGAATTCCAGGCGGATCTCGTTAGCAAGAAATTCGAGAAATTCGGGTTCAACGCTGATGCGGCACGTGCAGCTGCCACAGCACGGGGTAAGCAGGCTTTCGACGATACGGTATCGGAGTCGGCCGCGCAGGTCGCGCGCATCTCGGTCAACGCGCCGGCAATGGGGCACAAGGCTCGGTCGGGCGGCGCCCGATCCGATCCGGAAAGTCAGCGTCTGTTCGATAACATCGCGCAGCGCATCGCGCAGCTGCGCGTCGAGGCCGTCGCGACCGACAAGCTAACGCAGTCCGAGAAGGATCGCATCGGCTTCGACCAGAAACTGACTGACCTGGCTGGCAAGCGCGCAAAGCTGTCGGATGGGGACAAGAGCCTGATTCGCGATCAGGCGTCGATTCGTGCGGCATACGACCGTGCCGTGCAGCTTGAAAAGGAGGTCCGATATCACGACGCGATCAACAAGCTGAAGGAGCGGAGCGCCCAAATCGACGCAGAACTGGCCGACTACGCGTCGGAGCGTCGGCGCGAAGTAGAGCGCGAGCTCGCGTCGATGTCGATGGGCGATAACGCGCGCGAGCTGAACCAGGCGATGAGCCGCGTGGGTGACGAGTTTCGACGTCGGCGCGACGATTTCACGAAGGGCGCGCGGAAAGACGGCACGCTGGGTTCGCCGGAATATCTGGCGGAAATCGAGCGCATCAACCGGGCCGAGGCCGAGCAGATCGAGCGCGAACGCGGTTATCTCGATCAGCGACTCACGATGCAGCGTGATTGGCGCGTCGGCGCGAGCCGTGCAGTCGCGTTATATCAGGAGTCCGCGGAAAACGCTGCCGGCCGGGCGGAGGAAGCCTTTACCAGTTCGTTCCGCAACCTCGAGGATGCGGTGGCGTCGTTCGCGGCAACCGGAAAGCTGGATTTCCGCGGGCTGGTCGACAGCATGATTGCCGATCTCGCACGGTTCGCTGCGCGGGCCGCGATGGCACCGGTATTCAGTGCGCTTGGCTCGGCATTGGGGCTGGGCGCGTCAGCGGCGGGCGGGTTCAGTTCGTCGTCGCTGCTTGGTGGGATCGGTGGCGGCCTGACGGATGCATTTGCGGGTGGTGGAGGCAATGCATACGGGTTCCACCTCGCCACCGGTGGGCGTGTGACCGGGCCGGGTACGTCGACGAGTGACAGCATCCCTGCGTGGCTTTCGAACGAGGAATTCGTGGTGAGGGCTGCGGCGGTGCGCAAGCCGGGCGTGCTTCGTCTGCTCGAGGCGATCAACAGCGGGCAGGATCTCGGCTTCGCGAAGTTTGCGAACGGTGGGCTGGTTGGCGGTGGCTCGGCTGGCGGTGGTGTGCTCGGTACTCAGGGCGGCGGAATCGAGCTGAATATCCCAGTGACGATCGAAGGCGGCACAGGCAGCGCGTCGCAGATGATGGCGAGCGCGGAGTTCGTGAAGAAACTCACGCAGATGGTGCAGGGGCTCATCGCCACCGAGAGCCGTCAAGGTGGAGCACTCTGGAAACTGAAAAACGGGATGGGGTAATGACCGACACGTTTATCTGGTCGCCGACCGTCGATGGCTTCGGCGGCGATACGACGCTGAAGGTGCGAAAGGCCGGATTCGGCGAAGGGTACACGCAGCGAGCGGCCGACGGCCTCAATAACCGGCGTACGCCGTACAACCTTCGATTTGTGGGGAAGGCCGAGAAGATCTCGGCGATCCTCAAGTTCCTCGACGAGCACGCCGGCGCGGTGTCGTTTTTCTGGACGCCGCCGTTACGCCCGCAAGGACGATTCGTGTGTGAGAAGTACACCGAGCCGGTAAAAAACGGGAACGTGTACACGATCACTGCACAGTTTGAGCAGACATTTGCACCGTAGGACATGGCATGGCAAATCTTCAAAAAGCAAATCTCGGTGAGGCGCCGACCGGATCGGGCGGCGATGATCAGCGTACGGCAAATACGAAATTTAATGCCAACGTCGACGTGTTGGGCGCGCAAGCGGCGCTTACTTCCGCGACGCCGATCACTGCCGTGCGGACGCTCACGGCGGGACATGTGGGTAAGAGGGTGAGCATCAACATCGCAGCTGGCGGGACGATCACTTTACCGGTCGCCGCGCAGTGTCCGGCAGACGGAGTTATCCATCTTCGGAACGTAGGGAAGACAGTTTCTCTGGCGCCCGCAACGGGTTCGGGAGATTCGTTCCCGGCGATCGATCTGAATCTCGGCGAGGCAGTCCTTATCGATACTGATGGCGTGAAGGCGTGGCGTGTGCTCCTGCGCGGCCGTTCGTATGCAATCGATGAGATCGTCAAGGGAAGTCTCTCCGTCGGCCAGGATGTGACCGCAGCGCGAAACGTCAGGGCGGGTGCGGAGCTGCAATCAACGTCGTCGAATTTTCTGCGTGTCGTCAACGGTGATCATGGGGTGTTCTGGCGCAAGGATAGTAGCGCTCTCTACCTGATGCGCACCGCGCCCGGGGATCAGTATGGAAATTGGGACGGTCCGCGTCCATTCATTTACAGTGTGACGACTGATAAGGTAACTATCGACGGAACGGGGGCAGGATGTTCGATCGGCTCGCGTCCGACATTCGCGGGAAATGTCGCATGGGATAGCGGAAACATGACGCGGCCCGCCGTGTTCAATGTCGCTGGGGGATCGGAGGCAGATCTTGCCGTGAATTCGTACGAGGTCCGCGCGTCTGCCAACTTCGTGTGCGGGGCCGGCGGCACGGTCCTCGCGACTGCGACCGCCACGCTAAATTTAGCCAGTGGGATTTCTGCGGCAACCGATGTTGTTGGCCGTCTCCGTGTGGCGGACGGGGCTACCGCTGTATACGATGGGCTGGACGATATTGCGACGATTATTCCGGCTGACGCGGGATTCGGGGGGAGGGGGAAAGTCGTTGCGACCATCGCAAAAAGCGGACTTGTGCCCGGCAAGACGTACACGCTGCAATTCCTGATAACGAAGAATCAGCCAGTTGGGCCGCTTTATCCGAGGTTTATGCGGATTGCGGGGGTTACGTCGTGACAATCACAGCAGATATTCAGGGCCTCGAGCCCGGCCATCGTATCGAACTGTTCGAGGTCGACTGTACGGCGATTGGCGGCGACGTGGAGCGTTTTCACGGTCACCTGCAGTCGACTTCGATTGTGTGGCAAGGCAAGGTATACAAGCCGTGGCCGATCCAGGCGGCCGGGTTCGAGCGGACGTCGGATGCGCGGCAACCGTCTCCGACGCTGACCGTTGGGGACATCAACGGCACGATCACGGCGCTGTGTGTTGCGCTTGATGATCTCGTCGGCGCGAAGGTGTTCCGCCGGCGCACGCTGGCGAAATACCTCGACGCTGTGAATTTTCCTGACGGCAACCCGACTGCGGACTCGAATGAGCAATGGCCGCCTGAGCAGTGGCGAATCGAACAGAAAAGCGACGAGCAGCCCGGGGTTCAAGTCGAGTTCACGTTGTCGTCGCCGCTCGATTTCGGCGGACAGCAGGTTCCTGCGCGACAGATCGTCGGCATGTGCCAATGGCGCTACCGCGGGCCGGAATGCGGATATACAGCGATGGTGTTTTTCGACAAGAACGACAAACCCGTGAGCGATCCGGCGCTCGATCGGTGCAGCCTGAAAATCAGTGGGTGCGAATGCCGGTACGGCGTGAATAATCCGCTGCCCCACGGCGGCTTTTTGTGCGACACGCTCGCCTAGCCCGTCGATCAACCTCACTTCACGGACCCGCCATTCGGCGGGTTTTTTTATGGACGAACGAATTAAACAGGCGATCGCGGAACATGCACTCGCCGAGTATCCGCGTGAATGCTGCGGGCTCGTCGTGGCGACCGCAGCCGGTGAGGCGTATTTGCCGGGCCGAAACACTGCGGCGGCGCCGACTGAGCAATTCTCACTCGCGGCCGAGGATTACGCGGACGCCGAGGACATGGGTGAAATCCTCGCGCTCGTGCATTCGCACCCGAACGGCGTGGCGCAGCCGAGCATGGGTGACCGAGCGATGTGCGAGCGTGCAGGCATCCCGCTGTGGGTGATCGTCTCCCTGGGCGTGCAGGTGGACGGCTCGATCGGTATCGACAACTGGTGCGAGTTCGGGCCGAGCGGGTACGCTGCGCCACTGTACGGCCGGGAGTATGTGCACGGCGTGCTCGATTGTTATTCGCTGGTGCGCGACTGGTATCTCGCGGAGCGCGGGATCGCGCTGCCGGATTTCGAGCGCGAGGATGGCTGGTGGAACGATGGGTATTCGAATCTGTACGTCGCGCATTGCCAGGACGCGGGATTTCTCGACTTGGGGCGCGATGCGCAGATCGAACCGGGCGACGTGTTGCTGATGCAAATTCGCAGCAAAAACGGTGTGCCAAATCACTCGGGCGTGTATCTCGGTGACGGTATGTTCGCGCACCACATGTACGGCCGGCTGTCGTGTCGTGCTGTTTGGGGTTCGATGTGGCGGGACTGCTTAACGACGGTCTTGCGTTACGTCGGAGGTGCCGATTGAACGAGAGATTGCGCGAGGTGAGGCTTTACGGGATCGCGGGATCTCGGTTTGGCCGGGTTCATCGTTTGGCCGTGTCGTCGACTGCAGAGGCGGTGCGTGCCCTCTCGGTGTTGATTCCCGGCTTTCAACGCTTCCTGCTCGAGGCGCGCGCAGAAGGGCTGACGTTCGCGGTATTCAACGGTCGACGAAACCTGAGCGAAGACGATCTAGACGCTCCGGTGGGCGATGACGCGATCCGTATCGCGCCAGTGATTATCGGGAGCAAGAGCGGCGGGCTGTTCCAGACGATTCTCGGCGCTGCCTTGGCGGTGGCCGGTTTCGTCTTCAATCAGCCAACGCTGATCGGGCTGGGCGTTTCGATGGCGCTCGGCGGCATCACGCAGATGCTGAGCCCGCAACAGGCCGGGCTGGCTGGCGTTGCGGACAACGGCACGTCGTACTACTTCAACGGAGCCGTGAACAGTGCCGCCCAGGGTGAGCCGGTGCCGCTCGTGTACGGAGAGATGGTGGTCGGTTCGAAGGTAGCTAGTTCGGGCATCTATACAGAGGATCAGGTGTGAAAAGGATCTATGCGGAATCCGGGGTGAAGCTGATCAGCGGTGCGAAAGGGGGCGGTGGTGGCGGCAGTGGGGGCGGAGAATCGCCGGACAACCTGCACTCCGTCGCGCGCGCGAAGGTGCTCGACATCATTACGGAAGGTCCGAGCATTGGGCTGGTAAAGGGCATGCAATCGGTGATGCTCGATGGCACGCCGATCCAGAATGCTGACGGATCAGTCAATTTCCAGAATTACAGCGTCGACGTTCGCACGGGCACGCTGGATCAGGAGTTCATGCCTGGTTTTCCTGCGGTCGAGCGCGAATCGGCTATCGGCGTGCCGTTGACGTCTGACGCGCCGTGGGTGCGTCAGGTGCAGAACACGCAGCTCACGGCGGTTCGTATTCGATTCGGCGTGCCAGCGCTGCAGAAAAGCGATCCTTCGGCTGGCGTGTTCGGCTATCGCGTGGAATACGCGATCGATCTGTCGGTCGATGGCGGGTCGTATGCCGAGGTGCTGAAGGGGGCATTCGATGGCAAGACGACGACGCTCTACGAGCGTTCGCACCGGATCGAACTGCCGCGCGCGAAAACTGGCTGGCTGGTGCGCGTGCGACGCATCACGCCGAACGCGCACAGCTCGTTGATCGCCGATGCCGTGAACATCGAAGCGATCACGGAGGTGATAGACCGAAAGATGCGTTATCCGATGACGGCACTCGTCGGCATGACGTTCGACGCTCGATCGTTCTCACAGGTGCCGGTGCGGTCGTATCACGTGCGGGGCCTGATCATTCGAGTGCCGTCGAACTACGATCCAGACACGCGGACGTATTCCGGTGCATGGGATGGGACGTTCAAGCTGGCGTGGACGAACAATCCGGCGTGGATCTTCTTCGACCTGCTGTTGAATGATCGCTACGGGCTGGGTAAAACGGTCGACGCGTCGATGATTGACAAGTGGGGGCTGTACGAAATCGCCCGCTACTGCGACGTGATGGTGTCGGATGGTAAGGGCGGCGTCGAACCGCGATTCACGTGCAATTGCGTGATCCAATCGGCGGCCGACGCGTTCAAGGTGCTGCAGGACATCGCGAGCGTATTCCGTGGGATTGCGTACTGGGGTCCGGGCGCAGTCGTTGCGTCAGCCGACATGCCGTCCGATCCGGTGTACGTGTACACCGCGGCTAACGTGATCGATGGCGCGTTCCGGTATGTGGGCAGCGAGCGTAAGACGCGGTACACGGTCGCGCTCGTGAGCTACAACGACCCGACGAATCAATACAAGCAGGCCGTCGAGGCAGTCCAAGACGACGAAGGCATCGCGCGTTACGGCGTCGTGAAGACGCAGGTGACTGCGTTCGGTTGCACGTCGCAGGCGCAGGCGCATCGCTTAGGGCAGTGGATCCTGCTGACGTCGCGATACGAGTCCGGCTCGGTGGCGTTCCAGGTCGGTATGGACGGCGTGCTGGTCGGGCCGGGGCAAGTGATCGCGATTGCCGACCCGAAGAAGGCTGGCGCGCGTATTGGTGGCCGGATTCGGTCGGCGGCCGGAAAGGTGATCGCACTGGACAAGGCGCCCACAGTTGCTGCGGGCGATCGCTTCACGGCAATTCTTCCGTCGGGGCTCGCACAGACTCGCGCGGTCAAGTCTGTCGATGGCGATGTGCTGACCTTGGTCGATCGGTTCGACGCAGATCCGATTGCTGGTGCGGTGTGGATGCTGGAAAGCGACAAGCTCACCGCGCAGCTCTATCGCGTCGTCAGCGTGCAGGAGAGTGACGACGAAGGGAAGATCGCATACGCGATCACCGCGACGAAACACGAACCGGGAAAGTATGCGGCTATCGATGACGGTGCGCAGATTCAGCAACGTCCGATTACGGTCGTTCCGCCGTCGGTGCAGATGCCGCCGGCCAATGTCAAGATCTCGACGTATTCGGTGATCGACCAAGGCATCGCGAAAACCAACATGGTGATCGCGTGGGACGCCGCGGACAAGGCGGTGACGTATTTGCCGGAATGGCGGAAGGACAACGGCGATTGGGTTAGCGTCGCACAGACGGGCGGCCTGCAAGTCGAGATCCCGGGGATCTATCAGGGGCGGTACGTGGCGCGCGTGCGCGCGCAAAACGTGATGAACGTGACGTCGCTGCCGGCCGTCAGTGCGGAAACGACGCTGAATGGAAAAACGACGCCACCGCCGGCAGTCGCTTCGTTGAAGGCGGCCGGCGTGGTCTACGGGATCAATCTGAGCTGGGCATTCCCGGCCGATGGTACTGCGGGCGACACACAGCGCACGGAAATCTGGCAGAGCCGCACGACGAATCGTGACGATGCAATCAAGCTGTCGGATTTCGCATATCCGCAGGCATCGACCTCGATTCAGGGATTGGCGGTCGGCCAGGTGTTTTATTTCTGGGCGCGGCTCGTCGACCGTTCGGGAAACGTTGGATCATGGTTCCCGGCGAGCGGGCCGGGTGTGCAGGGCCAGCCAACGACGGACGAAGAGGCGTACGACAAGTATTTCGAGGGAAAGATTTCTCACTCGTCGCTGAACGAGGATCTGCAAAAGCCGATTGATGCGATTCCCGGCATCCAGAAGGACGTATCGAGCAACGCAACTGCAATTGCTAAGGAGGTATCGGATCGCACCAGCGCGATCGCAGCAGAGGCATCCGCGCGGGCGAATGCGGACAACGCGGAGGCTGCAGCTCGCGCGAAAGCGCTGGCGGACGAAGTACAGGCACGGAACGCGGCCATCGCTGCAGAGGCGACGACTCGCACTGCGCAGATTGAGCAGGAGGTCGCTGACCGAATTGCGGCCATCAAGAAGGAGGTGGAGGACCGACAGGCGGCGCTGGCTGCCGAGACGTCGGCTCGAACGACGGCGATCGCAGGCGAGGCGTCCGCCCGCGACGCGGCCATTAAAGCAGCGTCGGATGTGCAGGCGCGCGAGCTGGCCGATCAGGCCGCGAAGCTCGGCGCGTCGATCGCGTCGGAGCAATCCGCGCGGCAATCGGCCGACTCGTCGCTGTCGAGTCGGATCGATACGAACACCGCGTCGATCGGCAAGAACACGTCCGCGATTCAGGCTGAGCAGGTTGCGCGAGCGTCCGCGATTGATGCTGAGGCGAACCAGCGCGAGTTGCTTGCTACCCAGCTTCGAGGCGGATACGACGGGGCCGATCTCAGCAAGGTAACGAGCGGCCTGATCGGGCAGGAACGTGACGCACGGGTGACGCAATACGAGTCGGTCGTGCAGCAAATCACGCAACTGCAGGCGGGCGTCGGTGAGCAGTTCGACTATGCCCAGATTTGGTACTTCACGAACGGGGTCGATGGTTGGACCGCGCAATCCGGTACGCCGACTGTAACGGCTTCATGGATGAAGCCGCCGGCGGTCGCGAAGGGCTACGTGCAATCGCCGGCATCGCTCGACATCAACGGCGACGAGTACCGACAGGTCCGTCTGCGTATTCGCAAGACGGGCAATCCCGGTTGGTATGGATTCGTCGGCCGCAACATCGCGGGTACGTGGTCGAACCTGGCAATTCCGGAACCAGACTACGACGAGAGCGGCATTGCGGTTGTGATGCTCAACGAAGCGTGGAGCGGGAGTGTCAGTCAGCTTCGGGTGTACCTGGCGCTGGCGCCAACGGCGAAGGATTTTTTCGAAATCGATTGGATCTCGGTCGGGCGTCCTGCACCGGGCGCAAGCAGTGCCGCGCTCACTAGTGAAGCGATGGCGCGGGCGACTGCCGACACGGCAGAGACGACCGCGCGACAGCAACTGTCGGTGAAGCTCACAGGGCTGCAGGATCCGGCCAACAGCAAGCTGGAATCGCTGCCGAGCGGTTTACTCGTCGACGAGCGGAACGCGCGCGTCGCAGCAGATTCGGCGAATGCGTCGGCGATCACGTCGCTCCAGGTGTCCGTCGGGCAGAACGCGGGGGCGATTCAGTCTGAATCGAATACGCGCGCAACGGCGGACGATGCTTTGTCGGCTCGGATCGATACCGTGTCCGCGGCGACGAACGCAAACAAGGCCGACATCAGCAGTGAAGTGACGGCCCGAACGAACGCTGATACAGCGCTTGGTAAGCGTATCGACACCGTGACGGTAGACGTCGGCTCGAACAAGTCGACGATCACGGCGGAGCAGGTGGCGCGGGCGGATGCAGATACCGCGCTCGGCAAGCGCGTCGACGCGGTTACGGCGTCGGCGAGTGCAAACGCTGCGGCCATCACGCAGGAGCAATCCGCGCGTGCGGACGGCGACACGGCGAACGCAAACAGCATCGCGGCGGTGCAGGCTCAAACCGACGCGAAGAATACGACGTTCCGGCAGTCGGTAACGCCGGTCGCCAAGGCGGTCAATGACGTTTGGATCGACCTTGGCAGCACGAACCTGTTGCGCAACTCGCAGGATTTCGCGACTGGTTCATGGTCGAAGCAGCGGGCGTCCGTGGTGGCCGCAGCGATCACCGCGCCGGATGGTACGCAGACGGTACAGCGATTGGTTGAAGCCACCAATACGGATTCCAGCGCGCACTATTTCGACCAGACGCCGGCGGGGCTCGACACGACCGGCACGTACACACGTTCGATTTTCATGAAGGCAGCCGAGCGGTCATGCGTGTTTCTCGCGGTGTATTGCGCTCATAACACGGGCTCTTACGCGCGAGTCATTTTCAGTGCGGAAACCGGGAAGTTCTCCGGTGCCGTGGTTACCAACGGAGTTCAGTCATACGCCGCGTTCCCGCTGGCAGGAGGCTGGTGGAGGATTTCTCAGACACTCAAATTCACTACAGCCGACACAGCCTTTATCGTTCGCACGGGCATTGCTCTCAACGCCACCGATTTCAATTACAACGGGGATGGCGTGAGCGGTGTCTACGTGTGGGGCGCGCAGCTCGAGGCGCTTGCCGGGGCTGGACGTTATATCCCGACGGCTGCCAGTGCCGTCAGCACCGTCGGCAACAACAGTCTGTCGGTCTGGGATGGAGCTGATTGGGTGCTGTCGCAGGACGCCGGGCTGGCCAATAACGCTGCAGCGATCGCGACGGAGGCCGATGCGCGTGTGTCCGCGGATAGTGCGCTTTCGACTCGAATCGATAGCGTGACGGCGTCTGCGGCCGCAAATTCCGCCGCGATTACGGCGGAGCAAAAAGCCAGGGCAGACGCGGATGGCGCGCTGTCCACCCGAATCGATGCAGTGACGGCCACGGCGAACGGTAATAAGGCAGCGATCAGCAGCGAGGTGTCGGCGCGTGCATCGGCCGATACGGCGTTGTCGACGCGTATCGATTCGCTCGGCTCGACGGTGGCGGGTAATACCGCAGCGATTTCGGCCGAGCAATCGGCGCGGGCCGACGCCGACTCGGCGCTTGGCAAGCGTGTTGACTCGGTGACGGCGGACACCGGTGCGAACAAGGCGGCAATCGCGACGGAGCAGCAGGTCCGAGCGGACGCCGATACCGCACTGGGTAAACGTGTCGACACGGTCACGGCGACGGCCGCTGCGAACGGAGCCGCGATCACGCAGGAAAAGACTGCGCGTGCCGACGGAGACGCGGCAAACGCGGAGAGCATCGCATTTGTGCAGGCACAGACCAACGCGAAGAATACGACGTTCCGACAGTCGATCACTCCGGTTGCCAAGGCCGTGAACGACGTATGGATTGATCTCGGTAGCACGAACCTGATTCGGTACTCGGAGGACTATACGAACGGGGCGTGGTCGAAGGTCCGGTGCTCGATTGTGAAGGATGCGATTGCTGCGCCGGCAGGTTCCGGGAAGGCGCAAAAGCTGGTGGAATCGACGGCCGACGGCGAGCACTACGTCGATCAATATCCGAGTATCGATCCGACGCAGCCGTTCACGCGTTCGCTGTACGTGAGGGCTGGCGAGCGTGCCAAGCTGCAAATTAAGGTGTTCTGCCGCAACAACACTGGCACGTCTGGCGGCGTCGTATTTGATGCGACCAACGGGGTTTTTTCTGCGCCGAGCTTGTCCAAGGGCACGCATTCGTACGGAGCAACACCGCTGTCGGATGGCTGGTGGCGTGTGACCTACACGGCACAGTTCACTACGTCGGACACGTCGATCATTCTGCGCACGCAGGTGTACAACGGGTCCACGACGTATCCGGGAGACGGTGCCAGCGGGATCTACGTTTGGGGGCAGCAGCTTGAGGCGCTTGCTGGTGCGGGGCGCTACATCCCGACTGCGAACGATGCCGTTAGCACGGTTGGGAATAACAGCCTGTTGGTGTGGGATGGGGCAGCCTGGGCGTTGTCGCAGGATATCGGGCTCGCCAATAACGCGGCAGCAATTTCGGCGGAATCGAGTGCTCGGGCTACGGCCGATGATGCACTGTCGAGCCGTATCGATACCGTCAGTGCATCTGCGGCTGCAAATTCGGCTGCACTTGTCACGGAACAAAAGGCGAGGGCCGACGCCGACAGTGCTCTATCGTCTCGCGTTAACGCAGTGACGTCGACGGCGAACAGCAACAAGTCGGCGATCGCATCGGAGCAAACGGCACGCGCTGATGCCGACTCGGCACTTGGCAAGCGTATCGATTCGGTGACGGCGACAGCTAGCGACAATATGGCCGCGATCGCCGCCGAGCAGAAAGCGCGCGCCGATGGAGACTCAGCAAACGCGAGCGCGATCTCGTCGCTGACGAGCAAGGTCGCTGACGCCAACGCGGCGATTTCCAGCGAGGCAAGTACGCGTGCGAGCGCCGATGGCGCCTTGTCCGGTCGCATCGACACAATCAATGCGGCCGTGGGCCAGAACACCGCCAACATCGCGGCGGAGCAGAAGGCTCGGGCAGATGCCGACAGCGCGTTGTCGAGCCGTATCGAAAGCGTGTCGGCGCAGATCAACGTACCGATGGCCGGTGACGCAGGCCAGGCGGCAGGTTCGACGAGTGTAATGGCCGGCGTGTGGTCGGAGCAATCGGCTCGGGCTGAAGCCGATATGGCGCTGGGGCAGCGGCTTGATGCTGTTACCGCTCGAATGGAGTCGGATCAAGCGTCGCTGTTCGCGGATATTCGAACGGAAACGGAGGCCCGTGTCGATGCCGACAGCGCGCAGGCGCAGCAGATCACGACGATCCGCGCGCAGGCAGACGCGAACGCCGCGGCAGTTCAAACAGTCGCGCAGTCATATGCAGATCTGAATGGCCGTGTTGCTGCCTCGTACCAGATCAAAACGCAGGTCACGTCGGACGGAAAGACATACATCGCCGGCATCGGTGTCGGGATTGACAACAGTAGTGGTGTTGTCGAGTCGCAGGTGCTGGTTTCGGCGAGTCGCTTCGCGGTGGTCGATCCGAACAATGGTGGGGCTTCGATCGTGCCGTTCGTGGTGCAGGGCGGCCAAGTTTTTCTCCGTCAGGCGCTTATCGGTGCGGGGTGGATCACGAACGCGATGATCGGCAGCTATATCCAGTCCGACAACTACATCGCCGGGCGGCAAGGGTGGCGGCTCGACAAGAGCGGTTGGTTCGAGATCAACGCTTCTGACGGTAGTGGGAATCGACTGGTGGTCGACGGCAGTAGTGTCCGCGTCTATGACGGTAATGGCGTGCTGCGAGTGCGCATGGGGATGTGGTGATGGCGGCCGGGCTTCAGATTTTTGACGGCGCCGGCCGTCTTGTCCTTGACGCGAAGTCGCGCGCGGGGCGGGTCGTCGGAATCGTACACACGGGTGGAATCGATGGGAGTGCTGCCGCGAATATGTCTGGTGGGGAACCGTTCTGGGCGTTTATGCCTGATCAGATTTTTTACCGCGTGTCAGGGGCCGAGCCATCGCCGGTGGTTTCGATCAATGCGGGCGGTGTCAGTTGGGCTTATAGCGGAAACGCCAGCGGCTCGAATGCGTATATTCGAGTTCCGGGTTGGATTGTGTTTGGAGTGTATTGATGCCAGCAGGGTTTCAAGCGTTCACTGATACCGGTGTGTACCAGATTGACGGCTCAACGCCGAACTATCAGATGGTGCAGGCGATGTCGGCAAACTCGGTGGACGGGGTGCTACAGCTGGCCCTTAACGATGCGGGAAAGACGTTCTACGCCACGTTGCCGAACGTGTCGTTTTCGTTCAATTCCACGGCAGGGCCCATGTACGGAGTGTATGCGTCGGATGGAGTCGGCATTACGGTATGGCGCACTTCGCGAAGCGGCAACACCTATACGTTGACGTTTATCACTGAACGTCCGTGCACGGTCTACTTTTTCCTTTTCGATCGTGTCCCGCCGGCGGCTGGCAATTTTGGGCTGCAGGTATTCAACGAACGTGGCGAATTGATTGTGGATTCGTCGAAGCCGTTCCTTCGCGTGCTCGATGTGATTTACGACGAGTATCTGCCCGGAACTGGGTGGGCGACGCTAGGCGCGCCCGGTGCTACGTGGCAGTCAAGGACGTACGGAGTGCCGATTGTCGTATCGGGAGTTTACCCGGTCCGCCAGGCATGGAGCTACGACCCGGCGGGCGTCGAACTGAGTTCGATTCGCGTGAGCGGAAATACGGTTTCGTGGGGCACAACAATGTACGGAGGTGGGCGCAAGCCGAACTGGTCAGGATTCCGAGAGCAATGGCATTCGCGCTTCATGGTGCTAGATGCGACGGGGATTGTGTGATGGGCCGCCAAATTGGCGGCCTTTTTCGTTACGGGGAACAGATGCGAGCGAGTCCAACTGAGGTGGCGAGCTACGTGGGGAGCGTTACGGCCGTGGCGTCGTCGCTGACGCTGACTGACATTGGAGTGATCGTCGGCATTTTGACGGCATTCGCGACATTCGGACTCAATTTCTTTTTTATGTGGCGGAAGGATCGCCGCGAACAGCGCGAGTCCGATATGCGCATCATGGAGATGGAGAAGGACGATGGCTGAGATGCCGAAAAAGACGCTTGTCGGTGTTGTGGGGGCTGCTGCGGCAGCCCTTCTTTTTTTGATGGTCCCGAAGTTCGAGGGCGAGGTGTTGGTTGCTGGGCCGGATCCGATTGGGATGATCACCGGATGCTTCGGCGATACGAAGGATGTGAAGCGTGGCCAGCGCTTCACGCACGACGAATGCATTGCTCGGCTTGAGCAACGTCTCATCGAGCATGCGGAGCCGGTGCTGAAATGCACGCCTGGTCTGAAAGACCATCCGTATCAGCTCGCGGCGAGCGTGAGCTTTGCCTACAACGTCGGGACAGGCGCGTATTGCGGCAGCACTACGGCCAAGCGTTTCAACGCGGGCAACTGGAAGGGGGCATGTCGAGCGATGAACGAATCCGACACCGGCAAGCCGCAGTGGGTGTACGGCGGTGGCCGCATATTGCCAGGCTTGGTGAAACGTCGTGAGTTCGAACGCGCCTTGTGCGAAAGGGGGCTGTGATGTTGATCGATCCTCGCTTCTGGTTGGCCGTCGTCGCGGCGATTGTCCTCGGCTCGGCGGGCGGCTATTTCAAGGGTCATCGCGATGCTGACCAATCGCACACAGTCGAAACGCAGGCGCAGCGTATTCGCGAACTCGCCTTCGAGCGCGACGAGAGCGATCGAATCGCTCGCCAACAACAGGGGAACGCTGAAAATGCTGCAAAACAACGTGACGCGGCGCGTGATGCTGCAGTTGCCGCTGGCGCTGCTGCTGTCGGCCTGCGCAATCAAGTTGCCGAACTCGTCGAACGGGCCCGCCATTCCACCGCTGAGACCGGAAGCCAGGCAACCGGCGGCGCCCTCGATCTGCTTGCCGACGTGCTCGGTCGGTCTGATGAAACGTCGGGAGAACTGGCAAAAATCGCTGACGATCGAGGCATCGCCGGCAAGCAGTGTGAGCGTGACTACGACGCGCTGACCTCGACAACAAGGAAATGAGGTGAGAACGATTGCGGAAGATCCATTCAAGGGTTCTTTGCCGAGGCTAATGAGTTCTGCTGTATCGTGGCCTGAAATCGTACCGAGCGACACTGAGCAACTGACGATGCGGCTGCGTGCTATCCGTGTAGTAGTGGGTGGCGACGTATGCTCTGTGGGTGGCGATGGTGGCCGTTGTTCCTCTGCCTGAACCGAATCAATGCTCGAGCTTCAGCCAACGCAGCATTCGCTGAGGTGTTCCTAATACTTGAACATCGCTACCTACAAAAATATCGTGCATTCGCGACGCGATGTGCTCCCAAACAGCAGCATAGCCGCCGCCACTAACTCCATCACAGTCGCAATATAGATTTGGAAGGTCGACGCGCTGCTTAGACGTTGCGTCACCCCGGTGTTGAGGGCAACCCGCATGACACAAATGATGCCATTTGCAAGCCTCACTGCGGGCTTGGCCTTCTCTATCCAATCGAGCGAAGTGTTGCGTCGACTTGGCCGTTTTAACCGCGTCCAAACCGTCGAGAGTAAGGTTGCCAAAAGTGAACTGACTTCGATCAAAAGGTCGTGTGCAAGGAACAACTTCGCCGGAGGACTCGACCGCGACGACTTTTGAGCAACTCCCAGAGAAGTAGCAAGTTTGAGGGTTTAGACCGAAATAACCTCGGAGGAAGTCATCGAAAAGATTAATTCTAAGGCTGGTATGCCCGGCTTTGAGCCAGCTTTCAAAGAGTTCGATGCAGAAGGAGGCGAACGACGCCGGTGAAATGCCCACTATCGTTCCATCCGAAAGACGAACGTCAGGGTGTATGTCTAAGTGAGAGACCCCAAGCTCTAGGAAGTATCGGAGATAGTCATCACCGTGACCGAGGTGTTGCGGCCCGATCACGCTTATTATCCCAAAAGGAACGCTTTCCTCTTGCAGCTTTCGAACTGCAGCTTCAATCTTACTTGCGGTTCCTCGTCCATTTGCATCGTATCGCGCGATATCATTCAACTCCGGTGGGCCGTCTAGACTGATCCCCACACTGAAGTTTTCTCGCTTAAAAAAACGCAGCCATTCATTGTCAAGTAAAGTTCCATTGGTTTGTACGGCATTCGTTATTCGTAAATTTTCCCGAGAATGAAGTTTCTGTACTCTCACCCCGTGCTCAAAAAGCGATACTCCCGCAAGTAACGGTTCACCGCCGTGCCATAGGAACGCTATGTCATTATCTGCTTGATCGCATGCGTCGATAATGGCTCGCTCCAACGTCTGAAGCGACATTTTTCGACTCCTGAAACGTTGTCCTTCCTCCCCTTCATAGCAATACGAACATCTGAGGTTGCAAAGGTCGCTGACAGGTTTGATCAATACTGCTGAAATGGCTGCTTGAGTGGAACGTCCGGTCAAGCCAGGTTGAGTCATCGCTCTTGAGGCACGCAGCAATTTTTCATCGAAGATTAACTCCAGCGCACGTAGCAAGACGGCTCTCGGTCCGGTCTCCTCACGATCATCGGCAGAAAGTGAGATTGCTATCGATCGCCGCAATTGGCCACTTGGTTCCGGAGATATTGTGTTCATTTTTGTGGGGCAGAATACTCGGCTCGGATGGCCCGTAAACTGCGATCAGGACCACGGAGCAAACGAATCGTTTTTGCGATCACTGCAGCCGAAACTCGGTCACGGTTGATGATGGTGCTTAGCGGCTCAGAGTGTATGTTTCCCAAATGGCTGAAATGTTGATCGTCATTGTCTTGATACGTGAATGGATATACCGAGCCGTCAGAATAGATATTTAGAACATTGAAGCGAGTGTCTTGAATATCGTGAAAGGACCAACCTAGACGTTTGGGGGGCGACGAACCAGCCATGGATGCCACCTTTCTACGATAGATCGAAGTGTCTGCATCTGGTGTGAAATTGATGTTGCGTGGCCACGTCTCGGCAGCTCTTCCGGTCTTCGCAACCGGTTCTAGTTTAACCCGTGTGATTCCACATGCCAGCGCAAGGGTAAGAATGTCGTCTATTTGCTCGGCGTTACTATTCGGTACTGTAGCAAAAGCCTCAAGTCGTTGTGGCGAAAAACCGGCATCAAGCAGCGTCTTGATTCCACGCATTAATCGATGAAAGCTTCCAGCGCCTCGCATCAGATCGTGGGTTATCGCATTAGGCCCATCCAAGCTTACGCGTATGGTCAAATCTTCTATTGCTCCAAGACGCCGCGCAAGATCGCTCGTGATCAGCGTGCCATTCGTGAGCAAGAGCAACGGTAGGCGGCCGGAGGCGTAGCTCAATGTTGCTAGTGCGTCGTCGCGCCTAGCCAACGGCTCTCCGCCGCTTAAGGTGAGCCGGGTGCCTGCGAGGCTGTCCACAATCTCATCAACAATGCGCAGAAGGTCCGCGCGCTCCAGCCCGAAATCGCCTAATGGGCTGCTTGAGACATAGCAATGCTTGCAGGTCAAATTGCAGCGATTGGTCATCAGCAGGAGAACCATGTCAAAGTGAGGCTCGAGCGTCATCACGTCAGACTCTCTAATATTTTGGCAACCAGTGTCGCGGATGCCGCGGGTGCGCCTTGAAGGGGGGTAAGTTGCCAGCAGTGTGAATTAACGATTAAGGTTCTAATCGAATCGAAACAAGGTTCCGAGCTGTGCGGAGGGACGATCAACGAACTTGAAGCGGTGCGCTGCAATGCGGCAATTGGGTCAAGTGGTAGAAGTTCGTTTTCGCGATGACTCTTCGGGCCGATATAGATCAAGTGCCATGCTCGTTGCTGCTCTAGCACACTGGCATGAGGTTGCTCAACGCGCGGTCTCCGGTAGCCAGCCGACCAGCGAGGAAGACGGACGATGCGATTGAGTTTCGATGAATACGCAACCAAGTCATCAGCAAAAACGTACGTGCCGCCCTTGGTCAGCAACTGAGACAGGGTTGATTTTCCCGATCCCGATGGACCGAGTAACATAATTGAATGGTTATCCGATACAACTACTGCCATGTGGAGGCAGATATAATCGTGAAGCACGCGCAGGAATGCAAAGGTAAGCGCCTGATCTGCAGCCAGATACGCCAATCCCGTCGCTGAAACAACCGTTTTTCCATGGAGCGCCGTCGCTTCAACACCTCCCCAACTTCCAGCAAATTGCAAAACACCCTCTTTTGAAGACGCAAAGTGAATTGTGTCCGGCTGAGACGCATCAAATGAGTCGATGTATCCGGATCGATCCGCGACAATCAGCTTCGCATGTCTGTCTGGCGACCAATCAATCAATACGTCAATCGATCGATTTGGTGAATCACAAGATTCAAATTCATATCGTTGGGCAAGCGCTTCGAGAATACCGGAATCCGTAAAAGCGATCACTAGCCGCTTCTCTCCAACGACAACAGATCGGCGAATCACGCCCTTTGCTGCTGCGCTCCACAACATCGCGCGGACGTTTTCACCTCGTAAGGCATCGACAAGGGCATCAGTCCGACTCGACAATTTTTCTACCATGGCATGCTGTCGAAGGAATTATGGATATAAGCGCTCGTCGACAGCCTATTTGTCGCAGGCAGGACTCCAAGTATCCGAAAACCGAACCGAGAGGAAAGCAGATGGGTGATTCTTCTTCATCCAGGCAGCTGGATACGTTTTTACAGCTGGAGGTTCGTACGTAAGAGGATGTCCATGAGGCTCCAAGTGGACGTCGCCCGGTGCGGGGGCGGGGGACTTATTGCTGGCTGGAACGAGTATGTCATTATCGATAAACATCTTTAATGCTGCTTCAACGTCGGCTTGGTAGTCTGAAGCCTTCCCGCCAAAAAATGACGCGATTGTTTTGGCATACGCTTGTACGGGAGATCGACGTTTGGCCTCAAGCCAAATCAACTTGCCAGCCAAGTTGATTGCGTGAAAATTGTCAGCAACTGGATCAAACAAAAGTATTTGATCGCCAACTTCGATTTCGCGCAAAATTCCGTTAGGTACGTGCGGTGATTTAGTTGCCATAATTTGCTCTCCCTTCATTGGTGGTTATATGCGTAGGATAGCGACAACTTTATTGCTTTATGCACCTTATACTAAGGATGGTGACTATGCCAGAACAATTTTCGATGAATTGGTATGAAAAATGACGATTTCGTAGATGTATAGGAAATTTCTTAAGCCGACGGCGACGGGGGCGGGGCCGTCTAAGCTGACACTATCCGGATGCCCGCTCGTAGCCGACAGCGCTACGCCGAGTAAATGGCTGCTTCGGTGACGACAGCCGCGCAGTCACGAAGAATTCATGATCGCCTCAAGACTGACGTACCTTGTCTGCTTCTCACGTTTCAATCTCGTCCTTGGTGCATATCTGCCTGCGCAATGACAGGTATTCGGGAAGCCACGTATGCGTCGCTACATCAGCCCCGCACGACGCATCTCATCGCGCAGTAGGAAGTAAAGCTTGCGGAATGGACCAAATGGACCGCCGAGCTGGCCTTGATCTGCTGCCTCGCGATTTGCTCCTCCCCACCAATCCATGACCTTCTGAAGTGACTTCCGGAGCGTCACAATTTCGAGGATGAGGCGTCGGATTTCTGGGTCGTGGTTGGCCCGCCAGAGTTCACGCAATTCAGTCTCGGTCGGCGCTACGAACTCCGGCATCGCCGGTACGTGGTTTCGGTGCGGGTCCGTAAGCGGCGCGACGTTACGATCGACTTTCGTTTCCTCGATCGGACGTGCGTCTGACTCGTCGAGAAACTGCCCGGTCAGGCACTGGAACTCGCTAGCGGTGACTGGGACATACGTGTGACGACGCTGCCCGGACTCGAGGTGTGTGTACTCCCACGTATATGCCCAGCGTGGTTTCATGACGTGATGCAATGCTGTATGAATATACAGTATATCTCGCGGTAGGATGGTCACGTCAAGTCTCATAAATGGGGATCGGGCGATGTGTACGAACTACCGGACACCGCATGAGGACTTCGAGATCCGCGAACTCCGTATCGAGCCATTCAGCGACCTGTATCGTCGCTTCCCGTGGAGGCCGGATATCTACCAGGACTATGACGCTCCGATCGTCGCGAATGTCGACGGGCAGCTCAAACCGTTGATCGCTGGCTTCGGTTTCTGGCCGCGGGCGCTTCAGAAGGCCAATGTAGAGAAGGCGAAGGAGCAGGGCCGCAAGCCGCCGATCGTGCGCAGCACGGTGAACGTGCGCGACGACAACCTCGGGAAGTCGCCCGCTGTGCGGGCCGACGTGGCGAGGCGGCCAGCGCTGCCTGATTCCGGCCGAGTGGATCTATGAGCCGAACTGGAAAACCGGGAAGCACATCCGATACCGGATCGGCCTCGCCGGCTGGCGCCAGCTGTGCGTCGCCGGCATCTGGCGCACGCTGAAGGGTCCGGACGGCGCCGTACAGCACGCCATGGCGATGATCACGGTCAACGGTGAGGGGCACCCGATCTTCTCCAGGATGCACAAACCGAATGATGAGAAGCGGGCCGTCGTGATCCTGCAACCGAACGACTGGGAAGAGTGGCTGACGACGCCGAACATTGAAGCAGCGCGCGTGATGCTGCAACTCTATCAGGCCGACGCCATGCGGGCTGAGCCCGCATCCTTGCCGACTGAGCCGAAGAAGTAAGCCTATGATTACTCTGGATAGCCGATCGGTACACGTCGCAGTTATTGTGACAGAAGAGAGCAACACAACGTAATGGTGGGCGGTGTGACAACGTGTAAGGCGTTGCTTGACATGGATATTCGCTACGGTGCACAATCGCATCACTCCCCACCGGGGACATTCCGAGATTAGCCAGATCAAGTGAATCTAGGGTCCATCTCGGGAGCTTGAGCAGCGCCTATGGGCTAGGTGGACGGTGAGTTCTTCTATCTAGACGACGTGGCTCCAAGTCAGGGAACTCAGAAGCAATTGATGATTTCGTCCGAAATACCCGCGCACACTCTGTGGCGGGTTATTTCATTTTGCATCTGACCCTGAAAAAAATAGCTCTATGCAAGAATCTCATGATGCTGTCTCGGCACAGCTCATTCAGCAGCTTCTTTCTGCAAACTCTCCCGAACCAGAGCTCGGCGCTAGACTGAAGCAGCGTCTCATTGCTGCATTCGTCGCGAACGGCCTTGGAGTCTTCGACGAAAAAGCCCTTGGATTTCGGCAATTTAGCGAGTACCTGCAGCGAGTGCACGGTGGCCTTGTTGTCGTGCATCGACAAGAGGGCATTGGTGACATCCTTGTATCGTTGAAGGGGAGTGCCATTGCAGGTCGGCCGCTGGCCTCGTCGGTACTTCCTACTCCAAAGGCTGCGGGCCCTGTAATTCGAAGCGCCGTCTGGCAGGCATTTGCGAATCCCGACCCGGAGCGCAAGCGATTTTTCAACAAGCAAAACGGTGGGGTGGTTCACTACCTCAACGGGAAGCAAGGGCCGGAGAGAGCAGCCGTCGAAGCCGCGCCCGCCGATTTTATCGAAATTCCGCCGATTTCCGCAGACGTGCAGTCCACATGGATGCGCGAGTTTCTTGCAAGCGCTCCATTGCAAGCGGAGGAGCGCGCGGCACTTGAGCCGCTCGTCGCTGAGCCCTATTCGAGTACAGTCAATGCGCTGTTCTCGCGGGCTCTAGGAGTGCATGGCTTGGCATGGCGGGCGAATCGTACAGCGCGCGTGACTGCAATCATTGAGCAGTGGGTGGGCTCCAATGATATTGACGCCTCCCTTCTCTACGTGAGGCCAGAGTCCTCGAAAACTATCGAGTTGACTGGTGTATCCGCCGCAGGCGTGACAGGGTCGATTGCTTCCCCGATTGCCTCTCCTGATCCTGGATCGGTGTCTCCCGCGCGAGAGCAAGTCCTCAAGCTGCTTGAGCTTCTTACGGACGACGATCTCTCTCGCCTAGTGCTTCCGACGCTGCTGAGCACAATCATGATTAAGTCCCGCCTGTGATTTGACGGGACAGCATCATGAGCGGCGTGCTGGTGATTGGTCTTCCTAAGTCGTTGGAAAAACGGTTCGCAGTCGAGTGCGGCCGGAAAGGCTTCGCTCGGCAAGTAGTATTGGCTGACGTGGGTAAGAAGGGCCGATTGGTTCTCATTCCGTATCCCGGACAGGCACTCGCGACCGTTCGTGAGTACGCAGATGCTCTTCCCAATTATGCGGACGCGCATGTAATAGTTTTGCCATACACAGAACTTCCCGATGGCCTCGCGGATGAGCTCGATACTCTTCAAGATTGCGGCGCAACAATCGTTCGTGGAGCGAACGGGCGAGACGGTTGGCCACAATTGACGGAAAAGCAAAGGCCGGACACCGCCGCGTTAAATTCTATCTATGCTCAACTCTGGAGCGTGATGCCGGTTTGGGGCGGGGAGGAGGAGAGCGAGGATGATACGCTCCCATCTGACTATTTCAGGCAGGTGGAAGACGGAAACGCGCGAGTTCTGATCATCGACAGAGTGTACGAGTCCTGCGATCTTGTTTTGCCAATTCGCCGAAAATTTCTGAAGCGCGCTATTGATGCGCTCGCCGAATTTGCCGTAGATGGTGCGTCCGGTCGTCTCGATGCTTTCTTTGGTGAGAGGCGGTTGCATCACGCACAAACGGGCGGGATCAGCTCGTCACTTACTGTCTATTTGGGAGAGGCGGTGGTGTATGACGAGACGTCCAATGCACATCTTAAGCAGGGCGATGCAACGACACCGCAAGGCGCAGCGAGGCTCTACTACCATCACTTCGTAGTAGGTGAGGTTACATATGTGGTCGTGACATACGCAGGCCCCCATCCAGACACTAACGTAAAGTGTACTTGTTCTATTCAACAGCTCACCGAGGATTCCTGAAGCCGGGGAGGCCGACTCTCGGACCTGGCCGGGCACGGAAGAACCGGGCGACGAAGTTCCCGCCAACGCATACCCCTCTTTAGTCGGGCATGGAAGGGGGCAGATCAGCGAGCGACTGTTAAGGCTTGCGCTCGCCTCTGGGACAATTTCGGGGACAACTGCGGGGATTGAAGGGGGATTGATCGCCTTAGGAATTCGAGAATCATCGAAAAAACAAAGACATATGTCCCCAGCATCCCCCTTCGCGCCCCACCAAATTGGGTTCGAGTCCCATCAGCCACCCCAAAATTCTCAAACAAAACAGGCGCTTCGGCGCCTGTTTTGTTTTGTGCGGAAAATTCGATGCGATTGCATCGATTCGAGCCGCGCCATTTCCAGAGCGTTCTGCTCGCCATTCATCCATTTCGCGTCAGCCGACGAAAGCCGTTTCGATATTGAGACTGCGCGCCGAGTCACGTCACTCGCGCGTGGCTCGATTCATCGAGCGGCCGCTGCTCATGAGCCCCGCGAAGCGAAGCGGCGACCGGCTTCGCTCATCGTCTCGCAGATTGGCGGATTAAACCAATGACTTGGCACGAGCCGCCAATGCTTAATAGTCTTACATTCATGTAATGTATCGATTCCTCGTGCCCTTAGCTTTGCAGGGCCGTTCGGTCCCGACGCCCCGGAAGGCGTCGGGACATTTTTTTGGGCGGCGCTGCTGTCGAGGAATTGGAGAAAGCGGCAGGCGTCACGGTGCATTAAGCGATGACCACGGCATGACGCGCACTGCCGCACGCGACTCCCTGTGCAACCCGCCGTTGAAACATCGCGATTGCTACACTTTCCCTGCCTCCATCGCACAACGAGAGCGACCCTCGCATGCCGGAAAACCGCACCATCACGCTGCGCAACGCGACACCACACGACGCGGAACACATCGCTCGCTTGCACACGCTGAGCTGGCAGAACGCCTATAGCCATATCCTGCCGGCGGCCTATCTCGCCGATGAGGTGCCGACGGAGCACGCGACGCGGTGGCGAAACTATTTCGACCGCGCCGAAGCGGAGTGGGGCCTCGTGCTGATCGCCGAGTCCGACGGGGCGCCGGTCGGTTTCGTCAGCGCCGAAAGGCCGGTCGATCCGGCGCGCGGCGTCCTGCTCGATTGCCTTCATGTGCATCCCGCGCATCACGGAAGCGGTACCGGCAAGCGCATGATCGAAGCCGTTCGCGCATGGGCCCGCCATATCGGCGAGGACAAGGTTCATCTTTCGGTACTCGACGGCAACGTCCGCGCGATCGGCTTCTACGAGCACAACGGCTGGCGGTTGGCGGGCGTCGAAACCAGCTTCATCGGCCGCACGGAGGTCGCCGACCGGATCTACGTGATCGATGCCGGCACCGAACGCCAAGGCGGCACGCTGCACGACCGATGCCGCTGAAGATGAGGCGGCGCGTCCGTTACTCGCCGCAATACCGCACGAGCAAATCCGCCTCGGTTTCATGCACTTCGACAGGCAGGCTCGTTGCCCCTGCAAACGCCAGATAGCGCGCGCGATGCTGACCGTTCCGGAACGACGCGATGCCGACTTTCGACAGGCCCGGAAGGCCAAGCAGCGTCCGCGTTCTCGTCTCGCGAAACGTGATGAAGGGCATGTCGGGAATCCGGGCTTCGGCCGGATCGAGGAAATCGCGGATGCCGGCGGCCTTGCCGGGCGCCCAGTATTGAACCGACGGCAGCACATAGTCGGTCGTGTCGCGATCGGCGCACGCGAGCAGCTTCGCCAGGTCGACCGTCACGACGCGATGCCGCGAGTCGTCGGACGCGAATACCCGTTTGAGATGTGTATAGGCATAGGCGGGGTGTCCCGGAAGCTGGATGATCCAGACATCGACGCCGTCATGTTGTGCCCGAGCGACTGTCATTGTTTCCTTGGGTGGGGCAAGCGTTTTTTGTGGCGGGAGTGTAACAGCGCGGCTGCGGCTGCGGCCGCGGCCGCGGAGCACGCGGATACCCGGAATCGAGCCGGCGCAATCATGCGCGAAAGAATGCGGCACGGAATCGATCACGCAACGGGTATCGGTTACTGGACGGGTGCGGCCATGCATTTTCAGTCGCGGTCGACAGCTTGCGAGAATATCGCGATACTGCCTGTCTGCATGACGCGCGGTCCGGAATTCACACAAGATTCACGCGGCGCGTGAAACCGGACTGGCGCGGCACATCGATAAGAACCGAGAGAGCGGAGTGGCCGCAGAAAATCATGTCGCCTGAACTTGAGATCGAATATCTCGATTACCGCTTCACAGCGACGCTCGAAACCCGGGAAACGGGGCGGGTCGCCGTGACCGAATGGCAACTGGATTCCGTTTCCCGAAGCAAGACGCTCGCGTGGGTCGTGTTCGACCGTTTTCTGAAGCGCAACGACTTCGCCGACGAGGACGACGCGCGCGCCAGTATCGTCGACTGGCTGGAGCAACTGGTCAGCCCGCGAGGCGCGCCGCTCGTCAAAATCCCAGCCGCGAAGGCGGTCGCAGCAGGTGCTGCCGCTGGTACCGCCAGTGCGGTCGCCAGCGATTCTTCAGTCGAAGAAACCATCAGCGACGTCGTCGTCGAAATCGCCAGCGATCTCGACTGGATCGACATGATTGCGGAATGGTTCACGGACGGCCCGGCGTAGCGTCGGGTTCGCGCCGCTCCATCCAGAAATCCAGAAAAAGTGGGTTAGGTCGTGAAACGTCGTTTCACGAAAATCCGGAAAGAAAAGCGCGGATTCACGGAAAGCGGCATCACGCTGCTTTGACGATGCATGCGCGATACCGGAGACTGGCGCGATTTAAAAATCGCCGATATAAATCAAAAAAATCCGGACTCGAAACATGAAAAGAAGAACGCTGCTGATCGCCGGCACGATCGTCGCTGCCACCGGTCTGGCAGGATGTACCGCGATGCTGTTCGAAAACGGCCGATACGAAGAGACGGTCGATCGATTCCTCGTCAGCGAGGACGGCAAGAAATTCGTCGTGCTGGGCAACCAGTATCACTACATCTTCGACATGCCCGCGCATCTCGGCGCCGTGCTGGCCTCGTCCTACCGGAAGTCGATCGAGGCGGCGCTCCATGGATTCGTCGCACAGGGCAGCAAGATCTCGGGCGAATACCGGCTCGTGCTTTCACGCGCCGGCATGATGGACGACGATTGGGCGCGTGCGCAGGCGGACGGCTTTACGACGTCCCGTCAAGGCGAGCTGAGCATGGAAGGCGCGCTGAACGGTTCGCGCTATCGGGCCGACGGGTTTGAGCAGGGCAAGACGTGGTCGTCGTTTTCCCATACCTACACGATCGAGGTCGACGATCGCCTGACGAAGGGCGACAAGGCCGTTCGCGTGCTCGCGACGCCGGTCACGCTGGCGGCCGACGGCGTGATGATGATCGGGGCCGTCGTGTTGTTCCCGGTGATCGTCGCGGTCGCCGCGCCACTCGCCGGCGTCGCGCGCTGACCGCGACGTGCCGCATGCGGTGCCGGCGCGTGCGGGCTTTCCGGTTGAAAGGGTGAGTTGCCGCACAGACGGTCGCACGGGCCACGATGACAATCTGGCCGGTTGACCGTTCTACCCCGGCCCGGTCAACCGTTACCCCGCTCGCTCGCGCAGGAGCGGGGGCTTTTTGGCCGCACGACGCATGCAAGCCGCGTCGGCGGAACCGGACAGGCGTTCGGCAGACGACGTTTCGCGTCCCGGCATCCGTTCGCCTGATCCGCATGAATCGCATTCCTCGTGCGTGAGCGATCGCTTGGGGCCGATCGCCGGTTGCGGCCGGCAATGCCTGGATCCCGGCGGTACGCGGTCGCGCCGCCGGGATGCTTTTGATCCCGAACCCTCCACGGTCCGATCGCGCGTCACGCGCGTGTCAGCGCAATCAGCCTGCCTGCTCGACGCTGGTTTCCCAGCCGTCGTATTCGCCGCCGAGCGAGTGCACCTCGCGATTGATCTCGAGTGTATGGTGCGTGATGTCGGCCAGCACCGTCGTACCTTCGTGCGCGAACCGCACGGCCGATTTGCCGTCCTCGGTGGGCGCGACCGATTCGACCAGATAGCCTTTCGACTCGGCCCAGTCGGCGAACTGGTGCGCGTCGCTGGGGTCCGGGAAGTAGGCCCAGTGCATCACGCGCCGGCTCACGTCGCTCACGTCGCCTTTCTGCCGCAGCGCCTCGAGCACGCGCATGTCGCGCATCAGTTGCCAGTCGTCGTCGGTCGGGTAGAGCGTGCGCCAGTACGTTTCCTTGTCCGGATCGTCCTGATAGGCGTACTGAAGTGCGTAGGTCGTCTGTTCGGCCAGCGAGTCGACGATCTCGCCCGCGGCGGCTTCGTCGAACGGCACGTAGAACAGGAAATCCTGGTTGCCGTCGACCGTGATGCGGCCGACCTGCACGCCGTTTTTCGCGGTCACCGCGGCGTCCAGCAGATCCTCGATCTTCGTGAGATCGGCGAATTCGTCACCGCTCGGCAGGCCGTCGGGCGTCGGATGCGCAAGGGTGACGCGCACGCTGAGCAGCGACGTGCGCGGGTCGCTTTCGGCGATTTCCGCGAAGCCGTGATTGAAGCTGATGAAGGCCTGATGGTCGCCCATTCTGGCAGGGAAGGTTCCCCAGGCGTCGGTCATGTGTTTCTCCCGTGCACGATTGTCTGTTGACGGTTGCAAAGCGTCCCAATGTATCATCGAAAATCGCGTTGGCCGAAGCTGCGTGCCTGGGTGATCGCGCGTCCGGCGGGTCCGGTGGCGATCGAACGCGTGCTGTCGCGCCATCGCCGGTTTCCATCGTCGGGCGTTCGCCCGGCCGCAACCGTTTCGAAGGAGATTCCGATGTCGATGTTCGCGGTGAATGGTGTCCGAATCGATGTGCTCAGTGCGCGCGTGACGCACGTGCGCTGGGCGGCCGTCAATCCGGCGGACCGGTCGTGGGCGGCGACGCCGAGCGAGGCGTCGGTGGCGGAAGTGGCACGTGCGCTTGCGGCCGGCAACGACGTTCGTGCCGTATTTGACGAAGCGGACGGCACAGCGGTGGGGCCGAGGCTGAAGCGCGTGCTGTATCGCGACGCGTCGGAGGGGATCGAACTCGACATCGATGCGACGAGCGAGTCGCGCACGTTGCGCGACCTTCCGCAGATCTGAGCGGCGATCGGCGCGTGTTCCGCGAGCCGTGCCATCGCGCACGAGGCCATGCCCGGATGCGCGATCGCCCCATTGGAGGTCGCACGCGGCCTGATGCTCGCGCGTTGTCGGGCCGAACCTGTTCCGGCGCCTGTCGCGAACAAAAAAATGTCGTCCGGCGTGTCGATTTCCGTCGAGTCCGTCCGTCGTAGCATCGGAGGCGTGCGCATCGTGCGTCCGTCCCGATTTTCGACACGACAACCGACTGAAGGAGCGACACCCATGGCCACATCCGTCAAACCGATCCCGGAGGGGATGCGCACGCTGACGCCGCATCTGATCTGCGCCGGCGCCGCCGCAGCCATCGACTTCTACAAGCGCGCGTTCAACGCGACCGAACGGTTCCGCCTGCCGACCCCGGACGGCCGGCTCGCGCACGCATGCCTCGCCATCGGCGATTCGACGCTGATGCTCGTGGATGAAATGCCGGAGCACGGCGCACTCGGGCCGAAGACGCTGAAAGGCACGCCGGTCTGCCTGCACCTGTTCGTGCCGGACACCGATGCGGCGATCGCGCAGGCCGTCGCGGCCGGCGCGACAGTCACGATGCCGGCCGCCGACATGTTCTGGGGCGATCGCTATGGGCAAGTGGAGGATCCGTTCGGCCATCGCTGGTCGATCGCGACCCACCAGCGCGACCTGACGCCCGAGCAGATCGCGGAAGCGATGGCGAGCGCGCCGCCGTGCGGAGCCTGACCGGGCCGGGCGAATCCGGTTGAACGCGACTGAACGTGGCTCTTGGCCGCGCGTATCGGCGCGCGGCTCGTCCGCGCTCAGATGCCGGCGGCGTTGCTTCGCCGCTTGTCCGCGGATTCGTACCTGTGCCGATCGGCCGATCCGAGCCGGTCGGCGACCGCGCGATGCCGCGCGGGATCGTGTGTCGCTCGGCGCTCGCGCAAGCCGGGCGGCGTGCTTCGCTTCTGTCGATACCGCAACGCTCGACGAGCGCCCGTCGAGCAGCATCACGCATTCTCCATCGTGCTGCCACCACGCGTTGTAGCCGTGTCGATGCGATACGGACGCTTCACGCGTCGTGCGTTGCTGCCGGCCATGCAATTCGACGCCCGATGCTCAAGCTGTCCGACGTGATGCCGTAAACAGGGCAAGATCAATCGTTCATCTAACGCACCATGGTTCGAATTCTGTACGCGGGGTATCTCGCGTTGGCGCTGTATCTGCTCTATCCGATGGTCCAGAACACGTTGACCTTCAGTGCCGACTGCGTACTCGACGCGTTGCCTGGCGGTACGCGGGATCGGCCGAAGCCTTCGGCAAGCGATGCGCGTGCGCATGCCGGCCGGTGCGTCGCGGCCACGCAGATCGCCGAGCGCTCGCCCGACATCCACTGATTTCAACTGATTCCAGCGATCGCGGCGCCGTCATGCACGGTGTGCAGGCCATTCGGCCAGGTTGATCGCCATGCAATGCGCGCCGATCATCGACGCCATCACGGCGCGGATGTGCGACGACGGCGCGCGTCGGCTGCGTCGCACGCGAACGACGCCAGCAATCGCGCGCGGCGAAGCGTCAGTACGACGAGCGGTACGGCGTGCCCTGGTCGAAGCGGCTTTGCCAATGCGCGAGGTAGCGCGACGCGAGTTGCGGATTGTTCCAGACCACGACGACGTTTTCGGAATTGCGGCTGGCTGCCGAAGCGCTGTAGTTGAACGAGCCCGTCTCGACATGTTCGGCATCGATCACGAGGTACTTGTCGTGGTGGATCGCATAGGCGTCGATCGTGCGCGTCGGAATGCCCGCGTTGACGAGCAGGTTCAGCGCCTGCTTGCTGCTCTTCGCGCGATTGCCCTTGTCGTCCACGACGACCGCGACGTTCACGCCGCGTCGCTTCGCGGCGAGCAGCGCGCGCGTGACGGGCGGCGACGTGAACGAGTAGGCGGCCACGCGAATCGAGGTGCGCGCGGCGCCGATTGCCTTCAGCACGAGCACCTCCGCACCGCCATCGGGCGAGAACGCCGATTCGACGGACTGCGTGGCGGGCGCTTCATGGGTCGGGGTCGGCAGCAGTTGCGCGATGAAGTCGAACGCCTGCTGCAGCAGCGATTCATTGTGCGTCTTGCCGAAGGCGGCGAAGGGTGTGGCGATGAGGGAAGCAGCGAGGCAGGCGGCGGCGAGGCGTTTGCGCGACAACATCTTGGACAGCGAATCTTTTTTGAGACAGCGGGCCGTGAGTGTAACGCAGACACGGCGGCGCGGTCACGCCCGGATGCGAATGGACGACAGCTGGATGGCTGTCTGCAACGCCCGACGTGGCGATGTTCATCATGCCGCGCGGCGCCTGAATCGGCTCGGCAGTCGTGCCGGGTGACCGAAGTCGATGCGGTGTGCGCATGTGCGCAGACGGCACGGTCCCTGCGTGACGAACGGCACGCACGTGCGGGCGCAGGGGCAATGCGGCGTGCGATCGACGAGACGGGAACGGCAGACAGGGCGCGGCAACACGAACGATACGCGTCGAACGAAGACGCATGCAACACGCGCACGCATGATGGCCGCGCCGCGCTGTCATGGGCGTACCCATGTTCGTACGACCGGCGCTCAGCGCGACGCGTCAGGCATCGTGCGTTCCGGCCACCTCGTGCGCGACCCAGCCGGGCCCGGGTTCCGGCTGCACGTGGCGCGGGTCGAGCGGCTCACCGCACGCCGAGCACACCGCGACCGCATGCATCAGCTGGCCACAGGTGCGATGGCGCAATTGCACCGGCGGCCCCTGGCCGTCGTCCTTCCAGCGATCGCCCCAGGTCATCAGCGCGAGCAGGGCCGGGTACAGGTCGAGGCCTTTTTCGGTCAACCGGTATTCGAAGCGCGGCGGGCGTTCCTGATACGCGCGCTTGACCAGTACGCCTTCGTCGACGAGGCGCGCGAGCCGCTCGGCCAGTACGTGACGCGTGAGGCCCAGCTGCGTCTGGAATGCATCGAAGCGGCGGCAGCCGAGAAAGGCGTTGCGCAGGATCAGCATGGTCCAGCGATCGCCGAGCACGGCAAGCGTGCGCGCGACCGAGCAGTTCAGCGTACCGATGTCATCCCATTTCATGATCGAGTCTCGTGCGGCAGTTCAGCGAAGGAGCGGGTTCGATTATAGAACTGAGCTTCGGTTGCACCGGGCGCCGGCTGCATTGACAAGCCTGGCGCGCTTGTCAATAATCAGTTCCAATTTGGAACTTACTCGCGCGGCGACGCGCGTTCAATCAGGAGACAACCCGATGAATCCGCTTTCCCTGTCCGGTCTCGAACTGCTGCGCGCGGCGGCGGCAGGCGACGTGCCGCTCGCGTCGATCTCGGAGACGATGCCGATGCGGCCGCTGGGCGTCGAGCTCGGTTACGTGAAGTTTTCCGCGCGGGCGGACGGCCGGCACCTGAATCCGCTCGGCGGCGTGCACGGCGGATTCGCCGCGACGGTGCTCGACTCGGTCACGGGCTGCGCGGTGCATTCGATGCTCGACGCGGGCGTCGGCTACGGCACGGTCGACCTGCACGTGAAAATGCTGCGTCCCGTGCCGCGCGACGTCGACCTGATCGCGGAAGGGCGCGTGATTCACCTGTCGCGTTCGCTGGGTGTCGCCGAAGGCACGCTGAAAACGCCGGACGACAAGATCGTCGCGCATGCATCGGCGACCTGCTTCATTCAGCGGCCGCAGTAACGGGAGGCGTGGCGTCGTTACGCCCGGCGCGGTCGTCCGGCGCCATCCACCGGACGACGCGCGCGAAGGCGGCCGTATCCGTATCGGCGAGGGCTGAACGCACATCGAAGGCCGCCTGTAAGTGAACGCATCGGCCATCTGAAGCATTCGCTTCAGTGTGATGGCGTTTCTGCTTTCCACTGACGCGACAGGAACAGCATGGAATACCGCACACTCGGCGATTCGGGCATCGAGGTCAGCCTGATCGGTCTCGGCACGATGACGTGGGGCGAGCAGAATTCGGAGCGCGACGCGCACGAGCAGATCGATTACGCGCTCGGGCAGGGCGTCACGCTGATCGATGCCGCGGAAATGTATCCGGTTCCCCCGAAGCCCGATACCCAGGGCCGCACCGAGCAGTACATCGGCACCTGGCTCGCGCAGCATCGTGCGCAGCGCGACCGGATCGTGCTCGCGACGAAGATCGCGGGCCCGGCGCGGCAGCCGCACAATCCGCGCCATATTCGCGGCGAAGGCAACCAGTTCGACCGCAAGAACCTGACGGAGGCGCTCGACGGCAGCCTCAAGCGCCTGCAGACCGATTATGTCGACCTGTACCAGCTGCATTGGCCCGATCGCAGCACGACGACGTTCGGCCGCCCCGCGTATCCGTGGGTCGACGACGCGTATACGGTGCCGATCGAGGAAACGCTCGGCGTGCTCGCGGAATTCGTGAAGGCCGGCAAGATCCGCGCGATCGGCGTGTCGAACGAAACGCCGTGGGGCGTCGCGCAGTTCCTGCGCGCGGCCGAGAAGCTCGGGCTGCCGCGCATCGCGAGCATCCAGAATCCGTACAGCCTGCTGAACCGCACGTTCGAGAACGGCCTGTCCGAATTCACGCATCGCGACGGCATCGGCCTGCTCGCGTATTCGCCGCTCGCGTTCGGCTGGCTGTCCGGCAAGTACGAGAACGGCGCGCGTCCGGCCGGCGCGCGCATCACGCTGTTCGAGCGCTTCCAGCGTTACAGCAAGCCGCAGGCGGTCGAAGCGACGTCACGCTACGTCGCGCTTGCGCAGCGCCACGGGCTGTCGCCCGCGCAGCTCGCGCTCGCGTTCGTCAACAGCCGGCCGTTCGTGCGCAGCAACCTGGTCGGGGCGACATCGCTCGCGCAACTGAAGGAGAACATCGGCAGCATCGGCGTGAAGCTGTCCGACGAGATCCTCGCCGAGATCGACGCGCTGCACGAGCTGCAGCCGAATCCGGCGCCGTAAACGTCACGGTAAATGGCGCGCGGCACGGATGCCGCGCCGTCGTTTTGTTCGCGAGCGCGGTCAGCGCATCCCGAGCCGCGTGCGCGCGACCAGCAGTGCGATGAGACTCAACACGGCGCAACCGATCAGGTACAGCGCCGGCGACAGCCGGTTGCCGGTCGCGCTGATCAGCCACGTGATCACGAACGGCGCGAAGCCGCCGAACAGCGTGACGCCCGTGTTGTAGCTGACGGCGAGACCGGTCGCACGGGTCTGCGACGGAAACAGCTCGGCCATCAGCGCCGGCAGCGCGCCGCAGTACGTCGCCTTCAGCAGGCCGATCCAGATCAGCGCGGCGAGCATCGTCGCGAACGACGCGTGATGCGTGAGCCACGCGAACGTCGGCCAGACGGTGACGAGCATCAGCACGGCGGCTGCCGCCATCACGCGGATCCGTCCGGTGCGATCGGACAGGTGGCCGACGAGCGGCGTGACGAGCGTCAGCACGAAACCGGTCGCGAGCGTCGCCGCGAAGCCCGTCGATGCCGGCAGCCCGAGCTGCTTGATCGCGTACGTCGGCATGTACAGCACCATGTAGTTGATCGCGGTCGAGATCACGAGCACGCCGATCGACAGCAGCACGCGCATCTTCTGGTCCGCGAACAGTTCGCGCACGGGCGCTTCCGAGCGCGCCTGCGTCTTGAACTCGATGCCTTCGTCGACGTAGCGGCGGATGTAGAGCCCGACCGGGCCGATCGCGAGGCCGAACAGGAACGGCACGCGCCAGCCCCAGCTTTCGAGTTGCGTGGTGCTCAGCGTCGACGTCAGCAGTGCACCGAAGCCCGATGCGAGCAGCGTCGCGAGACCCTGGCTCGCGAACTGCCAGCTCGACATGAAGCCGCGCCGCTGCGGCGCGTGTTCGACGAGGAACGCGGTCGAGCTCGCGAATTCGCCGCCGGCGGAAAAACCCTGCATCAGCCGCGACAGCATGATCCCGAGCGGCGCGAGGATGCCGATCGACGCATAGGTCGGCATCAGCGCGATCAGCAGCGTGCCGGCCATCATCATCGCGATCGACAGCAGCAGCGACGCCTTGCGGCCCGCGCGGTCCGCGTAGGCGCCGAGCACGAAGCCGCCGATCGGCCGGATCAGGTAGGACAGCCCGAACGTGCCGAGCGTGAGCAGCAGCGAGGTCGCCTCGCTCGTCGCGGGGAAGAACAGCTTGGCGATCGTCACCGCGAAAAAGCCGTAGACGATCAGGTCGAACCATTCGAGCGCGTTGCCGATCGACGCGGCGAAGATGATGCGGCGGATCTTCGCGGTGCTGGGGCGCGCGGCGTCCTGCGAGGTCAGGGTGGTCGTATTCATCGTGTGAGCAGTCCCGAGAAAGGGGGCGAAGCGCGTTACAGGGCGGCGCCGGCCGCGGCGGGTGCCGCGCGGCGAACGGGCGGCGCGGCGTCGCCGAGATCCCAGAAGAGGCCGGCCATCATCTGCAGTCCTTCCCGCACGACGCTCGCGAGCAGGTGCTCGTCGGGCGCGTGCTGCGAGCACGCCGGATACGAGTGCGGCACCCACAGGGTCGGCAGCCCGAGCGTGTCGGCGAACACTTCGTTCGGCAGCGTGCCGCCGAGGTTCGGCAGGATCGCGGGCTTCTTGCCGGTCGTGCGCGCGAGCGACGCGACGGCCCAGCGGACCCACGGATCGTCCGGCGGCAGACGCGTCGCCGGTGCGCCGCGTTCGACGTCGATCTCGATGTCGGCGAAGCCGTGCGCATCCAGATGCGCGCGCAGGTGCGCATGCAGCGCCTCCCAGTCGGTGCCGACCACGAAACGCAGCTGGCAATGGGCATACGCGACGGGTGGAATAGCATTGACCGGATGGTCGGGATTACCGGCCTTGAACGCGAGGATCTCGAACGTATTCCAGCCGAACACGCGCTCGGCGGCAGAGAGGCCCGGCTCACCCCAGTCGGCGTCGAGCGCTGGGTCGCCGGGGCCGCCACCGACGGACAGGTCGGCGAGCGCGGCGCGCACGGCGGCCGGGATCGGCGGCGGGCGCAGCCCCGCGACGCGGATCGCGCCGCGCGCGTCGACGAGGCTTGCGAGCGCATTCGCGAGCACGGTCGCCGGGTTGCGCAGCAGGCCGCCCCAGTTGCCCGAGTGATGGCCGCCGTCGCGGGCGCGCAGGCTGAGCTTGAAGTTGACGGAGCCGCGCGAGCCGAGGAACACGGTGGGGCGTTCGGCGGTGAGGCGCGGCCCGTCGGACGCGATCAGCACGTCGGCCGCGAGCGTGTCGCGCTCCTGGCGGCACAGTGCGTCGAGGCCCGGCGACCCCGTTTCCTCGCCCATCTCGATCAGCAGTTTCGCGTTGAAGCCGAGCCGGCCGCCGCGCGCGGCGAGCACGCTCGCCAGCGCGGCCAGGTTGATCGTGTGCTGCCCCTTGTTGTCGGCACTGCCGCGGCCGTACCAGCGATCGCCGTCGACGGTCAGCGTCCACGGCGACAGCGGCGCGCGCCATTGCGCGTCGTAGCCGCGCACGACGTCGCCGTGGCCGTAGATCAGCACGGTCGGCAGTGCGTCGTCCTCGTGGCGCGAGGCCAGCAGGAACGGGCCGCCGCCGTCGGCCGGATTCTCGACGATCCGCGACGTGAAGCCGAGGCGCGCGGCCTCCGGTACGATCTCGTCGGTCAGGTAGGCGCGCAGCGCGGCGCCCGAGCCGCTGTCCTGGCTTTCGGTGCGCAGGCTGACGCGGCGGCTCAGGGTCGTGAAGAGCGCGCCCGATTCGAACTGGTTCAGCGCGTGCTGGATGGCGGCGGTACGGCTCAAGACGGGTCTCCTGTATCGGTTTTCCGGCGGGCGCGGCGCGCACGACCGGGAGTGCGATCGATTCTAGGAAGCGGTTTTTTTTGTCACAATGATCGAATTTCGAACATTTCTTTGCCGAAAAGGCAAAGCGGAGCGGCCTGGGCGACGGGCCCGGGGACAGAACGATGGCGGCTTTCCTGCATGGTCTTGCGCTGCGGTATTTCGTCGAAGTCGCGCGCACCGGCTCGATCAGCGACGCATCGGCGCGGCTGCACGTGGCCGTCTCGGCGATCAGCCGGCAGATCGCGAAGCTCGAGAGCGAACTCGGCGCGCCGCTGTTCGAGCGCCGGCCGCGCGGGATGGCGCTGTCGGAGGCCGGCGAACGGTTGCTGGGCTTCGCGCAGCGCAGCCTGCTGGAGGCCGAGCACGTGATGAAGGAAATCGGCGGGCTGGAGGCGCTGCACGGCAGCCTGCTGAAGGTCGCCTGCTCGGAAGGGTTCGCGATCGATTTCCTGCCGGGTGCGCTCGCGGGCTTCAAGGCGCGCCACCCGGGCGTCGATTTCTCGGTGTGGGTCGTGTCGCCGGCGGAGGCGACGCGGCGCGTGCGCGACGGCGATGCCGACATCGGGCTGACGTTCAGCCTGGCGCCGGAGCAGGGCGTACGCGTCGAACACACGGAGCGTGCGCCGGTCTTCGCGCTCGTGCGGCGCGACCATCCGCTCGCGGCACGCGATTCGGTGTCGCTCGCCGATGTCGCCCGGCACCCGCATGTGCTGCCCGAGGCCGGCACGACGGTGCGCCAGCTGATCGACATCGCGTGCGTGCTCGACGGGCTCATGCTCGAGCCGGAACTGACCAGCAACAACACCGCGGTGATGTACCGCTACGCGCAGCGTACCGGTGCGGTCATGTTCACCGGGCTGCTATCGGTGCGGGACCGCTTCGACGCGGACGGCTTCGTCGTCGTGCCCGTCACGAACCCCCAGCTGCGCGAGCGCAGCATCCAGGTGCAGACCATGGCGGGGCGCGATCTGCCCGCGTCGGTGCGCGCGTTTCGCGACCATCTGATCGACGTGATGAGCGCCGCGTCGCCGCCGCCGGTTGCCGCGCGCGGCCCGGGACGCCCGGGCGTGAGATAATCGCGAATCCGCCTTCCGTGCCCGTGCGGCTCGCCGAGCCGCATCGCCCCTGTTCGACGCCAAATTGAAGAACCTGATTGTCACCCTCGATCGCGCCGGCGAGTTCGACGAGATCATCGACGTGCGCACGCCGCTCGAGTTCGCCGAGGATCACATCCCCGGCGCGCTGAACGCGCCCGTGCTCAGCAACGAGGAGCGCGTGATCGTCGGCACGATGTACCGTCAGGTGTCGCCGTATGAGGCGACGCGCGTCGGCGCGGCGATGGTCGCACGCAACATCGCGCGCCATCTCGACACCACGTTTGCAGACCGTCCGCGCAACTGGCGGCCGCTGATCTACTGCTGGCGCGGCGGCAAGCGCTCGGGTTCGATGACGACCTGGTTCAACCTGATCGGCTGGCAGGCGCGCCAGCTCGACGGCGGCTACAAGGCGTACCGCCACTCGGTGTGCGCGACGCTCGACACGCTGCCGACGCGGTTTCGCTACATCGCGCTCGTCGGTCATACCGGCTGCGGCAAGACGCGGCTGCTGAACGCGCTACGCGACGAAGGGGCGCAGACGCTCGATCTCGAAGCGCTCGCGCGCCATCGCGGCTCGCTGCTCGGCGCGCTGCCGGGCAAGCCGCAGCCGTCGCAGAAGGGCTTCGATTCGGGGCTCGTCGAGACACTCGGGCGTTTCGACCCCGAATGGCCGGTGTTCGTCGAATCGGAAAGCCGAAGGATCGGGCTCGTGCACCTGCCGATCGCGTTGATCGACGCGTTTCACGCCGGGCCGTGGGTGCAGGTCGAGGCGGCGCACGACGAACGCATCGCGTTTCTCCTTGACGACTATGCCCACCTGTTCGACGAGCCGGCCGCGTTCAAGGCGCAGCTCAATCGGCTGATCGGCCTGCACAGCCGTGACGAGGTGGCGCACTGGCATGCGCTGATCGATGCCGACGCGCGGGCCGAGCTGTTCACCGAACTGATCGACAAGCATTACGATCCCGCCTATGCGCGCACCTACCGCGCCACGTACAACAAGCCGAACCGCGCACTGGCGTTTACTTTCCGGCCGAATGCGGCCGACGGGCGCGAGCAGGCGCGCGCGCTGCTCGACGCGCTCGCGCAGGCCGGGCTGCCGGCCTCGCCCGCCGCCGGCGGGGCGGCCCGAGCCGCCACCGACAACAACCCTACGACCACCGCACGATGACGACCACACGCACCCAACCCAGTCCGGCGCTCGGCTGGCTGACCTTCCTGCTGATCGCGGTCGCGGGACTGTTCTACGTGAAATGGTTCCCGTACTACAACAAGGCGTTCGTCGCCGCCGAGCATCATTCGATCGGCCAGTCGATCCTGATGGGCACGTCGGCGAGCGCGCCCGAGCCGTCGCTGAAGGCGGCGCTCGACTACGCATGGGCGTACGGCAAGGCGATCTGGCAGGCCATGGTGCTCGGCCTGCTGCTCGGTTCGGCCGTGCAGGCGCTGCTGCCCGCGCACTGGGTCGCGCGCGTGCTCGGCCGCACGGGCTTCGGCAGTGTCGCCGCGGGCGGCCTGCTGTCGCTGCCGGGCATGATGTGCACGTGCTGCGCGGCGCCGGTCGTCGCGGGCCTGCGTGCGCGGCACGCGTCGCCGGGCGGCGCGGTCGCGTTCTGGCTTGGCAACACGGTGCTGAATCCGGCCGCGCTGGTGTTCATGGGCTTCGTGCTCGGCTGGCACTGGAGCGCGTTGCGGCTCGTGCTCGGCATCGCGATGGTGTTCGGGATCGGCTATCTGCTGAACCGCATCGCGCGTCCGGAGGACCGCAGTATCGACGACGCGCAACTCGCCGCGCTGGTGGCCGAACAGGCTGCCGCCGGCAATCCGTTCGTCCGCTGGATGAAGCTGCTCGCACGCATGGCCGTGCGGCTCGTGCCCGAATACATCGTGCTCGTGCTGCTGCTCGGCGCGGCGCGCGCGTGGCTGTTCCCGCATATCGGCCCGGACATCGGCAACCATCTCGGCTGGATCATCGCGTTCGCGGTCGCGGGGACGTTGTTCGTGATCCCGACGGCCGGTGAAGTGCCGATCATCCAGGCGATGCTGTCGCTCGGCATGGGCGTCGGCCCGGCCGCCGCGCTGCTGATGACGCTGCCGCCGATCAGCGTGCCGTCGCTCGCGATGCTCGCGCGGTCGTTCAAGCCTTACATGCTGGCGATCGTCACGGGCCTCGTCGTCGTGTTCGGGATCGTGAGCGGGCTGCTCGCGATCGCATTCGGGTTCTGACGGACTCGCGGACGGGACGGCGAGCGGGCGCGACGGCCGGACAAGTCCGGCTCGCGTGGCCGATCGAGGCGCGGGGCACGACATGCCCGGCTGCCGGCGACCGGACCCTGCGCGATGGCCGCCGCGGCGTGCGCCGACCGGTCCCGTCGCATGACCGTCGTATTCATCCGGCGCCGCCGCCTCACGCGCGCGGTGCCCTTTACAAGAAGCAAACAGGAAAACGCATGACCCAACCGAAGATTCATCCTCGACTCGAAAAGGCGCTGACGCGTGGCGATCTCGCGATCCGCCAGGCCAATTCCGCGCGGGCCACTGCCGTGCTGAACGCGCTCGGCACGATGATCATCGAAGCCTCCGCCACGATCGGCGTCGAGGCCAGCATCGAGATTCCGCAGGGCGACCGCATCTACGATCCGGTGAACGGCCTATGGCCGCAGAAGATGCTGGTGTCGTTCGACGGTCCGGTCGACGAAGCCGACGCGGAAGAACTGCGCGCGGTCTATCTGGTTGCCGACGATCCGGGTACGCAGTTCCGCGTCGAATGGCATCGCGCGGACGGCAAGCTCGGCCGCCACGAAGGCGGCCCGCTGGCGACCGTCGCATTCCTGACCGACGTCGAGATTCCGTGGAGCGACGACGACGAGTAACGCCGCCGCCGCTTCGTCGCAGCGAGCCGGCGCGCCGTGCGCGTCGGCCGTCAGCGCATCATGCGCCGCCGGAACAGCCACGCGGAGACGATGAATCCGCCGACCGCATAACCGGCGAGCACCGCGAGATGCAGGCCGGCGTCCGTCGCCGGCCGGCCGAGCATCGCGGGCCGGATCAGTTCGACCGCGTTGGCGAGCGGCAGCACGTGCGCGGCATGCTGCGCGATCGGCGGCAACTGCGTGATCGGGAAGAACACGCCCGACAGCAGCAGCATCGGCGTCAGCACGAGCGTCTGATAGAACATGAAGAAGTCGTAGGACGGCGCGAGCGCGGTGACGATCATCGCGGTGCTCGCGAACGCGAGGCCGGCGAGCACGATCACGGGTAGCGCCGCGAGCATCGACGGAAAGCGCGCATAGCCGAGCAGGCCCGCGACGAGCATGATCGCGACGCCCGACAACAGCGCCTTGCTCGCCGCCCAGACGATCTCCCCGAGCACGATGTCGCCCAGCGCGAGCGGCGTGTGCATGATCGCTTCCCAGGTGCGCTGCACGTGCATCCGCGAGAAGCCCGAATACATCGACTCGAAGCTCGCGGACATCATCACGCTCGAACCGACCGTGCCGGCCGCGAGGAACGCGATATACGACACGCCGTCGACGTGGCCGAGCATCAGGCCGAGCCCGAATCCCAGCCCGAACAGGTAGATCATCGGATCGGCGAGATTGCCGAACAGCGACGCGAGCGCGAGCTTGCGCCACACGAGGTAGTTGCGCCGCCACACGGCGATCCAGTTGGTGGCATTCGCGGGCAGCGCGACTGCGAAGCGTGATTCGCGTGGCGGTGCGGACGGCGCGGCGGCGGAATAGTTGCGTGCGTCCATGATCGATCAGTCCTGCATTTCGCGGCCCGTGAGCCGCAGGAACACGTCTTCCAGATTGGCCGGACGATGCAGATAGCGCAATCCCGTGCGACCCTTGAGCCGGGCGCTGAGCGGCTCGGGATCGCTCACGTAGCAGAACAGCGTCTCGCCGCTGATCTCGGTGCGTTTCGCGAACGGCGTCAGCTCGTCGCGCAGCGCGACCGGGTCCGGCCCGTAGATCTCGATCACGTCGCAGCCGATCTCCGATTCGATCAGCGCGTGCGGCGCGCCTTCGGCGATCTTGCGGCCTTCCTCGATCACGCACAGCCGGTCGCACAGGCGCTCGGCTTCCTCCATGAAATGCGTGGTGATCAGGATCGTCTTGCCGCGCGCGAGCAGCGAACGCAAGCGCTCCCACATCAGGTGCCGCGCCTGTGGATCGAGCCCCGTCGTCGGCTCGTCGAGCACCAGCACGTCCGGATCGTTGACGAGCGCGCGCGCAAGCGTCAGGCGGCGCTTCATCCCGCCCGACAGCTCGCCGACCTTCGCATCGGCCTTGTTCTCCAGTTTCGCGAATTCCAGCAGCGGCTGCACCAGCGCGCGTGAAGCCTGCGCCGACATCCCGAAATAGCGGCTGAACACGAGCAGGTTTTCGCGGACCGTGAAGTCGGGGTCGAGGTTGTCGAACTGCGGGACGACGCCGACGCGCTGGCGCGCATGCCGCGCGCGCGACGGAACCGGTTCGCCGCACAGTGAAATGGTGCCGGCGTCGGGATACACGAGGCCGAGCAGCATTTTCAGCGTCGTGGTCTTGCCGGCGCCGTTCGGCCCGAGCAGGCCGTAGCATTCGCCGGCCTGCACGTGGAAGGACAGGCCGTTGACGACGAGCTTGTCGCCATAGCGCTTTTCGACGTTCCGGAAATCGATCGGTGCAACGGACATGGGCAGGTTGTCGTTGTAGGCAGGCGCGGACGCGTTTCGCGGCCGGCCGGATGGGCATGCCGCTCGGCGAACGGATCGGGCGAATGCGTGTCACATGGGCATGACCGGGGCGAACGCACGTCGAGGACACGGACGGGCCATTCTAGTGCATCGGCTGCGTCTCTTCAGGGCGCGCACGCGCGCGACGGTGCATGCGCGCACGGATCGTGCACCGCATCATCGCCGACGCGCCCCGCGTGGCGAATCAGCGTTTTCCATCCCTTGCGTCCGGAATTGCGGCGCACCATGATGAGTGCATAGGGCACGTTGTCGCGATAGGGAGGTCTCATGGCTAGCTACAACAAGATTCTGCTGTGCTACGACGGCACGCTCGAAGGACGCAAGGCCTTGCGGTGCGGTGCGAATCTCGCGCTGGACCTGAAGGCGGAAACGCATTTGCTGTCGGTCGTCGACATGCGCTCGAGCATCGCGCAAAGCGCGGGGCTGCTGACCGACGTCGCCTGCGGCCGCTTCGAGGAAACCGCGCGCGAGATCCTGCAGGAAGGCGTGAACTGGCTGCGCGAGCGCGGCGTCCAGGCGGAAGGCCATTTTGCGTTCGGTTATCCGATCGACGAAATCGCGAATCTCGCGACCGAGTTGAAGGCCGACCTCGTCGTGGTCGGCCATCGGTGCCGCAGCGGATTGTCGAGATGGTGGATGGGGTCGGGCAATACGCAACTGCTCGATCGCGTGAACTGCAGCATTCTGGTCGCGTGTTCGTCGGCTGAAGAGCAAAAGGCCGAGATCGCGCGCGAACGCGAAGCGGCCACCGCGAGCGGCAAGTGACACAGTGAGATCGTGTGACCGGCCGGGTTGTCCTGCGATCCGCGCCGGTCGCTCGCCATTGCCGCCGCAGCGGCATCGATCCCGATCGCGACCGCTCACGCGTGCAGGTCGATCGCGGACAGCTTCCACGAAAACAGGCCAAAGCGGTGGAAGATCGCCGCATAGCGCGTGCCGTCGGCACTGCGCTGGTAGGTCACGACAAATTCATCGATATTCCGGTAGCCGGCGCTCGTTTGCTGCGGATGGCGCGTGTCGCCCGGGCCGGCTGGCGCGGATGCGGGGGCCGGCGCGGACGCGACCGAGGCATTGCTGCCCGGTACGGGGGTGCTCGCCGGATTGGCCGGCGGTGCGGCCGATGCGCTGCCAGGCGCACCGCCTGACGGCGGGCCCGACCATTCGGGTGGCCGCTCGCCCGGATTACCGCGCGGGGGAATGCCGCTCATCAGCGCCGCGACGCCTTCCGGCGTCGCATACGCATCGACGAGCGGGCCGATCAATGCAGAGCCGATCAGCGCGCCGATCACCGCGAACGGGTTGTCCTTCTTCACCGCGTCGATCCGGTGCATCAACTCTTCCGTGACCTGCTGCTTCAGGCTGATGCGCAGCGACGGAAAATCGACATATTCGCTGACCGATTGCGCATCGCGCGCATCGATCGCCGATTTCAGGCGACCGAGCGCGACATACGGCGATGCGTACGCATAGCCGATCGCCACCAAAACGGCGACGGCCAGCACGACGATCAGCAGGGGCTTGAGCCGCCACGCGCGGCCCGAAGATCCAGTCACGATGCCTCCGGTGCGGACAGGTTCCGCAATCAGAGACCGCCGTGCGTGGCCGATCGTTCCTCGTCGATGCAGCGATCGATCATCCGGCACACGGCATCGATCGTCCCGACCATGATCAGGCGCGACCGGCCGTGATAAACGCGCACGGGCGCACGGCGCGCCGGTTCCGCGTGGTGCAGGCCGGCGTTCAGCGAGACCCGTGCGAAGGCGGGAAGCGCTGAGGGCAGCAGCGACGCCTGCCGTTCAACTGCGACTTCTTGGCTCACCACGGGCGCCGCGGCGGACAGCGGCGCGCAGGGCGTGCGGCCGCGCAGGTGACGCAGGCGGCCGAATTGACGGAAAGGCAGCAAACGGGAAAGGCGTTCCATGATGTTCTCCTCAGCGAGACCGATTGTCAGAGTTCGCCCGAGCGGATCAGCCCGACGGCGATGCCTTCCAGCGCGAATTCCGCGCTGCCGGCCTTGACGAAGATGTTTTCGTAATCCGGGTTCTCCGCGATCAGCTCGAGGCCGCCTGGCCGGCGCATCAGGCGCTTGACCGTGACGTCGTCGCCAAGCCGCGCGACGATGATCTGGCCGTCCTTCGCTTCCGTGCGCTTCTGCACGGCGAGGAGGTCGCCGTCGAGAATGCCGGCGTCGCGCATCGACAGGCCGCGCACCTTCAGCAGGTAGTCGGGCTTGCTGGTGAACAGCGCGGGATCGCACGCGTAATGCTGCGAGATGTGCTCCTGCGCGAGGATCGGGCTACCGGCCGCCACCCGGCCGACGAGCGGCAGCGACAGTTGCATCAGGCCGGCATGCGGCAGCGTGAACTGATGGGGGGCGTCGTCGATGCCGAGCAGGCGGATGCCGCGCGACGCGCCGGCGGCCAGCTCGATCACCCCTTTGCGCGCCAGCGCACGGAGGTGTTCCTCGGCCGCATTCGGCGAGCTGAAGCCCAGCTCTGCCGCGATCTCGGCGCGTGTGGGCGGGAAACCGGAGCGCTCGATCGCGCGGCGGATCAAGTCGAACACTTGCTGCTGACGGGCGGTGAGTTTGGTCATGGCTGAACTGTATGGATAGACAGTGAGCTGTATTTTTATACAGTACTTCGCGAATTTCAAGTGTTACTTGAAGTTCGACGCGATCGCGCCGGTTCCGACGTGATTTCGCGACGCCCGGACGCCGGTTCATCTGCCTCAACCGTCCATCCCGTCTGCGTTAGCACTTTTGAGTATTAAAAAATAAGGAACGATTATTTTTAATCATGTAACCCGTTCGCTAGACTGGCCCGACATCGCAATACCGACAACACTGGAGAACCAAGGATGGCGAAGCGCAATACGGGGCTGGTGGGCGGAGTGGGCCGCCTGATCGCAACACTCGCGCTGGGCGCGGCGGCGGCGCTGGGCGTCGCGACGCATGCCCAGGCCGATACGACGTTCCTGAACGTGTCCTACGACCCGACGCGCGAGTTGTACCAGGACTTCAACCAGGCGTTCGGCAAGGCGTGGAAGGCGCAGACGGGCGAGACGGTCAACTTCAAGCAGTCGCACGGCGGCTCGGGCGCGCAGGCGCGCTCGGTGCTCGACGGCCTGCAGGCCGACGTCGTGACGCTGGCGCTCGCCTACGACATCGACGCGATCGCCAACAAGGGGCTCGTCAACAAGGACTGGCAGAAGCGCCTGCCCGACAACGCATCGCCGTACACGTCGACGATCGTGTTCCTGGTGCGCAAGGGCAACCCGAAAGGGATCAAGGACTGGGATGACCTGACCAAGCCGGGCATCTCGATCGTCACGCCGAACCCGAAGACGTCGGGCGGGGCGCGCTGGAACTACCTGGCCGCATGGGCATACGCGGTCCACAAGCCGGGCGGCAACGAGCAGAGCGCGAAGGAATTCGTGACGAAGCTCTACAAGAATGCGGGCGTGCTCGACTCGGGCGCGCGCGGTGCGACGACGAGCTTCGTGCAGCGCGGGATCGGCGACGTGCTGATCGCGTGGGAGAACGAGGCGTTCCTGTCGATCAAGGAATTCGGCACCGACAAGTTCGAGATCGTCGTGCCGTCGGTGAGCATCCTGGCCGAGCCGCCCGTTGCCGTGGTCGACAAGGTGGTCGACAAGAAGGGCACGCGCAAGCTGGCCGAGGCCTACCTGAATTTCCTGTACAGCCCGCAGGGCCAGGAAATCGCGGCGCGCAACTACTACCGTCCGCGTTCGAAGAACGTGCCGGCGGACCTGACGAAGCAGTTTCCGAAGCTGAAGCTGTACACGGTCGACGACACGTTCGGCGGCTGGACGAACGCGCAGAAGACGCATTTCGCGGACGGCGGCGTGTTCGACTCGATCTACAAGCCGCAGTAACACCAGGCAGCAGCAAACCACAACGACAGCGGCGCGCCACGACAGCGCGCCGCATCCCCGACGGCCCGCCGGCGCGACTCCCCGCGCCGGCGTTTGCGTCGGACCCGTGAGCAGCAACGACCCAGCAAGAGCATCCGATGACGACGTACACCTTTCGCAAGCCGAGCGCGCTGCCCGGTTTCGGCGTGACGCTCGGCATCACGGTGGCCTATTTGAGCCTCGTGGTGCTGATTCCGCTCGCCGCCACGTTCCTGAAGACCGCGACGCTGTCGTGGGACCAGTTCGTCACCGCCGTCGCGTCGCCGCGCGTACTCGCGTCGTACCGGCTGACGTTTGCCTCCGCGCTCGGCGGTGCGGTGATCAATGCCGTGTTCGGTTTTCTCGTCGCGTGGGTGCTGGTGCGCTACACGTTCCCGTTCAAGCGGCTCGTCGACGCGATCGTCGACCTGCCGTTCGCGCTGCCGACGTCGGTCGCCGGCATCTCGCTTGCCGCCGTCTACGCGACCAACGGCTGGGTGGGCCAGTATCTCGCGCCGTTCGGCATCAAGATCGCGTTCACGCCGGTCGGCGTGCTGGTGGCGCTGACCTTCATCGGGCTGCCGTTCGTCGTGCGCACCGTGCAGCCCGTGCTCGAGGATTTCGAGCGCGAGCAGGAAGAGGCCGCCGCGTGCCTCGGCGCAACGCGCTGGCTGACGTTCCGCCGCGTCGTGCTGCCGGCCGTGCTGCCCGCGCTGCTCACCGGCTTCGCACTGGCGTTCGCGCGCGCGCTCGGCGAGTACGGGTCGGTGATCTTCATCGCCGGCAACGTGCCGATGAAATCCGAGATCACGTCGCTGCTGATCATCACGAAGCTCGAGCAGTACGACTACGCGGGCGCGACCGCGCTGGCGGTCGTGATGCTGGTCGTGTCGTTCCTGATGCTGCTGCTCATCAACACGCTGCAGTGGTATCTGCAGCGCCGCACGAGCAAGGGCGCGAGCGGCCCCGCGCCCGCGACCGTCACCGTTGCCGCGACTGCCGCCGGAGGCCAGCAATGAGCCAGGAGTCCACCGCCGTGCTGAACAACCCGTCCGCCGCGCGCGTGCGCGCCGCGAAACAACCGGATCCCGTCAGCGAGCCGCGCGCCGTGCGCTGGCTGCTGATCGGCGTCGCGCTGGCGTTCCTCGCGTTCTTCCTCGTCGTGCCGCTCGCCGCGGTGTTTTTTGAGGCGCTGCGCAAGGGCGTCGGCTTCTATCTCGAATCGCTCGCGGATCCCGACGCATGGTCGGCGATCAAGCTGACGCTGACCGTCGCGGTGATCGCGGTGCCGCTGAACCTCGTGTTCGGCGTGTGCGCGTCGTGGGCGATCGCGAAGTTCGAATTCCGCGGCAAGGCTTTACTGACGACGCTGATCGACCTGCCGTTCTCCGTGTCGCCAGTGATCTCGGGCCTCGTCTACGTGCTGCTGTTCGGTGCGCAGGGCTGGCTCGGGCCGTGGCTGCAGGGCCACGACGTGCAGATCATCTTCGCGGTGCCGGGCATCGTGCTCGCGACGATCTTCGTCACGTTCCCGTTCGTCGCGCGTGAACTGATCCCGCTGATGCAGGCGCAGGGCACCGACGAGGAGGAGGCCGCGCGCGTGCTGGGCGCATCGGGCTGGCAGATCTTCCGGCGCGTGACGCTGCCGAACGTGAAGTGGGGCCTGCTGTACGGCGTGATCCTGTGCAATGCGCGCGCGATGGGCGAGTTCGGCGCGGTGTCGGTCGTGTCCGGCCACATCCGCGGCGTGACCGACACGATGCCGCTGCACGTCGAGATCCTGTACAACGAATACAACTTCGCGGCGGCGTTCGCGGTGGCGTCGGTGCTGGCGCTGCTCGCGCTCGTCACGCTCGCGCTGAAGCTGCTCGCCGAGCGTCACCTCGCCGCCGAACTGGCCGGCGCACGCGATGACGTTCCCGCTCATGCCGGCCCCGCCGCCGCCATTTCGTCGAAATCGTAAAGAGGCAACCAGAATGGGTATCACCGTCCGTCACCTTCAGAAGCGCTTCGGCGATTTCACCGCGCTCGACAACGTGTCGCTCGACTTTCCGCCGGGCGAGCTCGTCGCACTGCTCGGGCCGTCCGGTTGCGGCAAGACCACGCTGCTGCGCGTGATCGCGGGCCTCGAGCACGCGGACGCCGGCCAGGTCGTGCTGCAAGGGCTCGACGTCGCGTCGGTCGGCGCGCGCGAGCGCCAGGTCGGTTTCGTGTTCCAGCATTACGCGCTGTTCCGCCACATGACCGTGTTCGAGAACGTCGCGTTCGGGCTGCGCGTGAAGCCGCGCCGCGAGCGGCCGTCGGAAGCCGTGATCCGCGAGAAAGTGCACGAACTGCTGAAGCTCGTGCAGCTCGACTGGCTTGCGCAGCGCTACCCGTCCGAGCTGTCGGGCGGCCAGCGTCAGCGGATCGCGCTGGCCCGCGCGCTCGCGGTCGAGCCGAAGGTGCTGCTGCTCGACGAGCCGTTCGGCGCGCTCGACGCGAAGGTGCGCAAGGAACTGCGCGGCTGGCTGCGGCGCCTGCACGACGACCTGCACATCTCGACGATCTTCGTCACGCACGACCAGGAGGAGGCGCTGGAAGTGGCCGACCGGATCGTCGTGCTGAACCGCGGTCATGTGGAGCAGGTCGGCAGCCCGCAGGACGTCTACGATCATCCGCAAAGCGCGTTCGTCTACGAATTCCTCGGTGCGGCGAACCGGTTGCCGGGCACGGTCGCCGGGCGCGGCTTCGTGGCCGAGGGGGCGGCCGCGCCGATCGCGGTCGACGCCGATTTCGCGGGTCCCGCGAACGCATACGTGCGGCCGCACGACCTGCAGCTGTGGCCGGCCGGCGACGACCATCGCGACGGCATCGCGGTCGACGTGCGCCGCGTGATCCCGCTCGGCGGCTCGGTGCGGGTCGAACTCGAGGCGCGCACGGGCGGCGCACTCGAAGCGGAACTCGATCGCGACGCGTGGCGTGCGCTCGCGCTGCAGGTGGGCGACGGCGCGACGGCCGTGCCGCGCGCGGTCCGCGTGTTTCCCGCGCACTGACGTCCGGCCGCGGTAAAGAGAAGAGGGCGGATACCGCTCCGAATCGACATTCAAACAACGACAGCCTAAGAGGCATACCCATGAATTTTCAGCAATTGCGTTTCGTGCGCGAGGCCGTGCGCCAGAACATGAACCTGACGGAAGTCGCGAACGTGCTGTACACGTCGCAGTCGGGCGTGTCGAAGCAGATCAAGGATCTCGAGGATGAACTGGGCGTCGATATCTTCATCCGGCGCGGCAAGCGGCTCACGGGGCTCACGGAGCCCGGCAAGGCCGTGCATCAGCTGATCGAGCGGATGCTGCTGGATGCGGAAAACCTGCGCCGCGTCGCGCGCCAGTTCGCGGACCAGGACAGCGGCCACCTCGTCGTCGCGACGACGCACACGCAGGCGCGCTACGCGCTGCCGAAGGTGATCCGCCAGTTCACCGAGGTGTTTCCGAAGGTGCATCTCGCGCTGCGCCAGGGCAGCCCGCAGCAGATCGCGCAGATGATCCTGAACGGCGAAGCCGATCTCGGCATCTCGACCGAGGCGCTCGATCGCTATCCGGACATCGTCACGTTCCCGTGCTATTCGTGGCACCACACGGTCGTCGTGCCGAAGGGGCATCCGCTCGTCGGTCGCGAGAACCTGACGCTCGACGAAATCGCCGAGTACCCGATCATCACGTATGACCAGGACTTCACGGGCCGCTCGCACATCGACCAGGCATTCGCGCAGGCCGGCGCCGTGCCCGACGTCGTGCTGACTGCAATCGACGCGGACGTGATCAAGACCTACGTCGAGCTCGGGATGGGGATCGGCGTCGTCGCGGCAATGGCCTTCGATCCGCAGCGCGACACCGGGCTCGTCGCGCTCGACACGCAGCACCTGTTCGAGGCGAGCACGACGCGGGTCGGGTTGCGCAAGGGCGCATTCCTGCGCGCGTATGCGTACCGGCTGATCGAGATGTTCGCGCCGCATCTTAACGAAGCGGAAATCGCCGGGCTGCTGCGCGAAGCGGTCTGACGGCGGGACGATGTTCCGGGGGCGCGGCAGGCGCCCTTCGGACGCGTTGCATCGGGCGCCGATGCTGCATCCGCCATTTCAGGGCGTGCCGACGCGTCGGTCCTTCGATCGAAGCTGTCGCTCACAAGCCGGGTTGCCGTGAGCGGCGGCCGTCAACTAATCGCCGGTCAACAGAAAAACAAGAGGGCGCATGCGCGTGCCTCGCTTCGATCATGTAACGCGCCGCAATCGGCGCGTGCAACCGCGCGCTCCGAATAAACCCTTAAATATTGATCAGACGGGTTGCGCGTCGAACCGAAACGGTACAGCATAGCTTCCACTCCGCCGGCGTCCCGCCGGCGGTGGCGCGTCACGACAGCACGCGCCAGGCAGTCGGCCGTCTGCCTCGCTTCCATTCCGTGGTACCGACAAGCAGCATCGATGGCCGATGCCCGGGAAGTGTAGCGCAAACGTTTGCTCTCATTAAAACAACAGTCAAACAATAATCTGGCCCGTCGGGCCAGTCGCCAGGAGATGTGTATGAATGTCCTCTTTCGCCGTCGCTTCCTGACCGCCGCACTTGCCGCCGTCGCGGTTGCTGCCGCACCGGCCGTCCATGCGCAGGCCGCGGCCAAGCCGAAGGTCGCGCTCGTGATGAAGTCGCTCGCCAACGAGTTCTTCCTGACGATGGAAAACGGCGCGAAGGAATACCAGAAGCACAACGCCGGCCAGTTCGACCTGATCACGAACGGCATCAAGGACGAGACCGACACCGCGAACCAGATCCGCATCGTCGAGCAGATGATCGTGTCGAAGGTCGATGCGATCGTGCTCGCGCCGGCCGATTCGAAGGCGCTCGTGCCCGTCGTGAAGAAGGCGGTCGACGCGGGCATCACCGTCGTGAACATCGACAACCGGCTCGACCCGGACGTGCTCAAGTCGAAGAACCTGAACGTGCCGTTCGTCGGCCCCGACAACCGCAAGGGCGCGCGCAAGATCGGCGACTACCTCGCGAAGCGGCTGAAGGCGGGCGACCAGGTCGGCATCCTCGAAGGCGTGTCGACGACGACCAACGCGCAGCAGCGCACGGCCGGCTTCGAGGACGCGATGAAGGCGGGCGGGATGAAGGTCGTGTCGGTGCAGTCGGGCGAATGGGAGATCGACAAGGGCAATGCGGTCGCGTCCGCGATGCTCAACGAATACCCGAACCTGCGCGCGTTGCTGTGCGGCAACGACAACATGGCGATCGGCGCCGTGTCGGCCGTGCGCGCGGCGGGCAAGCAGGGCAAGGTGTTCGTGGTCGGCTACGACAACATCAATGCGATCAGGCCGATGCTGAAGGACGGCCGCGTGCTCGCGACCGCCGACCAGTACGCGGCGAAGCAGGCCGTGTTCGGCATCGACACGGCGCTCAAGGCGATCGCCGAGCATCGCAAGCAGGCCGACATGTCCGGCGTGGTCGAGACGCCGGTGGATCTCGTGACGAAGTAACGCCGCCCCGTCGCGGCCGCCGGCCTCAAGAAGCGGGCCCGGCGGCCGTTATACGGAGTGAGCGCGATCACGGCCACTGCATGCACATGCACTTGTGAGCGTCACACCCGCGCGCCGCGTGCGCGCGGCCGCAACCAGGATCGCGATGGAACCGACCTTCCAACCCTCCCGTTCAGCCGTTCCCGTGCTGTCCGTCTCCGGTGTGGGCAAGACCTACGCCGAACCGGTGCTCGCCGACGTCACGTTGACGCTCGTGCCGGGTGAAGCGCTCGCGCTGACGGGCGAGAACGGCGCCGGCAAGAGCACGCTGTCGAAGATCATCGGCGGCCTCGTCGACCCGACCGCCGGCACGATGCAACTCGGCGGCCAGGCCTACGCGCCGGCGAGCCGCACGCAGGCCGAGGCGCTCGGCGTGCGCATGGTGATGCAGGAGCTGAACCTGCTGCCGACGCTGACGGTCGCCGAGAACCTGTTCCTGAACCGTCTGCCGCGGCGCTTCGGCATCATCGATCGCGCGCGGCTGCGCGACGATGCGCGTGCCGCGATGGCGCAGGTCGGGCTCGACGCGGTCGATCCCGATACGCCGGTCGGCGCACTCGGCATCGGCCACCAGCAGATGGTCGAGATCGCGCGCAACCTGATCGGCGACTGCCGTGTGCTGATCCTCGACGAACCGACCGCGATGCTGACCGCGCGCGAGGTCGAACTGCTGTTCGAGCAGATCGACCGGCTGAAGGCGCGCGGCGTGGCGATCGTCTACATCTCGCACCGGCTCGAGGAACTCGCGCGGGTCGCCGAGCGTGTCGCGGTGCTGCGCGACGGCCGGCTCGTGCACGTCGGCGACATGGCCGCGACGACGTCCGACGGGCTCGTCACGCTGATGGTCGGGCGCGAGGTCGGCGAGCACATCGACCTCGGCGCGCGCCGCATCGGCGCGCCGCGCCTCGTCGTGTCGGGCATGACGCGCGGCACGGCCGTGCAGGACGTGTCGCTCGAAGTGCGCTCGGGCGAAATCTTCGGCATCTCGGGGCTGATCGGTGCCGGGCGCACCGAATTGCTGCGGCTGATCTACGGCGCGGACACGCCGGACGCCGGGATGATCGCGGTCGGCGATCCGCTGAAGCCGGCGCGCATCGGCTCGCCCGTCGACGCGGTGAAGCACGGCATCGCGCTGATCACCGAGGACCGCAAGGGCGAAGGGCTGCTGCTGTCGCAGTCGGTCACGTCGAACGTGTCGCTCGGCCAGCTCGACCGGCTCGCGCGCGGCGGCATCGTCGATACGGCGCGCGAGACGGCGCTCGCCGAGCAGCAGATCGACGCGCTGCGGATCCGCACCCACGGCGCCGCGCAGGCGGTCGGCGAACTGTCGGGCGGCAACCAGCAGAAGGTCGTGATCGGCCGCTGGCTCGCGCGCGACATGGGCGTGCTGCTGTTCGACGAACCGACCCGCGGGATCGACGTCGGCGCCAAATTCGAGATCTACACGCTGATGGGCGCGCTCGCGCGCGAGGGCCGGGCGCTGGTGGTCGTCTCGAGCGACCTGCGCGAGCTGATGCTGATCTGCGACCGGATCGGCGTGATGTCGGCCGGCCGCATGACCGCCGTGTTCGAACGCGGCAACTGGACCCAGGATGCGCTGCTGGCCGCGGCGTTCGCCGGCTTCGGCCGCGCAGCGCTGCCGGACGGCGCACGCCATCCGGATGCGGAAAGCGCGCCGCGCGCGGCTTCCGCCTCTTCGACGACAGGACGACAGCAATGACCCAGCCTCCCGTATCCCCGAGCGACGCCGGCGCGCAGCAGGACGTGACCGGGCGCCGCGCGCGCACGCTGTCCGGCACGCGGCTCGGCGTGTCGAACTATCTCGGGCTCGCCGGCGCGCTCGCCGCGATGATCGCGCTGTTCTCGACGCTCAGCTCGCATTTCCTGACCTACGATACGTTCAGCACGATCGCGAACCAGATCCCCGATCTCGTCGTGATGTCGGTCGGGATGACGTTCGTGCTGATCATCGCCGGCATCGACCTGTCGGTCGGCTCGGTGCTCGCGCTGGCCGCGTCGATGGTCAGCGTGGCCGCGCTGAAATGGCATTGGGGGCCGCTGCCCGCCGCGCTGATCGGGATCGCGGTCGCGACCGTGACCGGCTCGCTGACGGGCGCGATCACGGTGGGCTGGCGGATTCCGTCGTTCATCGTGTCGCTCGGCGTGCTCGAGGCCGCGCGCGGTGTCGCGTACCAGCTGACGAATTCGCGCACGGCCTACATCGGCGACGCGTTCGATTTCCTCTCGAACCCGATCGCGCTCGGCATCTCGCCGGCGTTCCTGATCGCGGTCGCGGTGATGATCGCGGCGCAGTTCGTGCTCACGCGCACCGTGTTCGGGCGCTATCTTGTCGGTATCGGCACGAATGAAGAAGCCGTCCGGCTTGCCGGGGTTAACCCGCGGCCGTATAAAATCCTCGTATTCGCACTGATGGGCGCGCTCGCGGGGCTCGCGTCGCTGTTCCAGATCTCGCGGCTCGAGGCCGCCGACCCGAACGCGGGCGTGGGCCTCGAACTGCAGGTGATCGCGGCCGTCGTGATCGGCGGCACGAGCCTGATGGGCGGGCGCGGCTCGGTGATCAGCACGTTCTTCGGCGTGTTGATCATTTCCGTGCTCGCCGCGGGGCTGGCGCAGATCGGCGCGAACGAGCCGACCAAACGGATCATCACCGGGGCGGTGATCGTGGTGGCGGTCGTGCTCGATACGTATCGCAGCCGGCGCGCGCGCGCCCGGTAAAACTACACAGAAAGCAGACCAGAGAGAAACGGGAAATGGCGACGATCAAGGATGTGGCGGCCATGGCGGGCGTGTCGTTTACGACCGTCTCGCACGTGGTGAACAATTCGCGGCCGGTGTCCGCGGATGTGCGTGCGAAGGTCGAAGGCGCGATCCGCGAGCTGAACTACGTGCCATCGGCCGTGGCGCGCTCGCTGAAGGCGCGCTCGACGGCGACCATCGGCCTCGTCGTGCCGAACAGCACGAATCCGTACTTCGCGGAGCTTGCGCGCGGCATCGAGGACCAGTGCGCGGCCAACGGCTATTGCGTGTTCTTCTGCAACTCGGACGACGATCCCGTGAAGCAGCGCAACTACCTGCGCGTGCTGCAGGAAAAGCGCATCGACGGGCTAATCGTCGCGTCGGCCGGCGAGGACGCGGTGCTCGCGCAGACGCTCGCCGACGCGCATGCGCCGCTCGTCGTCGTCGACCGCAACATCGAGGGGCTCGCGGCCGATCTCGTGCAGATCGACCACGAACGCGGCGCCTACCTGGCGACGCGTCATCTGCTCGAACTCGGGCACGCGAAGATCGGCTGCATCACCGGGCCGACCGACACGGCCGTCAGCGCGATGCGCGTGCACGGCTTCATCCGCGCGATGGCCGAGCGCGGGATCGACATCGTGCCGGGCGCGATCGCGGAAAGCGATTTTTCGTGCCTGGGCGGCTATCACGCGGCATCGCGGCTGTTCGAGTCGGTGCACCCGAGCGCGATTTTCGCGGGCAACGACCTGATGGGCGTCGGCGCGCTGCGCGCGGCGGCCGAGCGCGGCATGCGCGTGCCGGACGACTGCTCGATCATCGGCTTCGACGACATCGAATTCTCCCGTTATACCTATCCGGCGCTGTCGACGGTCGGCCAGTCGGTGCGCGCCCTCGGCGAAATGGCCGCGCAGACGCTGATCGAGCGGATCGGCGGCGGCTCGACGGCCGCGCCGAGCCGTCGTCGTGTCGTGTCGCCGCGCCTGGTGCTGCGCGAATCGACGGCGGTCTACCGCGAGCCGGCCGCGCCGGGTGCTCGCCCATGACGGCGCGTGCGGCAGGCGCCGGCCGCGTGACGGTGGTCGGCAGCCTCAACATGGATCTCGTCGTACGGGCGTCGCGGCTGCCATTGCCGGGCGAAACGCTCGCCGGTCACGCGTATGCGCAGGCCGCGGGGGGCAAGGGCGGCAACCAGGCCGTCGCGGCCGCACGGCTCGGCGCGCAGGTCGCGATGATCGGCTGCGTCGGCGCGGATGCGCACGGCAGCACGCTGCGGGCCGGCCTCGAGACCGAAGGCATCGACTGTTCGCGGCTCGCGACGAGCAAGACGGCGTCGACCGGCGTCGCATTGATCGTCGTCGACGACGCCAGCCAGAACACGATCGTGATCGTCGCGGGCGGCAACGGCGAAGTCACGACGGATACGGTGGCGCGGCACGAGGCGGCGCTGGCCGCGACCGACGTGCTGATCTGCCAGCTCGAGACGCCGCCGGACGCCGTGTTCGCTGCGCTGTCGGCCGGGCGGCGGCTCGGCCGCACCGTGGTGCTCAATCCGGCGCCTGCCGTCGCGCCGCTGCCGGACGGCTGGTTGCCGCTGGTCGATTACCTGATCCCGAACGAAGTCGAGGCGGCCGCGCTGACCGGGCTGCCGGTGCGCAATCCGGCCGAGGCGGAAGCCGCGGCGCGTGCGTTGCGGGCAGCCGGCGCGCGCAATGTGCTGATCACGCTTGGCGCGCGCGGCGTGTTCGCGCTGACGGCCGACGGCGCGGCGCGCCACTATCCGGCCCCCGTCGTCAAGGCGGTCGACACGACCGCGGCGGGTGACACCTTCATCGGCGGTTTCGCCGCACGGCTCGCGGCCGGCGCGGACGTCGATGCCGCCATCCGCTTCGCGCAACGCGCGGCGGCGCTGTCGGTCACGCGCGCAGGCGCGCAGCCGTCGATTCCCACGCTCGCCGAACTGGCCGAATAGGGCCCGATCGCGCATCCCGGCCGGCGCGTGCGACAGCAGGCGGCCGGCCATCCTTCCCCACTTGCCTGACCTCGATTGCTTGCCGCGGGCGTTCGCGAAGCGGGCCGGCGATGCTTCGCCCCCATTATTCGGGAATCTGTAATGAACTGGTGAATTGCTGAAAAAATTGATGTGAATACCATCAAGCTGCGCAACATCCGGTCGTAAATACACCTGGGCGAAACACTGTTTCGAAAAACGGGCCTTGCCCGTTCACGACGACGCAATACAGGAAGAATGATGGTGATCGGAAACCTGACGATACGTGCGCGCATCGGTTTGACGATGGCGTTTCTCGCGGTACTGCTGGGCGTGATTGGCGTGCTCGGCGTGTACGGGATGACGCGCTCGAACGATGCGACGCGCGAGATTTTCACGAACCAGATGCCGAGCGCGGTCGACGTGGCCGTTGCCGAAATGTACGCGGCGCGCGAGCGCCTGGCGCTCGATCGCGCCGCGCTGCTGGCGGGCACGCCCGACTCGGCTGCGGCCGTGGAACGCAGCCGCGCGATGCGCACGCAGTCCGACGCGTGGTGGCAAAAATACCTTGCACTGCCGCGCGGCCCGGAGGAAGACCGGCTCGCGCAGGACGTCGCCGCGAAGCGGCAGGCGCTGCAGCGCAGTTGCGACGCGTTCGGAGGGCTGGTCGCGGCGGGCGACCACGACCGGATCGGCGAGGGCGCCAAGCAGCTCTCGACGCTTTATAACGAGCTCTCTGTTGCGGGCGAAGCACTGCGCAATTTCCAGTTCACCGACGGGCAGGCCGGCTTCGACCGCGCGGAATCGTTGTACGAGACGCTGCGCGTGCTGTCGATCGTCCTGCTGGCGGCCGGTCTGGTTGCCGCCGCGTTTTCCTGGCTGACGCTCAGCCGCGCGATCGGCCGTCCGCTCGCGGACGCGCTCGCGCATTTCGACGCGATCGCCGCGGGCGACCTGCGCCGCTCGATCGTCGTGCATCGGCGCGACGAAATGGGCCAGCTCCTGGACGGTCTCGCGAGGATGCAGCGCGGCCTCGTCGACACGGTGCGCACCGTGCGCGGCGGCAGCGAGTCGATCGCGACCGCGGCGCGCCAGATCGCCGCCGGCAACATCGACCTGTCGTCGCGCACGGAAGAGCAGGCGTCCGCGCTGCAGGAAACCGCATCGAGCATGGAACAGCTGACCGGCACCGTGAAGCAGAACGCGGACAATGCGCGGCAGGCAAGCTCGCTGGCAGCGAACGCGTCGGAGATTGCAAACAAGGGCAATACGGTAGTCGGCCAGGTGGTCGGCACGATGGGCGAGATCAACGACAGCTCCGCGAAGATCGCGGACATCATCGCAATCATCGAGGGAATCGCGTTCCAGACCAACATCCTGGCGCTGAACGCGGCGGTCGAAGCCGCGCGCGCCGGCGAGGAAGGCCGCGGCTTCGCGGTCGTCGCGGGCGAGGTGCGCAGTCTTGCGCAGCGTTCGTCGAGCGCGGCCAAGGAGATCAAGATGCTGATCGACGCGTCGGTGGAGCGCATCCGGACGGGGTCGACGCTGGTCGACGAAGCCGGCCGCACGATGAGCGACGTGATCGGTGCGGTGCAGCGCGTGACCGACATCATGGGCGAGATCGCGGCGGCGTCCGAGGAACAGAGCGGCGGCATCGACCAGGTCGCGCGCGCGGTCGCGCAGATGGACGAGGTCACCCAGCAGAACGCCGCGCTCGTCGAGGAAGCGGCGGCCGCCGCGCAATCGCTCGACGAACAGGCCGCGCGCCTGCGCGAGACGGCGTCGGTGTTCCGGATCGACGACGACGCGGCGCAGCCGGCGACCGCTGCCGCCGCACGTCAGGCGCCGCGCGCGGTGCCCGCAGCGGCTGCGGTGCCGGTTTCGCCGCCCGCGCCGGCCGTGGCGCGCAACGATCGTGATGCAGCGCCGAAGCGCGCCGCGCCGGCGCGCAAGCCGGCTGCCGCGGCCGCCGCGCCCGCTCCGGTGGCTGCCGGCGCCGACGACTGGGAAACGTTCTGATTCGCGCGTGACGCGCATCTTTTCGCGGTAACGCTCCCCGGTATCTTTCCCCGTATCTCTCCCCATTTGGCAGCACACGACGCCCGCGACATGCGGGCGTCGTCGTTTCGACCGATGGAATGTGACAGCGCACGTGAAAGTTCGTGCGTCGCCGCGCGCTGCGTGTTCGCATCCGCACTACGGGTATCTCCGGACGATGCGAAAAAAATTTGTAACGGCGCGCGCAGCGTGTCGTCGTAAACGGCCGCTCGAACGTCTAGGGATGAAGGGGGAGTGAAGGGTGCCGCGACGACGACGGAGGTGTCCAACGCACGAGACGTTCCGATGCTCGACGAGACGTCGCGGATGCCGTTTCCGCGACACGGGAGATCGATTGTAAAGCGTCGAAATGCGTTGTCCAAGCGGTGTTGTCGAGAATGACGAACTTCATACGAAGAGTTCGTGAAAAAAAATAAGAAAGGGTTTAGGATGAATTCGAACGCGCTTGCTTCTGCGCAGTCATAGAAGGCAGGCACGTCTTCAGACTCAGGCGAGGGAGGTAGCATGGATATTTACAGCAGCTTCGCGAACCGCTTCGAAAAAACGCGAGAGGAAGAGTTCTCGCTGGAGGAGTACCTCGCGCTCTGCAAGAACGATCCGTCAGCGTACGCCACGGCTGGCGAACGCATGCTGGCTGCAATCGGGGAACCCGAACAAATCGATACCCGCATCGACCCGCGCCTGTCGCGGATCTTCGCGAACAAGGTTATCAAGGTCTATCCCGCGTTCCGCGAATTCTACGGAATGGAGGAAGTGATCGAGCAGGTGGTCGCGTACTTCCGCCACGCTGCGCAAGGGCTCGAAGAGAAGAAGCAGATTCTCTACCTGCTCGGCCCGGTGGGCGGCGGCAAGTCGTCGATCGCCGAGCGGCTGAAGCAGCTGATGGAGCGTGTGCCGTTCTATGCGCTGAAGGGTTCGCCCGTCAACGAATCGCCGCTCGGGCTGTTCGACTACGACGAAGACGGCCCGATCCTCGAAGAGCAGTACGGCATTCCGCGCCGCTACCTGAAGAGCATCCTGAGTCCGTGGGCCGTCAAGCGCCTGCACGAATACAACGGCGATATCCGCCAGTTCCGCGTGGTACGCCGCTTTCCGTCGATCCTGCGGCAGATCGGCATCGCGAAGACGGAACCTGGCGACGAGAACAACCAGGACATCTCGTCGCTCGTCGGCAAGGTCGACATCCGCAAGCTTGAACAGTACGCGCAGGACGACGCCGATGCGTACAGCTACTCGGGCGGCCTGTGCCTGGCGAACCAGGGCCTGCTCGAATTCGTCGAAATGTTCAAGGCGCCGATCAAGGTGCTGCACCCGTTGCTGACCGCGACGCAGGAAGGCAACTTCAAGGGCACCGAAGGATTCGGCGCGATTCCGTTCGACGGCGTGATCCTCGCGCACTCGAACGAGTCGGAGTGGAAGGCCTTCCGCAACAACCGCAACAACGAGGCACTGCTCGACCGGATCTTCGTCGTGAAGGTGCCGTATTGCCTGCGCGTGTCGGAAGAGATCAAGATCTACGAGAAGCTGATTCGCAACTCGTCGCTGGCCGAGGCCGTGTGCGCGCCGGGCACGCTGAAGATGATGTCGCAGTTCTCGGTGCTGTCGCGCCTGCATGAGCCGGAGAATTCGAGCCTGTTCTCGAAGATGCAGGTGTACGACGGCGAAAACCTGAAGGACACCGATCCGAAAGCGAAGTCGTACCAGGAGTATCGCGACTATGCGGGCGTGGACGAAGGGATGACCGGCGTGTCGACGCGCTTCGCGTTCAAGATCCTGTCGCGCGTGTTCAACTTCGACTCGAGTGAGGTCGCGGCCAACCCCGTGCACCTGATGTACGTGCTCGAACAGCAGATCGAACGCGAGCAGTTCCCGCCGGAGACCGAGCAGAAGTACCTGTCGTTCGTGAAGGACGTACTCGCGTCGCGCTACGCGGAGTTCATCGGCAAGGAGATCCAGACGGCTTACCTCGAGTCGTATTCGGAGTACGGGCAGAACATCTTCGACCGCTACGTCACGTATGCGGACTTCTGGATCCAGGACCAGGAATTCCGCGATCACGACACGGGCGAGAGCTTCGACCGCGCCGCGCTGAATGCGGAGCTGGAGAAGATCGAGAAGCCGGCCGGGATCAGCAATCCGAAGGATTTCCGCAACGAGATCGTGAACTTCGTGTTGCGTGCACGGGCGGCGAACGCCGGGAAGAACCCCGTGTGGACGAGCTACGAGAAGTTGCGCGTCGTGATCGAGAAGAAGATGTTCTCGAATACCGAGGAACTGTTGCCGGTGATTTCGTTCAACGCCAAGGGTTCGGCGGAGGAGCAGCGCAAGCATGAGGACTTTGTGAACCGGATGGTCGCGAAGGGCTATACGCCGAAGCAGGTGAGGCTGCTTTGCGACTGGTACCTGCGCGTGCGCAAGTCGTCATGACGCGCGCGGTACCGCGCCCGTGCGGCGAGTCCGTACGGGCGCTTTCAGAGGCGCCGCCCGCATGACGGCAGACGGCATGCGCGGCGAGTGCCCCGGCAGATCGACTTTCGAGCGGGAGACCGGGAGTGCTTCATCAAATCATCGACCGCAGGCTGGCCGGCAAGAACAAGAGCATCGCCAACCGCGAACGCTTTCTGCGTCGCGTCAAGAACTACATTCGTCGTGCCGTGTCCGACGCGGTGCGCGACCGTAGCATCAAGGATATCCAGAGCACGCAAAGCATCACGATTCCGCGCAAGGACATCGCCGAGCCGAATTTCCGGCACGCGCCGGGCGGGCGTCGCGAATACGTGCACCCGGGCAACGAGGACTACGTGCGCGGCGACAAGATTCCGCGTCCGCAGGGCGGCTCGGGCGGCGGCGGCAGTCAGGCGAGCAACGAAGGCGAAGGGCAGGACGACTTCGTGTTCGAGCTGTCCCGCGACGAATTCATGCAGTACTTCTTCGACGACCTCGAACTGCCGCGCCTCGTGAAGACGCACCTGCTGACGGTGCCGAGCTGGAAGAACGTGCGCGCGGGCTGGTCGGCGGAAGGCACGCCGAACAACATCGACGTCGTGCGCTCGCTGCGCAGCGCGCTCGGGCGACGCATCGCGCTCGGTTCGCCGCTCGTCAACGAGCTGCGCGAACTCGAAGCGCGGCTCGAGGTGATGAAGCTCGATCCGGAAGACCGTCGCGAGGATATCGCGACGCTCGAGGCCGAGATCCATCATCTGAAGGGGCGCATCTGGCGGATCCCGTTCATCGATCCGTTCGACCTGCGCTACATCAACCGCGTGAAGCAGCCGCAACCGTCGAGCCAGGCCGTGATGTTCTGCCTGATGGACGTGTCGGGCTCGATGGACGAGCAGCGCAAGGATCTCGCGAAACGCTTCTTCATCCTGCTGTACCTGTTCCTGAAGCGCAACTACGAGCGCATCGAGGTCGTGTTCATCCGTCACCACACGCGCGCCGAGGAGGTCGACGAGGACACCTTCTTCCATTCGACCGAAAGCGGCGGCACCGTCGTGTCGAGCGCGCTCGAACTGATGCGCAAGGTGATGAACGAGCGCTACTCGCCGACCGAGTGGAACATCTACGGCGCGCAGGCGTCCGACGGCGACAACTGGACTGACGATTCGCCGAAGTGTCGCAAAATCCTGGAAGAGGATATCCTCACCAAGACGCGTTACTTCGCGTATATCCAGGTCGCCCCGGAAGAGCAGAACCTGTGGCTGGAGTACGCACAGCTGGCGCTGTCGCAACCGCACCTCGCGATGAAGAAAGTCGAATCGGCTGCCGATATTTACCCGGTGTTTCGCGAATTGTTCGAAAAGCAGGTGGAAATGTCATGACGACCCGCCATCTGCACAACGAGTCGCGCGGCTACGCGCCGCGCCCTTCCGGCGACGACACGGCCGGCCCTGCCGCATCGCAGCAAAGCGGCCGGACCGAACCGGCGGCGCCGGCCGCCGACTTGCCCGGTGCCGGGCAGAAGGAAGCGCGTATGAACGTTGCCGAACGCAAGCCGCTGCCGTGCCCGTCCGACTGGACGTTCGAGCTGCTCGAGGAATACGACACGCACATCTCGCAGGTCGCCGAGCAGTACGAGCTCGACATCTATCCGATCCAGCTCGAGCTGATCAGCGCCGAGCAGATGATGGATGCGTACGCGTCGGTCGGGATGCCGGTCAACTATCGCCACTGGTCGTTCGGCAAGCACTTCCTCGCGACCGAGAAAAGCTATCGCCGCGGCCAGATGGGCCTCGCGTACGAAATCGTCATCAACTCGAATCCCTGCATCGCGTATCTGATGGAAGAGAACACGATGACGATGCAGGCGCTCGTCATCGCGCACGCGGCGTACGGGCACAACTCCTTCTTCAAGGGCAACTACCTGTTCCGGCTGTGGACCGACGCGCACGCGATCATCGACTATCTCGTGTACGCGAAGAACTACGTCGCCGAATGCGAGGAGCGCTACGGCCTCGATCGCGTCGAGGAACTGCTCGATTCGTGCCATGCGCTGATGAACTACGGCGTCGACCGCTATAAGCGGCCGCAGAAGCCGTCGTTGTCGAAGGAGGCCGCGCTGCGGCGCGAGCGCGAGGCGTATCTGCAGTCGCAGGTCAACGAGCTATGGCGCACGCTGCCGGGCAAGAAGCCCGAGCAGATGGAGGAGCAGGAAGGCCGCTATCCGCCTGAGCCGCAGGAGAACCTGCTGTATTTCGCGGAGAAGAACGCGCCGCTGCTCGAGCCGTGGGAGCGGGAAGTGATCCGCATCGTGCGCAAGATCGGCCAGTACTTCTATCCGCAGCGGCAGACGCAGGTGATGAACGAAGGCTGGGCGACGTTCTGGCACTACACGCTGCTGAATACGCTGTACAACCAGGGCAAGCTGGAAGACGGCTTCATGATGGAGTTCCTGCACTCGCACAGCAACGTGGTCTACCAGCCGCCCGTCACGAAGCCGTACTACAGCGGGATCAACCCGTATGCGCTCGGCTTCTCGATGATGAGCGACATCCGCCGGATCTGCGAGGCGCCGACGGAAGAGGACTACAAGTGGTTTCCGGAGATCGCGGGCACCCCGTGGCTGCCGGCGATGCACTACGCGATGCGCAACTTCAAGGACGAGAGCTTCATCGCGCAGTACCTGTCGCCGAACCTGATCCGCGAGATGCGGCTGTTCTCGGTGCTCGACGACGACATGCGCGATTCGCTCGAGGTGTCGGCGATCCACGACGAGTCCGGCTACCAGTACGTGCGGCAGGCGTTGTCGCGGCAGTACGACATCCATCACCGCGAGCCGAACATCCAGGTGTGGGCCGTGAACACGCGCGGCGACCGCAGCCTCACGCTGCGCCATTTCATGACCGACAACCGCCATCTGTCGAACGACAGCGAGGAAGTGCTCAAGCACATGGCGCGGCTCTGGCAGTTCGACGTGTTCCTGGAAAGCGTCGACGAGGCCGGGACCGTGCGCAAGCGCTACGAGTGCCGCTACGTGCCGCCGGAGGTGCGCGTCTGACGATCGCCCGAGAGCAGTTTGCATCGGACGCCAGCCTGAGGGCTGGCGTTTTCATATGACGAACGCGTACCGGGAGAAAAATTTTCTACATCCGGACGAACCCGGAAAGCCCGTTACTTTACATTTCGCTAAAATCCCGTAGCGCCGTGCCGCCGGAACCGGTGCCACGTGCGACCGTACGCGACGGCCCGCGAGCCGTCTCGCCCAGAAAGCACTAAAAGGAACAGACCAACCCATGGACGTCCAGACCGACCAAGCTGCGCTGTCCGCGCATGACACCCGGCGGCGCGTGTTCGCCATCGTCGGCGCCTCGTCGGGCAACCTCGTCGAGTGGTTCGACTTCTACATCTACTCGTTCTGCGCGCTGTACTTCGCACCGGCGTTCTTCCCGAGCGGCAACACGACCACGCAGCTGCTGAACACGGCCGGCGTGTTCGCGGCCGGCTTCCTGATGCGTCCGATCGGCGGCTGGCTGTTCGGCCGCATCGCCGACCGTCACGGCCGTCGCACGGCGATGATGATCTCGGTGCTGATGATGTGCGGCGGCTCGCTCGTGATCGCGGTGCTGCCGACCTATGCGCAGATCGGCGCGCTGGCGCCGGCGCTGCTGCTGGTCGCGCGCCTGTTCCAGGGGCTGTCGGTGGGCGGCGAATACGGGACGAGCGCAACCTACATGAGCGAAGTCGCGCTGAAGGGGCGGCGCGGTTTCTTCGCGTCGTTCCAGTACGTGACGCTGATCGGCGGCCAGCTGTGCGCGCTGCTGGTACTCGTGATCCTGCAGCAGGCGCTGTCGAACGACGAGCTGAAGGCGTGGGGCTGGCGCATTCCGTTCGTCTGCGGGGCGGCGGCCGCGCTGATCTCGCTGTACCTGCGCAAATCGCTCGACGAGACGTCGACGAGCGCATCGCGTGACAAGAAGGACGCGGGCACGATCCGCGGCGTGTGGCAGCACAAGGGCGCCTTCTTCACGGTGGTCGGCTTCACGGCCGGCGGCTCGCTGATCTTCTACACCTTCACGACGTACATGCAGAAGTACCTCGTGAATACGGCCGGCATGCATGCGAAGACGGCCAGCAACGTGATGACCGTCGCGCTGCTCGTCTACATGCTGATCCAGCCGGTGTTCGGCGCGCTGTCCGACAAGATCGGCCGCCGCACGTCGATGATCCTGTTCGGCACGTTCGCGGTGATCGGCACGGTGCCGCTGATGCACGCGCTGAAGACCGTCACGAGCCCGACGGCCGCGTTCGTGCTGATCACGATCGCGCTGGCGATCGTCAGCTTCTACACGTCGATCAGCGGCCTCATCAAGGCCGAGATGTTCCCGCCGGAAGTGCGCGCGATGGGCGTCGGCCTGTCGTATGCGGTCGCGAACGCGATCTTCGGCGGTTCGGCCGAGTACGTCGCGCTGTGGTTCAAGTCGATCGGCAGCGAGGAAACCTTCTACTGGTACGTGACGGTGCTGTGCGCGATCTCGCTGATCGTGTCGTGGCGGATGCGCGATCCGAGCAAGGAAGGGTACCTGCGTCACGAACCGTGATCGGCAGGGCAGCCCGCCGGGCTGCCCGCATCGACCGGCAACGTGCAACGGGACGGCGCTCCGCCATGCAGGCGGAGCGCCGTTTTTTTATGCGTGACGTTTTCGCATGGGCGCGTGCAAGCTCATCGCGGGGCGCACGATATCGATATCGGAATCGCTTCGTTGTCCGCAGCGGACGATGCGCTTATTCTGAACGCGTAGTTCGTGTGACACCTCCTTGACTGGGATTCGCGCCCGCTGCGTGCAGCGGGCGTTTTTTTGTGCGCATGCGCCGCATGCAGCCGCTGCAAGCCTCATCACGAAACCCGCAGAGCAAAGCACCATTTGTTGGTTCGGAATCGCCGCACGCGCTGATACGTTAGCGGCTTCGCGACGACACACAGCGTCGCGATGTTCCTCGAACCGGCCGCCGCGCGATCCGCGCCGGCCTTCATAACAAATCAGGTCGTGCTCATGAAACTCCACACTCTCGCTACGTGGCTCGTCGGGGCCGCACTCGTCGCGGCCGGCACGGTCGCGCACGCGGACCGCCTCGACGACATCAGGAAGGCCGGCGTGCTGCGCGTCGCGACCTTCGACAGCAATCCGCCGTTCGGCTATGTCGACGGCAAGAGCAATCACATCGTCGGCCTCGACGTCGACTATGCGAAGGCGCTGGCCGACAAGCTCGGCGTGAAGCTGCAGCTGCAGCCGACCAATCCCGCGAACCGCATTCCGTTCCTGACCTCCGGCAAGGTCGACCTGGTGCTCGCGAACTTCACGATCACCGACGAGCGCGCGAAGCAGGTCGACTTCAGCATCCCTTATTTCTCGTCGGGCCAGCAGTTTCTCGCGAAGAAGGGCGTGCTGAAATCGGCCGACCAGCTGAACGGCTTGCGCGTCGGCGCGGACAAGGGCACGACGAACGAGATCACGCTGCGCGAGAAATTCCCGAAGGCGACGATCGTCGCGTACGACGACACGCCGTTCGCATTCGCCGCGCTGCGCGCCGGCAACGTGCAGGCGATCACGCAGGACGGGCCGAAGCTGATCGGCCTGCTCGCGAACGTGCCCGACAAGCAGAACTACGAGATCCCGGCATTCACGATCTCCAACGACTACATGGGCGTCGGCGTGCCGAAGGGCGAGACGCGCCTGCTCGGCTTCGTCAACGACACGCTCAAGGGGCTCGAGGCGAATGGCCGCGCGGGCCAGATCTACGACGCGTGGTTCGGTCCGACGACGAAGACGCCGCTCACGCGCATCTTCCGCATCGGCGACAAGACCTGAGTCGCATGCAGGACGCGCCGCGCTCCGCCATCGGTCGTGCCGGTGCGCGGGGATCGCGGCGTTTTTCGTTTCTCCTGATCGCTTGCTTCGCGCCCGCACCACCATGCTCGGCTTGGCTCCCAAATATCTGTCCTGGCTCTGGCAGGGCTTCCTGCTGACGCTCGGCCTCGCGGCCGCGTCGGCGCTCGCCGCGACGGTCGGCGGACTGCTGCTCGCCGTCATGCGGCATGCGCGCGGAACGGCGCCGCGCACGCTCGCGGCCGGCTATGTCGTCGCGTTCCGCAACACGCCGTTGCTCGTGCAGTTGCTGTTCTGGTATTTCGGCGTCGCGTCGTTGCTGCCCGACACATGGGTCGCATGGCTGAACGCGCGCCATCAGCTGAGCGCGGGCCCGTTCACGCTCGCATGGCCGTCGTTCGAGTTCGTCGCGGGCTGGTTCGGGTTGAGCGCGTACACGGCCGCGTTCGTCGCCGAGGAATGCGAAGCCGGGCTGCGCGGCGTGCGCCGTGCGCAGCATGATGCGGCCGCGGCGCTCGGCCTCACGCCGATGCAGTCGCTGCGCTACGTCGTGCTGCCGCAGGCCGTGCGCATCGCGCTGCCGCCGTTGTTCGGCCAATACATGAATCTCGTGAAGAACTCGTCGCTCGCGATGGCGATCGGTGTCGCCGAGCTGTCGTACGCGTCGCGGCAGGTCGAGACGGAGACGTTCAAGACCTTTGCCGCCTTCGGTGTCGCGACCGTGCTGTACGTCGCCGCGGTGGCCGCGATCGAGGCCGGTGCCTACGCGGCCACGCAATGGCGCGACCGGCTCGGGGCGGGGCGTTGACGATGGATCTCTCGCTGCTGCTCGACAACCTGCCGTACCTGCTCGTCGGCGCATTCCCGGATGGCCCGCTCGGCGGCGCCGCGCTGTCGCTCGTGCTGGCGATCGCGTCGGCCATCGCATCGGCGGTGCTGGGCGTGGCGCTCGGTGTCGCGATGGCGCTCGCGCGCGGCCCGCTGCGCGTGCTGCTGCTCGCGTTCATCGGCTTCTTTCGCGCGATTCCGGTGCTGATGCTGATCTTCTGGACGTACTTCCTGATGCCGATGCTGCTGCACATGGACGTGCCGGGGCTCGCGACGGTCGTGTGCGCGCTGGCGCTGATCGGCGGCGCGTATCTCGCGCATGCGGTGCATGCGGGCATCGTCGCGGCCGGCGACGGGCAGTGGCAGGCGGGGCTGTCGCTCGGGCTCACGCGCTGGCAGACCGTGCGCTACGTGCTGCTGCCGCAGGCGATCCGGATCATGACGCCGTCGTTCGTCAACCAGTGGGTCGCGCTCGTGAAGGACACGTCGCTCGCGTATATCGTCGGCGTGCCGGAACTGTCGTTCGTCGCGACGCAGGTGAACAACCGGCTGATGGTGTATCCGGCGCCGATCTTCCTGTTCGTCGCGGCGATTTATCTGGTGCTGTGCACGTCGCTCGACGGTGCGGCGCGCTGGTTGCTGTCGCGTCGTCCTCGCGCGGAGCGCATCGCGCGGGCTGCGGCTGAACGCACGGAACAGGTGCGGTGACGGCGTGCGCGCCGCGTGCGATGCATGCGGCGCGTTTCCGGTGATGAAGGTGAGAGCGTGCGGCTATCCGCAGCGGGCCGCGTCGTCGCCGAGCGAGCGGCGACGGGCGTGAAGGTGCTTCAGAACTTCGGTGCTTGAGAACTTCAGCACTTCAGCGCGTCAGCGTCAGGACGCGCTGTAGTGCGTATCGAACACCGAACGCAGCGTCGACGGACCGGTCGCGAAATCGCCCCACAGCGGGCCGTCGCTCTGCGCGAATGCAAACGGCGTCGTACTGATCGACGCGAGGCGGAAGCGCCATTGCGCCGCTTCCTGGCGGAACGCGGTGAGCTGCATGTCGGACAGCCCCGTCTGCGCGCTCGCGAGCGTGACGAGCGGATCGACCGGGTCGTTCGCGACGCGCACTTCGAAATGCAGGTGCGGACCGGTGGCCGCGCCGGTCATCCCGACCGAGCCGATGCGCTGGCCCTGCTTGACGGTTTCGCCGGTCTTCAGCCCGCGCGCGAACGCGGACAAATGCGCGTAGTAGGTCGAATAACCGTCGGCGTGATCGACGATCACGTAGTGGCCGTAGCCGCCCGGATCGGTTCCGACGAACGACACGATGCCGTCGGCCGCCGCATTGACGGGCGTGCCGGACGGTGCGGCGAGGTCGACGCCGGTATGGAATGCCATCGCCTGCGACAGCGGGTGGACGCGCTCGCCGAAGAACGAGCTGATGCGCGTCCACTTGACCGGCATCGTGAACGCGGCCGCTTCGAGCGGCGCGCCGTCGAGCGTGTAGTACGCGCCGTGGTCGGCGCCCGGCGCGCGGAACCAGATCGCCCCGAACGTGCGGCCCGCGACGCGCAGCTCGAGCGCGGTGAGGTGCGGCGTGCCGTTGTTGGTGTCGTACGCGATGCGGTAGTAGTCGCCGCGCTGCGCGCCAGCGCGCAGCGCGACCTTGCCGGTGACGAGATCGCCGAGCTGGATGCGCACTTCGGGCGGCACGTCGAGACGGTTCAGCGTATCGGACAGCGTGAGTTCGATGTCGCCCGCGCGCATTCCGTGCTGCTGCTCGGGCGGCGCGAGCTGGAACAGGCTCGTATAGCCGAGCATGTCGTTGCGGTGCGCGCTGAGCGGCGCGAACAGGCCCGGCTGCAGGTTGCGGTCGGGGCGTTCGTCGCGTTCGTTGCGCTCGCCGATCGTGCGCGCGAGTTCGCTCGTCACGAAATGCTGCGCGGTGGGAAACGGCGTGTCGGACAGCACGCGCTGCGGCAGCGCGGCCGTGCCCGAGTCGACGGCGCCCGGCAGTTGCGAGACGGCCGGCAGCGCGGCGGCGAGACCGAAGGCGGCGAGGGCGCCGAGCACGGCGGCCGGCACGAGCGCGCGCACGAGGCGCTGCGCGCGCCCGGGCGCGAAAGCATCAGGAATTGCGGCAGGCTTGACCAAAGGTGTCCACATCCAGGAAAAGCGGTTCAAAGAGGTGTGGGCGGGAACCATCGGCGGCAGATCCGTCGGGTGACGACGGGGCGGGCGACGGGCGTGCAACAAAACAGGCCCCGCCAGGGGCCTGTGTCGTTTCCGTTCGACCCAACTCGCGGGCAGGCCCGCTTCGAACGGCGGCGTGACCTTTCCGGGTCGAACCCGGTTTATCACGAAGACGCTAAAGAAAGATGACAGCGTCAGTCTACCGATGTTCCGCGAAACGTTAAAAATTTTAAAGAGGGTCGGCTCATTCGTTTCGCACTGCGGTAAATCGGGTTAAATCAGCATTTATTGCGCGGCTTTTCGTCAGACAGGAAATTTTTGCGCGCGCACGCGCAGCGCGGCGGATGTCCTGACCGCGTCGAAGCCGGCGTCGAGCATCGCTTCCGCGTCGTTCCACAGATTGCCGCGCAAGCGGTTGGTCCAGATCATCGATGCGAACACGCCTTCGAGCAGCGACACGAGATGGACGGCCGCGAGATGCACGTCGAGATCGGCGGCCAGTTCGCCGGCCGCGATCGCGCGGCGCAGCAGCGCCTTGGTGATGCGCAGCATCTGCAGCTCGAGCAGCATGCGGCGGCGCTGCAACGCGCCGTTCTCCTCGCTCTGCTCGCATTTCGTATAGAGGATCACGAGCACGCGCTGCATCGCGCCCGGCTCGCCGCATTGCCGCAGGTAATGCGATGCCGCGCGGCGCAGCGTGGCGAACGCGGGCAGGCTGTCGACCGCGTCGAACCCTTCCGACGTACGCGCGAATGCGCGGTCGCACATCGCGAGACACACTTCCATCTTGTTGCGGTAATGGCCGTACACGGCGCCCCGCGACATTCCGGCGGCCTCGGCGAGGTCCGCCATCGCGGTTTGCGCGACGCCTTTTTCGAGCAGCACGAGCTCGGCGGCGTCGAGGATCCGGTGCTTGATGGCGAGCGATTCTTCCCGGGTCTTGCGGGCCATGTCGTGAATTTCCTTACAGTTCGCTGTCGTTTTATTGAGACAGTATGGCGGCCGGATGACGACCGCCTGTATTTAATCAGTCGTGACTGATTATAATCGGCCACCCTGAGCCGCCGCATTGTATCGGCGGCGAACGATCCGAGGTCAGCACATGAATAACAAACGCTCCCTGGGGCGCCGCCTGCGGCTGGCGTCGTTCGCGCTCGCGGCCGTGCTGGCCGCGACCGGCTGCGGAAAGGGCGAACGGGACAAGGCGCCGGAGGCCATCCAGAACGCGACGGTCGTGACGGTGCGTCCGACGGCCGTGCCGATGACCGTCGAATTGCCGGGCCGGCTCGACGCATATCGGCAGGCGGAAGTGCGCGCGCGGGTCGCGGGCATCGTCACCGCGCGGACTTACGAGGAAGGCCAGGAAGTGGAGCAGGGCGCGGTGCTGTTCCGCATCGACCCCGCACCGCTGAAGGCCGCGCGCGACGCAGCGAGAGGGGCGCTCGCGAAGGCGCAGGCCGCCGCGCTCGCGGCGAGCGACAAGCGCCGCCGTTACGACGACCTGGTGCGCGACCGCGCGGTCAGCGAGCGCGATCACACCGAGGCCGTCGCGGGCGACACGCAGGCGAAGGCCGACGTCGCGTCCGCGCAGGCCGAGCTCGCCCGCGCGCAACTGCAGCTCGACTATGCGACCGTCACCGCGCCGATTTCCGGCCGCGCCCGGCGCGCGCTCGTGACCGAAGGCGCGCTCGTCGGCCAGGACCAGGCGACGCCGCTCACGACCGTCGAGCAGCTCGACCCGATCTACGTGAATTTCTCGCAGCCGGCGGCCGACGTCGACGCACTGCGCCGCGCGGTGAAGAGCGGGCGCGCGACGGGCATCGCGCAGCACGACGTCACGGTGACGCTGCTGCGCGCCGACGGCACCGCGTATCCGCTGAAGGGCAAGCTGCTGTTCAGCGATCTCGCGGTCGATCCGACCACCGATACCGTCGCGATGCGCGCGCTGTTCCCGAATCCCGAGCGCGAACTGCTGCCGGGCGCGTATGTGCGGATCGCGCTCGACGCGGCCGTCGACCAGCGCGCGATCCTCGTGCCGCGCGATGCGCTGCTGCGCACGGCCGATCGCACATCGGTGCGCGTGGTCGACGAGAACGGCAAGGTGAAGGACGTCGAAGTCGCCGCCGACCGGATGAGCGGCCGCGACTGGCGCATCACGCGCGGTCTCGCGGGCGGCGAGCGCGTGATCGTCGACAACGCCGCGCAGTTCGCGCCGGATACCACCGTCAAGCCCGTCGAGCAGGCCTCGCCGACGAAGGCCTCGTCGGCGAAGGCCGCATCACCGGCGGCCGCCCGTCAAACCTGACCGGTTCACATAGACCAACATGGCACGTTTCTTCATCAATCGCCCCGTCTTCGCGTGGGTGATCGCACTCTTCATCATGCTCGGCGGCGTGTTCGCGATTCGCGCGCTGCCCGTCGCGCAGTATCCGGACATCGCGCCGCCCGTCGTCAGCATCTATGCGACGTATCCGGGTGCGTCCGCGCAGGTCGTCGAGGAATCGGTGACCGCGCTGATCGAGCGCGAGATGAACGGCGCGCCGGGGCTGCTGTATACGTCCGCGACGAGCAGCGCCGGGATGGCATCGCTCTACCTGACGTTCAAGCAGGGCGTCAACGCCGATCTCGCGGCCGTCGAAGTGCAGAACCGGCTGAAGACGGTCGAGGCGCGGCTGCCCGAACCCGTGCGGCGCGACGGCATCCAGGTCGAGAAGGCCGCGGACAACATCCAGCTCGTCGTGTCGCTGACGTCCGACGACGGCCGGATGAGCGACGTGCAGCTCGGCGAATACGCGTCGGCGAACGTCGTGCAGGCGCTGCGCCGCGTCGACGGCGTCGGCCGGGTGCAGTTCTGGGGCGCCGAATACGCGATGCGGATCTGGCCCGACCCGGTGAAGATGGCCGGGCACGGCCTCACCGCGTCGGACATCGCGTCGGCCGTGCGTGCGCACAACGCGCGCGTGACGGTCGGCGACATCGGCCGCAGCGCGGTGCCGGACAGCGCGCCGATCGCGGCGACGGTGTTCGCCGACGCGCCGCTGAAGACGCCGGCCGACTTCGGCGCGATCGCGCTGCGCACGCAGCCGGACGGCGCCGCGCTCTATCTGCGCGACGTCGCGCGCATCGAGTTCGGCGGCAACGACTACAACTATCCGTCGTACGTGAACGGCAAGGTCGCCACGGGCATGGGCATCAAGCTCGCGCCCGGCTCGAACGCGGTGGCCACCGAGCAGCGCGTGCGCGCGGCGATGGACGCGCTGTCCGCCTACTTCTCGCCGGGCGTGAAATACCAGATCCCGTACGAGACGTCGTCGTTCGTGCGCGTGTCGATGAACAAGGTCGTCACGACGCTCGTCGAGGCCGGCGTGCTGGTGTTCCTCGTGATGTTCCTGTTCATGCAGAACCTGCGCGCGACGCTGATCCCCACGCTCGTCGTGCCGGTCGCGCTCGCGGGCACGTTCGGCGTGATGCATGCGGCCGGCTTCTCGATCAACGTGCTGACGATGTTCGGGATGGTGCTCGCGATCGGCATCCTCGTCGACGATGCGATCGTCGTCGTCGAGAACGTCGAGCGACTGATGGTCGAGGAAGGGCTCGGGCCCTACGACGCGACCGTCAAGGCGATGCAGCAGATCAGCGGCGCGATCGTCGGCATCACGGTCGTGCTGACGTCGGTGTTCGTGCCGATGGCGTTCTTCGGCGGCGCGGTGGGCAACATCTACCGGCAGTTCGCGCTGGCGCTCGCGGTCTCGATCGGCTTCTCGGCGTTTCTCGCGCTGTCGCTGACGCCCGCGTTGTGCGCGACGCTGCTCAAGCCGGTATCCGGCGACCATCACGAAAAGCGCGGTTTCTTCGGCTGGTTCAACCGCTTCGTCGCGCGCTCGACGCAGCGCTATGCGACGCGCGTCGGCGCGATGCTGAACAAGCCGCTGCGCTGGCTGGTCGTGTACGGTGCGCTGACCGCGGCGGCCGCGCTGATGCTCACGCAACTGCCGAGCGCGTTCCTGCCCGACGAGGACCAGGGCAACTTCATGGTGATGGTGATCCGGCCGCAGGGCACGCCGCTAGCGGAAACGATGCAGAGCGTGCGCGAGGTCGAATCGTACATTCGTCGCGACGAGCCGGCCGCGTACACGTTCGCGCTCGGCGGCTTCAACCTGTACGGCGAGGGGCCGAACGGCGGGATGATCTTCGTCACGCTGAAGAACTGGAAGGAGCGCAAGGCCGGGCGCGATCACGTGCAGGCGATCGTCGCGCGCATCAACGCGCGCTTCGCGGGCACGGCGAACACCACGGTGTTCGCGATGAACTCGCCGGCGCTGCCCGATCTCGGTTCGACGGGCGGCTTCGACTTCCGGCTGCAGAACCGCGGCGGGCTCGACCATGCGGCGTTCAGCGCCGCGCGCGAGCAACTGCTCGCGGCGGGCGGCAAGGATCCGGCGCTCACCGACCTGATGTTCGCCGGCACGCAGGACGCGCCGCAGCTCAAGCTCGACATCGATCGTGCCAAGGCGTCGGCGCTCGGCGTGTCGATGGACGAGATCAACACGACGCTCGCGGTGATGTTCGGCTCCGACTATATCGGCGACTTCATGCACGGCACGCAGGTGCGCCGCGTGATCGTGCAGGCCGACGGGCGGCACCGGCTCGATCCGGACGATGTGCAGAAGCTGCGCGTGCGCAACGCGCGCGGCGAGATGGTGCCGCTCGCGGCGTTCGCGACGCTGCACTGGACGCTCGGGCCGCCGCAGCTCACGCGCTACAACGGCTATCCGTCGTTCACGATCAACGGCTCGGCCGCGCCGGGACACAGCAGCGGCGAAGCGATGGCCGCGATCGAGCGGCTCGCCGCGAAACTGCCGGCCGGCATCGGCTACGCGTGGTCGGGGCAGTCGTTCGAGGAGCGGCTGTCGGGCGCACAGGCGCCGATGCTGTTCGCGCTGTCGGTGCTCGTCGTGTTTCTCGCGCTCGCGGCGCTGTACGAGAGCTGGTCGATCCCGTTCGCGGTGATGCTGGTCGTGCCGCTCGGCGTGATCGGCGCGGTGCTCGGCGTAACGCTGCGCGCGATGCCGAACGACATCTACTTCAAGGTGGGGCTGATCGCGACGATCGGGTTGTCCGCGAAGAACGCGATCCTGATCGTCGAAGTCGCGAAGGACCTGGTCGCGCAGCGCATGTCGCTCGTCGACGCGGCGCTCGAGGCCGCGCGCCTGCGGCTGCGGCCGATCGTGATGACGTCGCTCGCATTCGGCGTCGGCGTGCTGCCGCTCACGTTCGCATCGGGCGCCGCGTCCGGCGCGCAGATGGCGATCGGCACCGGCGTGCTCGGCGGCGTGATCACGGCGACGGTGCTCGCGGTATTCCTCGTCCCGCTGTTTTTCGTGATCGTCGGCCGCCTGTTCGACGTCGGCCCGCGCCGGCGCGGCGGGTCGCGGCCGGCGACGATGGAGGGTGCGCAATGACGTTTCACCTGAAGGCGCGCTCGACGCCGCGGGCCCCGGTCGCGCTGGCCGCGGCACTCGCGTTCGCGCTCGCCGGCTGCTCGCTCGCGCCGCGCTACGAGCGGCCGGCGGCGCCGGTGCCGGCCAGCTATGCGCCGGTCGACGGCGGCACGCAGCCGGCGTCGGTCGCGGCGCCTGCCGATGCCGCGCTGCTCGACGACTGGCGCGCATATTTCACCGACCCGGCGCTGCAGGCCTGGATCGACGCGGCGCTCGCGAACAATCGCGACCTGCGGATCGCGGCCGGCCGGCTCGACGAAGCGCGCGCGCTGTACGGCGTGCAGCGTGCGGACCTGATGCCGTCGCTCGACGCGAACCTCGGCTACGAGCGCACGCGCCAGTACGACCCGGTCGTGCGCGAGAGCGCGGTGAGCGGGCTGTATCGCGCCGGCGTGGGTATCAGCGCGTACGAGCTCGACCTGTTCGGCCGCGTGCGCAACCTGTCGGATGCGGCGCTCGCCGAGTATTTCGCGACGGCCGACGCGCAGCGCACGGTGCGCATCGGCGTGATTGCCGAAGTCGCCGGCGCGTACGTTTCCGAACGGTCGTTGCACGCACAACTGGCGCTGGCGCAGCACACCCTCGACGCACGCGAGCGCATCGCCGCGCTCACGCAGCGCCGCTATGCGGCCGGCACGAGCGATGCGATCGAGCTGCGCTCGGCCGAGATGCTGGTCGCGTCCGCACGTGCGTCGCAGGCCGCGCTGCAGCGCGAACACGCGCAGTCGGTGCGCGCGCTGCAGTTGCTTGCCGGCGATTTCGCGCGCACGGTGCCGGCCGACGGCACCGCGCTCGACGCGCTCGCGGTCGCGCCGGTGGCACCCGGCGCGCCGAGCGCGCTGCTCGAGCGGCGGCCGGACATCCGGCAGGCCGAGTCGCGGCTCAAGGCCGCGAACGCGCAGATCGGCGCCGCGCGCGCGGCGTTCTTCCCGCGCGTCGCGCTGACGACCGACTACGGCTCGGTCAGCGACGCGTTCTCGAGCCTGTTCGCGGGCGGCACGAGCGTGTGGACGTTCGCGCCGCGCATCACGCTGCCGATCTTCGCGGGCGGCCGCAATCGCGCGAATCTCGACGTCGCGACCGCGCGCAAGCACATCGCGGTCGCCGAATACGAGAAGACCGTGCAGACCGCGTTTCGCGAAGTGGCCGACGCGTTCGCCGCGCGCGACTGGATCGATCGCCAGCTTGCCGCGCAGCAGGACGTGTACGCGGCCGACGGCGCGCGGCTGAAGCTCGCCGAGCGCCGCTATGCGGGCGGCGTCGCGACGTATCTCGAACTGCTCGACGCGCAGCGCAGCACGTACGAGTCGGGACAGGAACTGATCCGGCTCAAGGAACTGAGGCTCGCGAATGCGATTGCGCTGTATCGCGCACTGGGCGGCGGCTGGACGCCGGCGTCAGCCGGGGAGGCCGCCGCGTGATTCGCTAGCCGTGCGGGTGGCGATCGCGCATTGCGATGTGTCGTCGCCACCCCGGCCGGTGTGGCGTCCATCCGGCCATCGGCACCGATCGACGATGAACGCATCCGCGCGTCGTCGTCATCCACGTAGTTTCTCCCCGCTGTCGAGCTGAAGCGCGCCTTCAACCCGTCACGCATCCTGGCGACCGATCGTGTCGTCACACGGCCCCGAGCGTGCCGGACTTCCTCCTTTTTCGATTCCATCCAGGGCACCGAAACGTCGCGTGCGCGTCGTCGCGCATGTACGCCGAATGCCGAGACGGCGCACGGCATTACATGCGGCTTTTAATCCCGGGTTGACGATTCAATTGATTCTTGTATCGGGAATAATGACGGGTGACGAAATGTCGCGGTAAAACGTTTGTGCGGATTGCGCAATCGTTTGCGCGAGAAATCCGCAACACCGAAAATCGGCCGTTAATTTCCTCTCAGTTGAAAATCGATGAATGCATTCGTTGCGGTCGGGCAACGATGGCAGGATCGGACAGAATTTTGGCATTTTTGATTGGTAATCCGTCGAAGCCATATCCAGCAAGGGAGGGCGGGGAATAAGCGATCCCAAAAAGGAAATGTCTTTAATTTTCAGTCGGTTCTAGAAAATCAAAAAGGACTGCGGATGAAAATATCGTGATTGAGAATTTCAAGGAAACAGTGGGTTTGAAAGTACGCAAGGCGAAGATTGTCATTTGCGATTTGACAATGCTTTACAGAATTCTTTCATTCATATCTCGATAATGCCGCCTCGTGACGGACGGAAGCCAACCACACGCTGCCTTTTGTATCCGCCACGTCGTCCATTCCCTTTGCAATTCTCACGGAAAACGTCATGAAAAAATCCCTCCTGGCCGCTGTCGCACTCGCAGCCCTGTCCACCTCGGCCTTCGCAGCCGGCACCGGCACGATCAACTTCACGGGCGAGATCGTCGCGGGCGCGTGCGGTATCGACTCGGGTTCGGTCAACCAGACCGTGAACCTCGGCAAGGTGCCGACCCACACGTTCAAGAAGGCCGGCGACAAGTCCGAGCCGGTCAAGTTCGACATCGTCCTGACCGACTGCGACACCAGCATCTCGAAGAACGCATTCTTCACGTTCACGGGTACGTCGAACGCGGCCCAGCCGAAGCTGCTCGCCACGATCGGCTCGGCAACCAACGTCGGCATCCGCGTACAGGGCGCAACGGGCGAAGACCTCGACAACGGCGTCGAACAGGCCGCTGCAACCCTGCTGCAGAACGGCAACAACACCGTGCGCTTCGCTGCACGCTACGAAGCGACGGCAGCCGACGTGACGCCGGGTACGGCCGACGGCGTCGCGAACTTCACGGTTCGCTACCAGTAAGCGGCCGTCACGGGGGAGGGGTGCGCGCACCCCTTCTCCTGCCTGTTTTCCTGCCCAGTTTTTCTCGGACTTCCGGTAGCACCGCGTGCGAATCAGACATTCCTTCCTTTGCGTCTCCGTGCTGGTGGTCGGCAGCCAGAGCCATGCGACGGAATTCAATTCGTCGTTCCTCGACATCGACGGCTCGAACAACTTCGACCTGTCGCAGTTCGCGCAGGCCGACTTCACGCTGCCGGGCGAATACATGCTCGACGTGCAGGTCAACGACCTGTTCTACGGGCTGCAGGCGATCCAGTTCATCGCGCTCGACCCGTCCGGCGCTGGCAAGCCGTGCCTGCCTCCGGAACTCGTCGCGCAGTTCGGGCTGAAGCCGTCGCTCGCGAAGGACCTGCCGCGCTTCCAGGGCGGTCGCTGCGTCGATCTCGGCGCGATCGAGGGCGCCACCGTGCGTTACCTGAAGAGCGACGGTCGGCTCAAGATCACGATTCCGCAGGCCGCGCTCGAATTCACCGATTCGAACTACCTGCCGCCGGAGCGCTGGTCCGAAGGGATTCCGGGCGCGATGCTCGACTATCGCGTGATCGCGAACACGAACCGCAACTTCGGTTCGGGCGGCGAGCAGACGAATTCGATCCAGGCCTACGGAACGATCGGCGCGAACTGGGACGCGTGGCGCTTTCGCGGCGACTACCAGGCGCAGTCGAACGCGGGCAGCAGCGCGTACGCGGATCGCACGTTCCGCTTCAGCCGGCTTTACGCATTTCGTGCGCTGCCGTCGATCCAGTCGACGGTGACGTTCGGCGACGACTACCTGAGTTCGGACATTTTCGACACGTTCGCGCTGACCGGCGCGTCGATCCGCAGCGACGACCGCATGCTGCCGCCTTCGCTGCGCGGCTATGCGCCGCTGATCGCGGGCGTCGCGCGCACCAACGCGACCGTGACCGTCTCGCAGGCGGGCCGCGTGCTGTACGTGACGCGCGTGTCGCCGGGCGCATTCGCGCTGCAGAACATCAACACGAGCGTGCAGGGCACGCTCGACGTCGCAGTCGAGGAAGAAGACGGCAGCGTGCAGCGCTTCCAGGTGACGACGGCCGCCGTGCCGTTTCTCGCGCGCACCGGACAGCTGCGCTACAAGGCCGCGGTCGGCAAGCCGCGGCAGTTCGGTGGCGCCGGCATCACGCCGTTCTTCGGTTTCGGTGAAGCGGCGTACGGCCTGCCGCTGGATTTCACCGTGTACGGCGGCTTCATCGCCGCGTCGGGCTATACGTCGATCGCGCTCGGTGTCGGCCGCGATTTCGGCACGTTCGGCGCAGTCTCGGCCGATGTCACGCATGCGCGTGCGCGCCTGTGGTGGAACGGCGCGACGCGCAACGGCAACTCGTACCGGATCAACTATTCGAAGCATTTCGACACGCTCGATGCCGACGTGCGCTTTTTCGGCTACCGCTTTTCCGAGCGCGAATACACGAACTTCGCGCAGTTCTCGGGCGACCCGACCGCATACGGCCTCGCCAACAGCAAGCAGCGCTATTCGGCGACGCTGTCGAAGCGCTTCGGCGACACGTCGACCTATTTTTCGTACGACCAGACGACTTACTGGGCGCGCTCGTCCGAGCAGCGCATCGGCCTCACGTTGACGCGTGCGTTCTCGATCGGTGCGCTGCGCAACCTGAACGTCAGCCTGTCGGCGTTCCGTACGCAAAGCGCGGGCACGAGCGGCAACCAGTTCTCGGTGACCGCGACGCTGCCGATCGGCGGTCGTCACACGGTCACGTCGAACCTGACGACGGGCAACGGCAGCACGAGCGCGAACGCAGGCTACATCTACGACGATCCGGACGGCCGCACCTACCAGGTCAACGCGGGCGCGACCGACGGCCGCGCATCGGCGAACGCGAGTTTCCGCCAGCGCACGTCGACGGTCCAGTTGACCGCACAGGCGTCGACGGTCGCGAACGCGTATGCGGCCGCGTCGCTCGAGGTCGACGGCTCGCTCGTCGCGACGCAGTACGGGCTCGCCGCACACGCGAACGGCAACGCGGGCGATACGCGCCTCCTGGTCTCGACCGACGGCGTGCGCGACGTGCCGCTGTCCGGCACGCTCACGCACACCGACTCGCGCGGCTATGCGGTGCTCGACGGGATCTCGCCGTACAACGTGTACGACGCGACCGTCAACGTCGAGAAGCTGCCGCTCGAGGTGCAGGTATCGAACCCGATCCAGCGCATGGTGCTGACCGACGGCGCGATCGGCTTCGTCAGGTTTTCGGCGGCGCGCGGCAGCAACCTGTACCTGACGCTGACCGACGCGGCCGGCAAGCCGCTGCCGTTCGGCGCATCGGTGCAGGACGCGGCGAACGGCAAGGAGCTCGGCATCGTCGGCGAGGGCGGCGCGGCGTTCCTGACCCAGGTTCAGCCGAAATCGGCGCTCGCGGTGCGCGCGGGCGAACGCACGCTGTGCACGGTGGACGTGCTGCCGAACCAGCTTCAACTCGAAGGCACGCCGATTCCGGTGACGTGCCAGGCATCCGGCGAGTCGCACGCAGCGGCCGCACGGATCGAACGATGATTTCACGGATCCAGCGATGAACCACGTTTTCTCCCTTTCCTTCCTGCGCCGCGCGTCGTGCATGCTGAGCGCGGCGAGCGCGCTGCTCGCCGGTGTCGCGCACGCGGCGATCGTCCCGGACCGCACCCGCGTGATCTTCAACGAAGGCGAACAGGCCGCGATCGTCACGATCACGAACAAGAGCACGACGTATCCGTATCTCGTGCAGTCGTGGCTCGAGGACGCGAAGGGCAACAAGATCGCGTCGCCGCTGATGGTCGTGCCGCCGCTGCAGCGCATCGAGGCGAACGAGCGCAACGTGCTGCGGATCGCGAAGCTGCCCGGTGCCGCGCTGCCGGCCGATCGCGAATCGGTGTTCTACCTGAACATCCGCGAAGTGCCGCCGAAGTCCGATATACCGAACACGCTGCAGATCGCGCTGCATACGCAGATGAAGCTGTTCTACCGGCCGAAGGCCGTGCAGCCCGCGCGCGACGAGGACTGGACGCTGCCGATGACGCTGCGGGTGGACCCGGCCGCGCACACGCTCGTGTTCGACAACCCGACGCCGTACCACGTGACGGTGGTGGAGGTGACGGCCGGCGCGCAGAAGACGCCGGTGCCGATCGAGCCGGTGATGGTGAGCCCGATGAGCACGGCCGGCGTGCCGTTCAAGGCCGCGACGCCGTCGACGCTGTTCGTCACGCATATCGACGATTACGGCGGCCAGGTGGCGGTCGAATACGCGTGCGACGCCGGTGCGTGCAAGAGCGTGAAGCGATGAGCGGCGGGATGCGCGAACGGCAATGGCCGGCAGCATGGCTGCGCTGGCTCGTGCTTGCGTTGCTGGTCGCGGCGGCGCAGCCGGCGTGGGCGCTGCGATGCCTGACGAACAGCGGCGCGACCTCGCTGACCGAGCCGATCGGCGGCGTGGCGTCGTATCCGACCGACGCGCCGGACGGCTACGTGATCTGGGTGTCGCCGGTCCGCACGACGTCGGGGTATTGCTACAAGGACCTCGGCGATGCCGACAGCCTGAAAGTCGTCGACAACATCTATTTCTACGCGAATCCGAATCGCACGAACCCGGCCGCGTGGGGGCTGGAGATCGGCATCCGCTACAAGGGCGTCGACTACTTCGACAAGACGAGCAATCGCGGCGGCGGGGTGTTTACCGGCTATGCGGTGCCGCCGTGCAGCAGGGAAGACTTCGATCACAGGCGTTGCGAGCAGACCCGCATCAGCATCGACTACCAGGTCGTCGTGCGCAAGAAGGGCAACTGGGTCCAGCCGCCGAGCGATATCTACACGGTGTTCCAGTTCGACGGCGAGTTCGGGCTGAATGCATTCGGCACGAGCTTCCAGTACCGCCTGAGCGGCCTGCGCAACCTCAAGCCGACGCCGTGCTTCGTCGACGTGCTCGTGACGCCCGAACCGGGCATCGTCAACTTCGGACAGGTGCAGGCGGTGGGTAACGGCTTCCTGCCCGCGGTGCCGCGCAAGCCGTTCTCGTTGTCGTTGTCCAAGAAGTGCAACGTCGCGGTGCGCGTCGACGGCTATTTCGAAACGAGCTATCCGCTGCAGAACGGCCTGCTGGTGCCGGCGAAGGACAGCAATTTCGGGATCGGCATCGAGGACAGCAAGGGCAACGCGATTCCGTTCAACCAGCAGTTCACGCTCGCGCAGTTTCCGTCGAACGTGATGAATCAAAGCGTGCGGATGGACGCGGTGCTGAAGTCGTTCGGGCCGCCGAAGATCGGGCGGTTCGATGCAACCGCAACGATCCGGCTGTTCATCTACTGACGCGCGCTGCGTGCGCGGCCGGACGCGTCGCGCGCGCCATGAAAGAAGCGCCGGCATGCCGGCGCTTCTTTGCGGCGCTCCCGACGCCGTGCCACACCCACCTGGCGCCGCGGGCCGTTTACGGTGCCATGCCAATTCCTTCCCGCGGAAAGCTTTCCCCACGCCACCGCTGCGCGGCAGCCATCCCGTCCGACAAAAACACGGATCCCGTCAATTAATCAGACAAATCCTGACGATCTGAAGGGGCATTTCGTAATCGCATTGAGAATGATTTGCGTTTACGTTAAATTGCGCTATCTCGAAATCTGACGGAGCAGATCGATGGCAATGGCGGAAGTGCTCGAACGGCCGGCAGCCGCAGCGGCGAACCCGTTCCTCGGCAGTTGTCCGGACCTCCCGTCACGTCCCGCACCGCGGGCGCATCGCGGCGCGCAGCCGCGTGCGCAGGGCGCGCTGCTCGACGTGCTGATTGCCCATCGCACGATGCTCGTCAACGTCGCGCGCGGCTTCGTCGGTTGTGCGAGCCGGGCCGAGGACGTCGTGCACGACGTGTTCGTGAAGCTCGTCGAATTCCCGAACCAGGACGCCGTGCGCCAGCCGGTCGCGTACGTGACGCGGATGGTGCGCAACGCGTCGATCGACGCGTGCCGCCGGCAAAGCCTCGAGAACGTCTATCACACGGAAGAGGACGACGGCTTCGACGTGCCGTCGCCGGAACCGACGCCCGAGGCCGCGCTGCTGACGCGCGACACGCTGCGTCGCGTATGGGCCGCGCTCGACGACCTGCCGGCGCGCAGCCGCGCGGCGTTCGAGATGGTGCGGCTGCGCGAGGAGACGCTGCAGACCGCGGCGCGCGCGCTGAACGTGTCGCAAACCCTCGTGCATTTCATGGTGCGCGACGCGGAGCGGCACTGCGCGGAATGCCTCGACGCATGCCATCGCGGCGTCGCGTGCCCGGTGTTTCTCGGCGGCCGCGCGCGGCGACGGTAAAAAAACGCGCCGGCCAATCGTCTTCAAGACAGGAGCGGCCGATTCAACGGTCCAACGATCCGACGGTCCGGTCACTTGCCGCTTCGCATCCTTCAACCGCTTCCCGTTTTTTCGATCATGACGCAAGCCACGACGCCTTCCGCCGACACCGACGACCTCGTCTACACGGTCGTCATCAACGACGAAGAACAGTATTCGATCTGGCCGACGTTCCGGCCCGTGCCGGCCGGCTGGCGCGAGGTCGGCGTGCGCGGCCCGAAAGCCGACTGCCTCGCGCACATCGAGACCGTCTGGACCGACATGCGCCCCGCGAGCCTGCGCCGCGCGATGGACGGCGAGCGCGCGACGCGCACGTCGTGACCCGCCGCGCCGCGATCCGGCGCGTCACCTGAAGAGGACGTTGCATGACCCTGCTTTCGTTGCCGACGCTCGACGACCTGCGTATCGAGCCGGGGCTGCCCACCGTCGTGTCGCCGCGCAGCGCCGACGGCATTTCGATCGACGAGATCGCGCCGCTCGCGCATGCGATCGCGGCCGACACGCTCGAACGGGCGGGCGGTGTGCTGTTCACGGGCTTTCACGTGCCGTCGATCGATGCGTTCCAGCAGTTCGCGGCATCGTTCGGCGATCCGCTGATCGGCTATGAATACGCGTCGACGCCGCGCAGCCAGGTCGAGGGCGCTGTCTACACGTCGACCGAATACCCGCCGCACCGCGCGATTCCGCTGCACAACGAACAGTCGTATACGCGCGAGTGGCCGCTGCGGATCTGGTTTCATTGCGCGCTCGCGGCGCCGAAGGGCGGGGCGACGCCGATCGCGGACAGCCGCGCCGTCTATCGCGCGCTCGATCCGGCGCTCATCGCGCGCTTCGAGCAGCGCGAGCTGCTGTACGTGCGCAATTTCGGCCAGGGGCTCGACCTGCCGTGGCAGCAATCGTTCGGCACCGACGTGCCGGCCGAGGTCGAGCGGATGTGCGCGGCGCGCGGGATCGAATGCGCATGGCGCACCGACGACGACGGCGAACTGCTGCTGCGCACGCGCGAACGCTGCCAGGCCGTCGCGCGCCATCCGCGCACGGGCGACCGTGTGTGGTTCAACCAGGCGAACCTGTTTCACCTGTCCGCGCTCGACGACGACATGCAGGAAGCGCTCGTCGACGCGGTCGGGCTCGAGAACGTGCCGCGCAACGTGTACTACGGCGACGGCGAGCCGCTCGAGGCCGACGCGCTCGCGGAGATCCGCGGCGTGCTCGACCGCCAGCGCATCGTGTTCCCGTGGCGGACGGGCGACGTGCTGATGCTCGACAACATGCTGACCGCGCACGCACGGGACCCGTTCGAGGGGCCGCGCAAGGTGGTCGTCGCGATGGCGCAGAGTTACACGGTCCCGCGCGCGACCGAACGGAGGACCGATGACGCGTAGTACCGCCGCGCTGGCCGCGCGCGGGCTGAGCGTGGGTTATCGCGACCATGTCGTGATCGACGGGCTGGACCTGTCGATCGCGGCCGGCCGCGTCACGGCGCTGTGCGGCCCGAACGGCTGCGGCAAGAGCACGCTGCTGCGCACGCTCGCGGGCCTGCAGCCCGCGCGTGCGGGCCAGGTCGACGTGAACGGCAAGCCGCTCGCGTCGTTTCGCCGCCGCGCGCTCGCGCGCGAGCTCACGATGCTCGCGCAGTTCAACCAGATTCCGTCGGGCCTGACGGTGCGCGAGCTCGTCGCGTACGGGCGCTACGCGTACGGCGGCTTCCTGCGCGGGCTGTCGCGCGCCGATCATGCGGCGATCGACGAGGCGCTCGACACGAGCGGTCTCGCCGGCGACGCCGGGCGCGACGTCGGCGCGCTGTCGGGCGGCGAGCGGCAGCGCGCGTGGATCGCGATGGCGCTCGCGCAGCAGGCGCCGATCGTCCTGCTCGACGAGCCGACGACCTATCTCGACATCCATCACCAGCTCGACATCCTCGACGCGCTGCGCGCGCTGAACCGCGCGCGCGGGCTGACGATCGTGTGGGTCCTGCACGACCTGAACCAGGCAGCGGCGTACAGCGACGACATCGTGCTGATGCGTGCCGGCCGCCTCGTCGCGCAGGGCTCGCCCGACGCGATGCTGGAGCCGGCGCGGCTGCGCGCGGCGTTCGGCGTCGACATGCTGAAGCTCGCGCATCCGCAGACGGGCGCGCCGATGTGCGTGCCGGCCTACGGACCGCCGGCATCCGGCGCGACGGACGCGTTCGATCGCACAGTCCAGCGGGATATCGCCGTATGACGACGTTCGCGATGCGCAAACGGCTCGCCGCGAGCGGGCAGGGCGCCCACGGTGCGGCAGCCGGCCGCCGCGCCGGCGCGCTCGCGCTCGGCCTCGTCGCGCTGATCGCGGTGCTGGCGGTGCTGCGCGTCGCACCCGACCTGCGCGTGTGGTGGAACGCCGTGCCGGGCAGCGACGCGGCCGCGCTCGCGGGCGTGTTCCTGTTCGATCTCAACCTGCCGCGCGTCGCGGCCGCGCTCGTGGCGGGCGGCTGCCTCGGCATCGCGGGCGCGCTGTTCCAGTCGCTCACGCGCAACCCGCTCGCGTCCCCCGACCTGCTCGGCGTGACGGGCGGCGCCCAGCTCGGCCTGCTCGCGGCGATGCTGGTGCCGGCGCTCGCCGGGGTCGCATCGGTGCCGCTGCTGTTCGTCTGCGGGCTGGTCGCCGCCGCGTGCGCGATCGTCGCGGCCGGCGGCTGGCGCGCGACGCCGCTGCGGCTCGTGCTCGCGGGCAGCGTCTGCATGCTGCTGTTCGCGGCGCTGTCGACGCTCGTGCTCGCGTTCTTCGAGCAGAACATCGCGGGCGCCGCGCTGTGGACCAACGGCAGTCTCTATCAGCCGGGCGCGACCGGGCTCGCGCTCGCCGCACGCTGGCTCGTCGTGCCGCTGCTGGCGCTGCCGTTCGTGATCCGGCCGCTGAATCCGCTCGCGCTCGGTGACGAGGCGGCGGCCGCGGCCGGCGTGCGTGTCGACGCGACGCGGCTCGCGGCGACGATCGTCGCCGTCGCGTTCACCAGCGTGGCCGTCAGCATCGCGGGCCCGCTGTCGTATGTCGGGCTGGTCGCGCCGAACCTGCTGCGCCAGGTGCGCGGCGCACGCGCGGCGCGGCTCGGCGTGCTGGTGCCGCTGTCGGCGCTCGCGGGCGGTGCGCTCGTGCTCGTCACCGACAGTGCGGTGCTCGCGTCGGGCCTCGACGCGACGCTGTCGACCGGCGTCGCGATCGCGCTCGTCGGCACGCCGCTGATGCTCGCGATGATCCGGCGCGGCGCCGCGTGGTCGGGCGTGCTGCACGCACAAGCCGAACGCGCGGCCGGCGGCGGGGCGACGCGCATGGTCGGCTGGCTCGAACGGCTCGGCTGGCCGCTGCGCACCGCGCTGTTCGTCGTGGCCGGCGCGCTCGTCGTGTTCGTCGGCGTGTCGGCCGGCCCCGAATGGCTGTCGCCGGCACGCTGGTCGGCCGCGCTGTCGGGTCACGATGCCGTCGCACGGATGCTGATCGACCTGCGCATGCCGCGGCTGCTGTGTGCGCTCCTGGCGGGTGCGCTGCTGGCGGTGAGCGGGGTCGCGATGCAGAGCGTCGTGCGCAACCCGCTCGCCGGCCCCGAAGTTCTCGGCGTCACGCAGGGCGCGGGGCTCGTCACGCTGTTCGCGTTGTCGACGTGGCCGCTGATGGGGCACGTGACGCTCGCGGCGGCCGCGTTGAGCGGCGGTGCGGCGTCGCTCGCGATCACGCTCGTGCTGAATCACCGGCATCGTTACGCACCGCTCGCGGTCGCGCTGACCGGCATCGTGATCGGCGCGCTGTGGACCACGCTCGCGCAATGGCTGATCACGCAGCAAAGCGTGCAGCCCGCGCGCTTCGTCGTCTGGCTCGTCGGCGGCACCTACGGCCGCAGCTGGGGCGAGGTGTCGATGCTGCTGCCGTGGTGCGTGCTGGCGCTGCCGGTATTCGCATGGCTCGCGCGGCCGCTCGACATGCTCGCGCTCGGCGACGACCAGGCGGCCGCGCTCGGCCTGCCGGTCGCCGCGCTGCGGCCGCTCGCGCTGACGATCGCGACGCTCGCCGCCTGCGCGGCCGTCGCGGCGGTCGGTCCGGTCGGCTTCATCGGGCTGATGGCGCCGCACGTCGCGACGATGCTCGGCGCGCGCCGGCATCGCACGCGGCTGTGGCTCGCGGCCGCATGCGGCGCGCTGATTCTCGGCCTCGCCGATCTGGCCGCCCGCACGGTCGTCGCGCCGCGCGAAGTGCCGGCCGGCGTGCTGACCGCGCTGATCGGCGCGCCTTACCTGCTCGGGTTGCTGATCCTCGAGGGGCGCCGCGCCCGGCGCGCGGGGCGATGACGCCGGCGCTCGACGGCGCACGCGCCACGCGATTCTCGGCGTTCGCGCCCGAACCGTTCGCCGCGCATCTCGACGCCGTGTGGCTCGGGATGCCCGACGACACGCACGCGCCGGGCCGGATCGTCGTGCCGGTCAGCGCGCTGCCCGAGCATCGCGATACGGTGCTCGACGCGATGGTCCGCCACTACGGCGGCGATCCGGCGCTGCATGCGCGCGCGCTGGTGTCGCAATGGAGCAAGTACTACTTCGGCCGCGCGGCGCCCGCCGGCGTGGTCGCCGCGCTGACGCTCGGCCGGCCGCTCGACATGGCGCCGGAGCGCACCTTCGTCGCGCTCGACGACGGGATGCCGGCCGCGCTGTATGTCTCGCCTGACGCGCTCGGCGCGCCGTGCGACGAACCTGCGCCGCGCTATGCGGGGCTCGTCGCGCATCTCGGCGCGGTGATCGACCTGCTCGCGGCGATGGGCCGCGTCACGCCGCGCGTGCTGTGGAGCAACGCGGGCAACCTGCTCGACTATCTGCTCGACACGTACCGCGCGCTGCCGTGCGCGGCCGATCCCGTTCGCGATGCCGACTGGCTGTTCGGCGCGTCGTGCGTCGCCGGGGAGCCGAATCCGCTGCGCATGCCGGTGCGCGACGCCGTGCCGCGCTCGCCGCTGCTGCCGACGCCGTTTCGCGCGCGCCGCGTGTGCTGCCTGCGCTATGAAATTCCTGGAGAAACGCAACTGTGTGGAAGCTGCCCGCTGCTATTGACGATGGACGACGCGGCGCTGGCCGGGCAGGATGCGATCCGGTGATGCCGGTACCGCATGCCGGCCGCCGCCATGCGCTCGCGGCACTGGCCGCGCTCGGCGCCGCGTGCTGCGGTGCGCCGGCCGCCGCGATCGCGGACGGCGCGCGCGCCGGGCAGGGCGGCATGCCGTCGCAACCGGGCCGCTCGCTCGCGGCCAACCCCGTCGTGTCGCAGGCGAGCGCGACGATGCCCGTGCGGCCGCAGCGCGTGGTCGCGCTCGACTTCATGTTCGCGGAAAGCGTGATCGCGCTCGACCTCGTGCCGGTCGGCATGGCCGATACCGCGTTTTATCCGGGCTGGCTCGGCTACCAGAGCGACCGGCTCGCGCACGTGGCCGACATCGGTTCGCGGCAGGAGCCAGGGCTCGAGGCGATTGCCGCGGTGAAGCCCGACCTGATCATCGGCGTCGGCTTCCGGCATGCGCCGATCTTCGCCGCGCTCGACCGGATCGCGCCGACGATCCTGTTCCAGTTCAGCCCGAACGTGTCGGAAGACGGCGTGCCCGTCACGCAGTTCGACTGGATGCGGCAGATCTTCCGGACGATCGGTCGCGTGACCGGGCGCGAGGCGCGCGCACAGGCGGTCGAAGCGCAACTCGACGCAGGGATCGCGCGCAATGCGGCGCGGCTCGCGGCCGCGGGCCGCGGCGGCGAACACATCGCACTGCTGCAGGATCTCGGGCTGCCCGACCGCTACTGGGCCTATACGGGCAACAGCACGTCGGCCGGCCTCGCGCGCGCGCTCGGGCTCGACCCGTGGCCGAAGAAGCCGACGCGGGAAGGCACGCTCTACGTGACGTCCGCCGATCTGCTCCGGCAACGCGATCTCGCCGTGCTGTTCGTCACCGCGACGGGGATGGACGTGCCGCTGTCGTCGAAACTCGATTCGCCGGTGTGGCGTTTCGTGCCCGCGCTGCGCGAGCGCAGGATCGCGCTCGTCGAGCGGAACATCTGGGGATTCGGCGGCCCGATGTCGGCGCTGAAGCTGGCCGACGTGATGACCGATACGATGCTGAAGCTGCCGGCCGTGCGCTGAACGCGCGGCGGGTCGTGCGCGGGTGGGGCGGCGTGGTCGCGAATTGCATTGTCTCGCGCGTGTTGCGCGAATGCCTGTTCCGCTGCATTCCGTCGGCGTCGCAAACAACTACGCACACCGAACGATATATCTCAGGTTCTTCCGGTACTTCCCGACGCTCACCATTCTTCCAACCTGAAACCGCCTGCGTGCAGCATCCGCTGCGCGCAGGCGGCAGGTGTTTGACGATACTTACGCGCTCAGCACATCCGCATCATCGCGTGCGCGTGACCGCGCGGGCGTCGTATCGCTGACGATCTGCCCGTTGTCGAGCTTCAGCAGGCGATCGGCGAGACCGAAATAGCGGTCGTCGTGCGTGATCACGATCACGGCCTTGCCGCGCGCGCGCAGCTCGGGCAGCAACTGTTCGTAGAACACCGCCTTGAACGACGGATCCTGGTCGGCCGCCCATTCGTCGAACAGGTAGAACGGCCGGTCCTCCAGGTACGCGACGACGAGCGCGAGCCGCTTGCGTTGCCCGGTCGACAGCGCGCGGTTCGAGAACGCGCCGTCGACGACCTTCACCTTGTGATCGAGCGCGAGCTTCGCGACCAGCGCGTTCGCGCGCGCATCGGCCTGCGCCCGCGCCGGATCGTCGGGATCGACGATGCCGAGCAGCGCATCGAACAGGTGGAAGTCGTTGAACACCGCGCTGAAACGCTGCCGGTACGCAGCGCGCTCGCGCCAGCCGATCGGGCGGCCGTCGACCTCGATCGTGCCTTCCTCCGGCTCGTAGAGCCCCGTCAGCACCTTCGCGAGCGTCGTCTTGCCGCTGCCGTTGCCGCCGACGATGAATACGAGCTCGCCCGGCCGGATCGTCAGGTCGATCGGCCCGATGCGGAACATCCGTTCGTCGCGCTCGTGGAAATACGCGTGCGTGACGCCGCGCAGCGTGACGGCGCCTGCCGGCGGCACGTCGGGTGCGTCGCTCGCAGGCGGCACCGTCCGCAGCGCGCCGAATTCGGCCATCACGCCTTCGATGCGCCCGAGCGACACGCGCGCCGCGTTGACGGTCGGCAGGTTGTTCAGCAGACCGTCGAGCGGCACCAGCATGAACAGGAACACGACGACGTAGCCGGCCGCCGTGCCCGCATCGGCATGCACGCCCAGCTGCGGCCAGAACGCGGCCGCGCCGAGGAACACGTAGAACAGGAAGATGATCCAGCCGACGCCGATCGCATACGCGCTGAACGCGCGGCGGCGGTGGTCGCGCACCTCGCCGATCGCGGCGCCGAGCTGGCCGTCGACGAACTGGCGCGCGCGCGCGTCGTGCAGCTTCAGTTCCTTCGCGCCGGAGAACAGCGAGCCGAGATAGCCGAACAGGCGGTCCTGCGCGTGGCCGGCCGCCTCCAGCGACGCGATCGCGCGGCGATCGCCGGTGTGATAGCCGAGCGAGCCGGCGACGATCGCGGTCAGCGCGAGCACGCACACGGGCCACGACAGCCACGCGAGATAGCCGAGGCAGCCGAACACGATCGAGCCGTGCATCACCAGGTTCGGCAGCGCGAAGAACAGCATCGACACGTTGGTCGCGTCGTCGGTCAGCACCGACTGCACGGGCGCCGCGCCGATCCGCTCGATGTCGCGCAGCTCGGCCGCGCCGACGCGCCGCGCGAGATGCATGCGCAGCCGCGCCATCGTGTCCTGCGACAGCCGGGCGAACAGCGTGCCCGACACGATCCGCGTGACGAGCGCAATCACCGCGCACAGCGCGAAGCGCCACGCGAGCGCCGCGTCGGCCGCGCCGGGCGTCGCGAGCGCGCGGTTCAGCGTCGCGACGAGCAGCACGCTCGCGACGCCGTTGAGCACGCAGGCGACGAGCGCCAGCGCGAGCGACGCGCGGCTTTCGCGCAGCAACGCGAGGATCAGGCGGGCCGCAGGGCGGCCGGGGGAGGCGTCGAGGGACGGCGGGGAAGAAGGCTCGTGGGCAGCGGTCATCGGCAACGTCGATAAATGAAGGGCAGGCAAACCCTGCGGAAACGGCAAGACTGATGCGAAAGCGGCGCGCGGGGCGGGCCCGGTTGCGACTTTCCTCCCTGATAGACGAACGGGCCGCGCAAATATTTAGCCCTGCCTTCAAAAAATGCATCCGTGCCGGCTTTGCGCGCAAAACGGTAAAAAATCGGCCGCGCCGTTCGTCACACCAGTGAAGCCGCCCCATGCGGCCCCGAGACTTGGCCGAAGCGGCCGGACCGAAGGACTTCACGCACATGACGAGTTTCCCGACTGCGTTGCATCACCGAATCCGCGAACTGGCGCGCAGCGCGCCCGACGCGCCCGCGCTCGCCGCGCCTTTCCAGAACGACCTGCGCCTGTCGCGCGGCGCGCTCGACGCGCGTGCGTCGCACCTTGCCCGCCAACTGCGCGCGGCCGGTGTCGGCGCGGAAGTGCGGGTGGGCGTCTGTGTCGAGCGCTCGTGCGAGCTGTTCGTCGCGCTGCTCGCCGTGCTGAAGGCGGGCGGCGTATTCGTGCCGCTCGATCCGCGTCATCCGGCCGCGCGCCTCGACTGGATCGTCCGCGATGCGCAACTGCGGCACGGCGTCGTCGATGCGGCCGGCCGCGCGGCGCTCGGCGCGTCGTTCGATCACGCGTTCGACGCAAGCTCCGCGGAGGCCGCTGCCTGCGTCGACGACGAAGACGCGCCGGTACATCCGCGCTCGGCCGCCTACATGATCTATACGTCGGGCTCGACCGGCACGCCGAAGGCGGTGATCGTCGAGCACGGGCCGCTCGCCGCGCATTGCGATGCGCTCGCGGCCGCGCTGCCGATCGCGGGCGGCGACCGCCTGCTGCATTTCGCGTCGGTCAATTTCGATGCCGCGCACGAGTGCTGGCTCGCGCCGCTCGCGGTTGGCGCGAGCGTGACGATCGCGCCGCCGCAACCGTTCGCGCCGGACGCCGCGCATGCGCTGATGGTGCGCGAAGCGGTCAGCGTTGCCGCATTTCCGCCGGCCTACCTGCGCGAATTCGCCGCCGTCGCCGCGCGCGACGGCGTGCCGCCGGCCTTGCGCGTGCTCGCGTTCGGCGGCGAAGCGCTGCCGCAACAGGCATTCGAATTCGTGCGCCGCACGTTCCCGTCGGTACGCCTGATCAACGGCTACGGGCCGACCGAGGCCGTGATCTCGCCGATGCTGTGGCCGGTCGAGCCGGGTGAAATGCCCGCGCTGGCAGCGGACGATGCGTATGCGTCGCTGCCGATCGGTCGCGCGATCGGCCCGCGTGTCGCGCGCATCGACGGCGACGCGGCCGGCGAGCCGAATGAAGCGGGCGAGGGCGGCGAGCTGCTGCTCGGCGGCGTGTGTCTCGCGCGCGGCTATCACGGCCGCCCGGCGCTGACGGCCGAACGCTTCATTCCCGATGCGCACGGCGAGCCCGGTGCCCGCGTCTATCGCACCGGCGATCTTGCACGCCTGCGCGCCGACGGTGCGTTCGATTATCTCGGCCGCCTCGACGATCAGGTCCAGGTGCGCGGCGTGCGTGTGGAGCCCGCGGAAATCGCCGCGTGCCTGCGCACGCATCCGGCAGTGGCCGACGCGGCCGTGATCGCCGAAACCGGCAACGGGCCGACGCGGCTGATCGCGTGCGTCGCGCTGCGCGCGGCCGCCGACGATGCGGAGCTGAAGGCGCACGTGGGCGCGCAATTGCCTGCCGCGTGGCAGCCGCACCGCTTCGTGCGCTGCGCTGCGCTGCCGTACACGCTGAACTGCAAGCTCGACCGTGCCGCGCTGCGCGAGCGCAGCGCCGCCGCGCGCGACGCCGAAGCTCCCGCCGGCGCCGCGCCGTGCACGCCGACCGAAGCGCAGATCGCCGGCTTCTGGCAGACGCTGCTCGGCCTCGACGCGACGCCGTCGCGCGACGACCGCTTCTTTGCGCTGGGCGCCGATTCGCTCGCCGCGATGCAACTGCAGGCCGCGATCCGCGCCGCGTTGCGCGTGAACCTGCGGCTCGACACGCTGTTCGCCGATCCGGCACTGGCCGAGCTGGCCGCGCGCGTCGATCGCGCGGAGCGCGAAACGGGCGCGCCGCTGGCCGCGATTGCCGCACGCCGTGCACCGGCCGAAGCCGCCGCATCGGGTGCCCCGCATGTCGATCGTGCCGCATCGCTCGCACAGCAACGCTTCTGGGTGCTCGCGCAAACGCGTGACGCGAGCGCCGCGTATCACATCGCCGCGCACTGGACGATCGACGGCGCGCTCGATCGCGCTGCGCTGCAGCGTGCGCTCGATCACGTGATCGGGCGGCACGACGCGTGGCGCACGACGCTCGTCGACAACGACGACGGCATCGTGATGCAGCGCATCCATGCCCGTCTGCCGGTTACGATCGCGACGCTCGACTTGCGCGACCAGCCGCCGGCCGCTCGCGACGCGCAAGCCGCGCGTATCGCCGAGCGCGACGCGGGCGCACCGTTCGATCTGTCGAACGGGCCGCTGCTGCGCGCGACGCTCGTCGTGCTCGCCGACGATCGCCACCGGCTGCTGCTGACCGCGCACCACGCGATCACCGACGGCTGGAGCTCGCGCTGCGCATTCGACGAATTGTCGGCCGCGTACCGTGCGTATGCGGAAGGGCGCGAACCGGCGTTGCCGCCACTGCCGATCCAGTACGCCGACTATGCGGACTGGCAGCGCGACATGCTCGCCGGCGGCGAAGGCGAGCGTCAGCTCGATTACTGGCGCGACGCCTTGCGCGACGTGCCGGGCCCGCTCGCGCTGCCGGTCGATCGGAAGCCGGGTGCGACGCGCACGCTGCAGGGCGCACGCGTGTCGGTTCGCCTGCCCGACACGGTTGCGGCGGACGTCCGGCGTCTCGCGCGCGACGCGCAGGCCACGGTCTTCACGGTACTGCTGGCCGCGCTCGACGCATGGCTGTCGCGCCTGACCGGCGAGACCGACGTGGTCGTCGCGGTGCCGGTCGCGCATCGGCAGCGGCCGGAAACCCGCGCGCTGCTCGGCCTGTTCCTGAACACGGTCGCGCTGCGCGTGCGGGTGGCGCCGACGCTGCCGTTCCGCGCGCTGGTCGACGCGGCGCGCACGGCGGCACTCGACGCGGTCGCGCACCAGGACGTGCCGTTCGAGCGCGTCGTCGATGCGGTGAAACCGCCCGTCCGGCGCGGCGACGAATGGCTGCGCGTGAAATTCGCGCAGCAGTTCGATGCGCGGCACGACAGCGTGCTGCCGGGCGCGACCGCCGTTGCGACGCCGGGGCCCGATCTCGCCGCGCGCTTCGACTTCGCGCTTGATTTCACCGACGACGCGCACGGGATCGAACTGGTCGCCGCCTATGCGACCGACTGCATCGCTGCCGACACCGCGCGCGCATGGCTCGACAGCTATGCGGCGCTCGTCGCCTCCGCCGCACATGAACCGCACCGCGCGACGACCGCGCTGCCGTGCGATGCGTCGCCGGCATCGCGCCAGCCGCGCGACGGCCGTGCGTTGCGGATCGAACACGCCGACATCGTCGCCGCTTTCGCGCGGCAGGCCGCCGCGTATCCGCATCGCGTCGCACTCGCCGATGCGTCGGCGTCGCTGACGTTCGCCGAACTCGACGATGCATCGAACCGTATCGCACATGCGCTGAAACTGCGCGGCGCGACGGCCGAAGCACCGGCCATCGTCTGCATCGAGCGCTCGGCCCGCTTCGTCGTCGGCCTGCTCGGCGCACTGAAGGCCGGCGCGCTGGCCGTGCTGCTCGACCCGGCCCAGCCGGCCGCGCGCCTCGTGGCCGCGGCCGCCGATTGCGGCGCGCGCTGGGCGCTCGTCGCGCAGCAGCCGGACGGGGCCGCGTGGCCGGCCGGCAGCGCCGCACAGCCGCTCGACGTCGACACGCTCGCGCAGGACGCGACGCTCGCGCATGCGGCCGGCATCCGCGTCGCGCCGCATCCGGAACAGGGCGCGTACCTGATCTATACGTCGGGTTCGACCGGCACGCCGAAGGGCGTCGTCGTGTCGCACGGCGCACTGGCCGACTACGTGCAGGGGATGCTCGACGAACTCGCGTTCGCACCGGACGCGTCGTTCGCGATGGTGTCGACCGTCGCCGCCGACCTCGGCCACACGACGTTGTTCGGCGCGCTGTGCGCGGGCCGCACGCTGCACCTGCTGCCGGCCGCGTGCGCGTTCGATCCGGACCTGTTCGCCGACGAGATGCGCCGCCGCGACGTCGGCGTGCTGAAGATCGTGCCGAGCCACCTGCAGGCGCTGCTCGACGCGCGCGTGCCGGCCGACGTGCTGCCGCGCCATGCGCTCGTGACCGGCGGCGAAACGCTGACGTGGGCGCTCGTCGCGCGAATCGCCGCGCTCGCGCCGGCCTGCCGCGTGATCAACCATTACGGGCCGACCGAGGCGACCGTCGGCGCGATCGCGTGCGACACCGCGTCGATCGCCGCCGATGCGCGCGATCCCGCGAGCGGCGTGCCGCTCGGCGGCCCGCTGCCGAATGCGCGCGCGCTCGTGCTCGACGCGTTCGGCGCGTGCGTGCCGGCCGGCGCGGCGGGCGAACTGTATCTGGGCGGGCCGGGCGTGGCGCGCGGCTACCTGAACCGGCCCGCGCAGACCGCCGAGCGCTTCGTGCCCGATCCGTTCGCGGCCGGTGCGCGCCTGTATCGAACCGGCGATCGCGTACGCCTGCGCGCGGACGGCCGTCTCGCGTTCCTCGGCCGCATCGACGACCAGGTGAAGATTCGCGGCTATCGCGTCGAGCCGGGCGAGGTGAGCACGGCGGTACGCGCGGCCGGCCCGATCGCGCAGGCCGAGACGCTCGCGATCGAGCACGACGCCCGCCTGCGGCTCGCCACGTTCGTCGTGATGCGCGACGGCGCGGCATTCGACGAAGCGGCCGTGCGCGCGGCGCTCGGCGCGGCGTTGCCCGACTACATGGTGCCCGCGCAGTTCGTCGTGCTCGCACGCCTGCCGGTGACCGCGAACGGCAAGCTCGATCGCGCGGCGCTGCGCGAACTGGCCACATCGCCGGTGGCGGTGGCCGCCGGCGATGCGCCGCAGGGGCCGGTCGAAACGGCGCTCGCCGAAGTCTGGCAAGCGGTGCTGAAGGCGCCGCACGTCGGCCGCGACGACAATTTCTTCGAGCTCGGCGGCGATTCGATCCTCGTGCTGCAGGTGATCGCACGCGCCCGCAAGCGCGGCGTGCGCTTCACGCCGAAGCAGCTGTTCGACGGCCCGACGGTCGCCGAACTCGCGCGCATCGCGAAGATCGAGGACGTTGCCGCCGCAACGACATCGACCGCGCCGGCTCGGTCCGCAACCGCTTCCGCAGCGGTCCTGACGCCTGCACAGCAGCGCTTCTTCGCGCTCGACGTGCCGCATCCGGGCCACTGGAACCAGTCCGTCGCGTTCGACGTGCGCGGTCCGTTCGACGCCGACGCATTCGCGCGTGCATTCGACGCGTTGCTCACCCATCACGACGCATTCCGCCAGCGCTTCGCGCGTGGCGCGGACGGCAAGTGGCGCGCGAGCGATGCGCCGAAACCCTACGACGCGCTGCCGTTCGTCGAAGTCGCCGCGCGCGACGAAGCCGACGCACTGGCGCGCTTCGACGCGTTGCAGCGTCGCCTCGACCTCGGCCGCGGGCCGCTCGCGTGCGCATGCGCGGCGCGTCTGCCGGACGGCGCGGCGCGGCTGTATCTGGCGATTCACCACGCGATCGTCGACGGCGTGTCGTGGCGCATCCTGCTCGACGACCTCGACGCCGCGTATCGCGCCGCATGCGAGCGCACGCCCGTTCGCCTCTCGCAGCCGGGCCTGCGCGCGGATGCGTGGGCCGCGCGCCTCGCGCGTGCCGCGACGGAGCCGGCATCGCCGTTCGCCGCTGAAGCGGCTTACTGGGCCGGCATGGCACAGGGCGACGACCTCGTGCCCGATCATCCCGACGCACCGGCGACGAACGCCGACGCGGCGGTCGTCGTGCAGACCATCGACGCGGCATTGACCCGCGCCGCGCTGACCGACGCGCACGCCGCGTATCGCACGCAGACGATCGAACTGCTGGGCGCGGCGCTCGCGCTGGCGCTGGCCGGTGCCGACGGCGCCGCGTCGTGCCGCGTCGAACTCGAAGGGCATGGCCGCGAGGCGCTGTTCGACGATGCGGACGCGAGCCGCACGATCGGCTGGCTGACGAGCCACTATCCGGTCACGCTGCCGGTCGAAGCCACCGCGCGCGACACGCTGTGCGCGGTCAAGGACACGCTACGCGCGGTGCCGCACAAGGGGCTCGGCTTCGGCGTGCTCGCGCATTACGGCGACGCGGCGACGCGTGCGGCGCTGGCCGCCGTGCCGCGTCCGCGCGTCACGTTCAACTATCTCGGCCAGTTCGACGCACCGCGCGACGCGACGCTCGTGCCGCGCTTCGGCGGCACCGGCATCGAGCGCGACCCGCAAGGGCCGCTCGGCAACACGCTCGCGATCCATGCGTACCTCGATACCGACCGCGACGGCGCACGCACGCTGAAGGTTCACTGGGTATACGGCGCGCCGCAGTTCGAGCGCGCGACGATCGATGCGCTCGCGGAACGCTTTGCGGCCGCACTGCGCGAACTCGCCGACGCATGCGCATCGCGTGTCGCGCATCGCGGCGGCGGAGCGACGCCGGGCGACTTCCCGCTCGCGCAGGCTGCCGGCCTCACGCAGGCCGCGATCGAGCGCGCGCCGCTCGACTGGCGCACGATCGACGACGTGTATCCGCTGTCGCCGATGCAGCAGGGGATCCTGTTCCATGCGCTGTTCGCGCCCGGTCATGCGAGCTACGTGAACCAGCTCGTCGCGACCGCGACGGCGCTCGATGCCGACCGGCTCGCGGCCGCGTTCGCCGCATCGGTCGCACGTCACGACATCCTGCGCACCAGCGTGATGCCCGACGAGGCCGCACCGCTGCAATGCGTGCATCGCCATGCGCGGATGCCGGTCGAGCAACTCGACTGGCGTGCGCGCGGCGACACGCTCGACGCCGACTTCGACGCGTGGCTCGCGGCCGATCGCGCACGCGGCTTCGACTGGCGCGAGCCGCCGCTGATGCGGCTCACGCTGATCCGCGTAACGGACGACGCGTGGCGCGTCGTGTGGACGCGCCACCACGTGCTGCTCGACGGCTGGAGCACCGCGCGCCTGCTCGCGGACGTGCTGCGCGACTATCGCGACCCCGATGCGGTGTCGCCGTTCGCGAGCCGCCCGGCGCTGCGCTATCGCGACTTCATCGCGTGGCTCGGCACGCGCGACCGCAACGCCGATGAGCGTTTCTGGACCGGGCGGCTCGCGCGCCTCGACGCGCCGACGCTGATCGCCGAGCGTGTGGCCGACCGCGCGGACGCCGAGATGGTCACGTGGCGCGCGACGATCGACGCGGCCGCGACGACGCGTATCGCGCACACGGCGCGCGCGCTGAAGCTGACCGTGAACACGCTGGTGCAGGGCGCGTGGGCGCTCGCGCTGCAGCGCATGACGCATCAGCCGGCCGTCGCGTTCGGCGCGACCGTCGCGGGCCGTCCCGAAGCGCTCGCGGACGTCGATACGGTGCTCGGCCTTTTCATCAACACGCTGCCGGTGATCACGGCGCCCGCGCCGCAACAACGCGCGGCCGACTGGCTGCAAGGATTGCAGCGCGAGAACGCGGCGGCCGCCGAGCATGCGCATACGCCGCTCGCCGACATCCAGCGCTGGGCGCGCGGCGCCGGCGGCGCACTGTTCGACACGCTGGTCGTGTTCGAGAACTACCCGGTCGACGACACGGCGCGCGATGCCGATCCGCGTGCGCTCGCGCTGAGCGGCGTGCGCAGCATCGAGTCGACCGATTTCGCGCTGACGCTCGTGATCGAAAGCGGCGCCGAGCTGACGATCGACTACGGCTACGACACCGCGCGCGTCGATGCGCACCAGGTCGAGACCTGGCACCGCGCGTTCGCGTGCGCGCTCGATGCGCTGGCCCGCACGCCCGACGCGCTGCTCGGCACGCTGTCGATCGCCGACGACGCGACGCGCGACGCGCTGGCCCGCGCGCAGGACACCGCACGGAGCTGGCCGGACGCGCAACGGCAACCGCTGCATCTTCAATTCGCGGACGCCGCACGCGCCACGCCCGATGCGATCGCACTCGAATACGCGGATGCCCAGGGCCACGTGCAACGCGCGACCTATCGCGAACTCGACCGGAACACGACGCGCGTCGCCGCCGCCTTGCGCCGGCGCGGCGTGCAGCCCGACACGCCGGTCGCGCTGTGCGTCGAGCGTTCGTTCGACATGGTGACGGCGCTCGTCGGCGTGCTGAAGGCCGGCGCCGCGTACCTGCCGGTCGACCCCGACTATCCGGCCGAGCGCATCGCGTACCTGCTGCGCGACGCGCGGCCCGCGGTCGCGATCACGCAAGCCCATCTGAGCGCGCGAGTCGAGGCTGCGCTCGGCGACGACGCGACGACGCAGTTGCTGACGGTCGCCGATCTGCTCGCCGATGAAGCGAACGATGGCGGCGAGTACGGCGAAGCGGGCGATGCCGCCGAGATCGCGACCGACATCGACGCCGCCCAGCTCGCATACCTGATCTACACGTCCGGCTCGACCGGCAAGCCGAAGGGCGCCGGCAACTCGCACGGCGCGCTCGCGAACCGGATCGCGTGGATGCAGCACGCGTACCGACTCACGCGCGACGACGTCGTGCTGCACAAGACGCCGTTCGGTTTCGACGTGTCGGTGTGGGAATTCGTGTGGCCGCTCGCGACCGGCGCGAAGCTTGCGATCGCCGCGCCCGGCGACCACCGCGATCCGGCCCGCCTCGCGGCCGCGATCCATGCGCACGGCGTGACGGTGCTGCACTTCGTGCCGTCGATGCTGGCCGCATTCGTCGCGTATCTCGACGATTTCCAGGCCGCCGCGCAATGCGACAGCGTGCGCCTGATCGTCGCGAGCGGCGAGGCGCTCGCGCCGGAACTCGTCGCGAAGGTCGCGCGGCTCGTGCCGGACGCGACGCTCGTGAACCTGTACGGGCCGACGGAAGCCGCGATCGACGTGTCGCACTGGACCTGCGGCCCCGACGACGCCAACGCATTCGCGGTGCCGATCGGCCATCCGATCGCGAACCTGCAGCTGCACGTGCTCGACGCGGCCTGGCAGCCGGTGCCGGCCGGCGCGACCGGCGAACTGTATCTGGCCGGCGCGGGGCTCGCGCGCGGCTATCTCGGCCGCCCGGGGCTGACCGCCGAGCGTTTCGTGCCCGATCCGTTCGTGCCGGGCGCGCGCATGTATCGCACCGGCGACCTCGCACGGCGTCGCGCCGACGGCGCGCTCGACTACCTCGGCCGCGTCGACACGCAGGTGAAGCTGCGCGGCCAGCGGATCGAGCCGGGTGAAATCGAGGCGCTGCTGCGCACGGCGCCGGGCGTGCACGACGCGGTCGTGATCGTGCGCGACGATCAGCTGATCGGCTATGTCGCACGCGGCGACGCGGGGCCGCTCGACCGTGCGGCCATGCTCGATTCGCTGCGCGCGCAGCTGCCGGCCTACATGGTGCCGTCGCAGCTGATCGAACTCGACGCGCTGCCGGTCACGCCGAACGGCAAGTGCGACCGCCATGCGTTGCCCGCACCGGTGCGCGAGGCGGCCGCGGCCAGCGAACTCGCGACCGACACGGAGCGCGCGCTCGCGGCGATCTGGCAACGCGTGCTGCACGTCGACGCGATCGGCCGCGACGACGATTTCTTCCTGCTCGGCGGCCACTCGCTGCTCGCGACGCAAGCCCATGCGCAGGCGAACCTGCACTGGGGCCTCGCGCTGCCGCTGCGCACGCTGTTCGACACCCGCACGCTCGCACGCTGCGCGGACGCGATCGATGCGGCCTGCGCGGCACGCGGTGCGACCGACGCGGCGAGCGCGATCGACGCGCTGCTCGGCGAACTGGAAACCCAATAAGGACGACGGATGACGAGGATGCAACCCGACTGGCTCGCACTCGCGACGCGTTTCGCGCAATTGCCCGACGCGCAGCGCGCGGTGTTTATCGACAAGCTCGGCGCGGCCGGCATCGACTTTCGCATGCTGCCGATCCCGCCGCGTACGCCGCGCGGCGACCGTGTGCCGGCATCGTTCGCGCAGACGCGGCTGTGGCTGCACGCGCGGCTGATCGACGCGCCGGACGCGTATCACATCACCGAGCGGCTCGCGCTGACGGGTCCGCTCGACGCGCACGCGCTGCGGCTCGCGTGCGATGCGCTGATCGCGCGCCATGAAGCGCTGCGCACCACCTTCGACGAAGCGGAGGACGGCGTCGCGCAGACGATCCATCCGCCGCTGCGCTGCCCGTGGCGCGAGACCGGTCTCGAAGCGCTGCCCGACGCGCAGCGCATGGCACGCGCCGAAAGCATCGCGACGGCCGACGAAGCCGCCGCGTTCGATCTCGGCGCGGCGCCGCTCATGCGCGCACACCTGATCCGTCTCGACGCGACGCATCACTGGCTCGCGCTGACCGTTCACCACATCGTGTCGGACGGCTGGTCGTCGAACGTGATGCTGTTCGAACTCGCGGCGTTCTATCGCGCGTATGCGTCGGGCGCGCCGGTGCCGCTCGCGCCGCTGCCGATCCAGTATGCGGACTATGCGCTGTGGCAACGCCGCTGGCTCGATGCCGGCGAGCGCGATCGCCAGCTGGCGTTCTGGCGCGAGCGCCTCGACCCGCAACGCGGCGTGCTGACGCTGCCCGGCGCGGCCGCACGGCCCGCGCGCCGCAGCGCACGCGGTGCGCGTCACGTGTTTTCCCTCGACGCACACACCGGCGCGCGGCTGCGCGCGTTCGCGGCCGCGTCGGGCGCGACGCCGTTCGCGGCGCTGCTCGCGGCGCTCGACGCGCTGCTCGCGCGCGCGACCGGCGATGCGCGGATCTGCGTCGGCGTGCCGGCCGCGAACCGCGAGCGCGCGGAAACGGCCGGCCTGATCGGCTTTTTCGTCAACACGCTCGCGATCGATGTCGACGTGCCCGCGCACGGCGATTTCGCGTCGCTGGTCGCACGCACGCAGCGCGCGCTCGTCGATGCGCAGATGCACCAGGACGTGCCGTTCGAGCAGGTCGTCGACGCGCTCGGCGTGCCGCGCAGCGCCAGCCACCATCCGCTGTTCCAGGTGATGGCCGCGTACGGCGAGCGCCGCGCGCCGCCGGCGCTGGGCGCGGCGTCGGCATCCTTGCTGCCGTCCGGCACGCCTTCCGCGAAATTCGACCTGACGCTTGCCGTCGAGGCGACGCCCGACGGCACGTTCGACGCCGCATTCATCTACGCGCTCGACCTGTTCGACGGCGACGCGATCGCGCGGCTGGCCGCGCGCTTCGTCACGCTGCTCGGCGATGCGCTCGCGCGCCCCGACATGCCGATCGGCGATCTCGACTGGCTGCCGGCCGACGAGCAAGCGCAACTCTTCGCGTGGAATGCGCCGGCAGGCGCGGCCGATGCCGAACCGTTCGTGCCGGTGCACGCACGCATCGCCGCACACGCGCACGCACGGCCCGACGCACGCGGTGTCGCCGACATCGATCGCGCACTGACGCGCGGCGAGGTCGACGCGCGCGCGGCCCGCATCGCGCGCAACCTCGTCGCCGCCGGGGTGCGGCCGGAAATGCGCGTCGGCGTCGCGCTGCAGCGTTCGGTCGACCTGCTGGTCGCGCTGATGGCGGTACTGAAGTCGGGCGCCGCGTTCGTGCCGCTCGATCCGGCGCATCCGCGCGAACGGCTCGCGCAGATCGTCGGCGACGCGGGCATCGCGCACGTGCTGACCGACGCCGCGAGCGCCGCCTCGCTGCCCGAACTGCCGGCGCTGCGCGTCTGGCGCGCGGACGAAGTCGACGCGCTCGACGAAGCCGCGGACGTCGCGCTGCCGGACGTGCTGCCCGGCCATGCGGCGTACGCGATCTACACGTCCGGCTCGACCGGCAAGCCGAAGGGCGTGATCGTCGATCACGCGGCGTTCGCGCGGCATTGCGCGGCGATCGCCGAGCGCTACGGCGCGGGCGAGCACGACGTGTTCCTGCTGTTCCAGTCGGTCAACTTCGACGGCGCGCACGAAGGCTGGTTTTCGCAGTACCTGTCGGGTGCCGCCGTGTCGGTGACGGCCGACGTGCTGTGGCCGCCCGCGCAGACCTGCGCGATGATGATTCGCGACGGCGTGACGATGACCTACGTGCCGCCCGGCTGCGCCGCGCAACTCGCCGAATGGGCGCTCGCGCACGGCGCGCCGCCGACGCTTCGCTCGCTGACCGTCGGCGGCGAGGCGACGTCGCGCGAAGCCTTCGCGATGTTGCGCCGCGCGATGCCGAACGTGCGCGTGGTCAATGGCTACGGGCCGACCGAGACCGTGATCACGCCGACGCTGTGGATGTTCCGTCCCGGCGACGATCTCGCGACGCTCGGCGACGCCGCGTACCTGCCGATCGGCACGCTGGTCGGCGCGCGCACCGCGCACGTGCTCGACGCGCGGCTGCATCCGCTGCCGGTCGGCGTGATCGGCGAGCTGTACCTCGGCGGCGAGGGGATCGGCGTCGCGCGCGGCTATCTCGACCGTCCCGCGCTGACGGCCGAGCGCTTCGTGCCCGACCCGTACGGCTCGCCGGGCGCACGCTTGTATCGCACGGGCGACCTCGTGCGGCGGCGCGCGGACGGCGTATTCGACTTCATCGGCCGCGTCGATCACCAGGTGAAGCTGCGCGGGCTGCGCATCGAACTCGGCGAGATCGAGGCGCAGCTGGCCGCGCACGATGCGGTGCGCGAAGCGTGCGCGGTCGTGCACGGGCAGGGCGCGCAGGCGCAGCTCGTCGCGTACGTCGAACTGACCGCCGACGCGCAGGCGGCCGCGCAACCGGTGGAGGCCGCGACGCTCGACGCGCATCTGCGCCGCACGCTGCCCGACTACATGGTGCCCGCGCAGCTGATCGTGCTCGACGCGTTGCCGCGCAACGCGAACAGCAAGGTCGATCGGGCGCGGCTGCCGGCGCCGGTGCGCGTCGAACGTGCCTACGAGGCGCCGCACGACGGCGATGAAACCGTGCTCGCGGCGATCTGGCGCGACGTGCTGAACGCCGAGCGCGTCGGCCGCGGCGATCACTTCTTCGAACTCGGCGGCCATTCGCTGGCGGCGGTGCGCGTCGCGACCCGCGTCGCCGAGCGGCTCGGCCGCGACGTGCCGGTGCGCGCGCTGTTCGAAGCGCCGGTGCTCGCGCAATACGCGCACCAGGTGACCGACGCGCCGCGCGCCGCGCACGCCGGCGCCGCCGTGCCGGGCGTCGCGATGGCGAAGCCCGATGCGCACGGCGTGTGGCCGCTGTCGCCCGCGCAACTCGGCCTGTGGTTCCTGTGGCGCGCGCAGCCGGACAGCGCCGCATACAACATTCCGGTCGCGCTGCGCGTGCGCGGCCCGCTCGACGTCGATGCGCTGCGCGCGGCGTTTTCAACGGTCGCGGCCGCGCACCCGGCGCTGCGCACGCGGCTCGTCGCGCGCGACGGCATGCTGCCGGGCCAGCGGATCGACGCCGCGGCGAGCGTCGCGCTGCCGGTCGTCGACTTGTCCGCGCAGCCCGACGCGCTCGCGCGCGCGGCGGCGCTGACCGGCGCCGATGCGCTCGCGCCGTTCGATCTCGCGGCCGACGCGCCGCTGTGGCGCGCCCGCGTGCTGCGGCTCGGCGCGGACGATCACGTGCTGTCGGTGACGATCCATCACATCGTGTCGGACGGCGAATCGATCGAGCTGTGGCTCGACGCGGTGCGCGCGCGCTATGTCGCGCTCGTGCGCGGCGAAGCGGCCCGGGCCTCTTCGACGACGACAACGACGCCAGAAAACACGCCGCTCGTGCTGCCCGCGTCGTGCCAGCCGGCCCGTGTCGCGTACTGGCGCGACGCGCTGGCCGACCTGCCGCCGCCCATGCTTCCGCAGCGCGCCGACGCGCCGGCCGTGCCGCAATGGCGTGCGGCGCGCATCGCGTTCGAGTTCGACGCGTCGCTGATCCGTGCCGCGCGCGATGCCGCGTCGGCGTCGCACGCGACGTTGCCGATGCTGCTGCATGCGGCGCTGAATACAGCGCTGTTCCGCGTGACCGGCGCGGCCGACCAGCCGGTCGGCGTGCTGGCATCGACGCGCGAGCTGACGGGCGATGCCGCGCGCGATGCGCTCGGTCTCTTCATCAATGCCGTGGTCGTGCGCACGCGGATCGACGCGGCGGCTAGCCGTTTCGAGGTGCTCGCCCAGGTGCGCGATACGGCGCTTGCCGCCTATGCGCATGCGGACGTGCCGTTCGCCGACGTCGTCGCGGCGCTGCGCGCGCCGCGTGCCGCGCGGGCCAATCCGCTGTTCCAGGTGATGTTCAACTACCTGCGCCCGACCGGCGCGGCCGCACGCGACTGGGCCGGCCTGTCGCTCGCCGGCTTCGACGACGTGCGTCATCGCGTCGTGTTCACGCTGGAGCTGGACGTCGTCGAGCATCCGGACGGCCGCGTGAGCGCCGCGTTCTCCTATGCGGACGAACTGCTCGACGGCCGCTTCGTCGACGCGCTCGTCGATCTTTACCACGACGAAGTCGCGCGTTTCGCCGGTGCGGCGCAAGCGCCACTCGGCGTGCCCGATGCGCTGTTCGCCGCGCCGGCAGCGGTCGCACCGGTCGGCAACGCGACCCATGCGGCGGCGTCATCGCGCGCGCCGAACACGGCTGCCGAGCTCGCCGCGCTGTGGTCGGACACGTTCGCGACGGCCGCGCCCGCGCCCGATGCCGATCTGTTCGAGGCCGGCGCGACGTCGTTCGACGTCGTGCGTTTCGTCGATGCGGCGAGCCGCGCCGGGCACGCGCTGACGGTCGCCGACGTGTTCACGTCGCCGACGCTCGCGGCGCTCGGCACGCATCTCGACGAAGCGGCGCACACGCGACTGGAGGTGCGCGATGCTGGCTGAAGTGCGCCCGGACGGATTCACGCTGCTCGATACGTACCGCCTCGCGTTCGCGGGCGGCCTGTTCGCGGTGCGCGACGGCACGGAGATCCGCGTCGCACAGGGCGACGGCATCGGCGCGCAGTTGCTGCGTGCGCAACTCGGCGACGACGGCGCGCTGCGCCTCGTCGCCTACAACCACCGCGCTCTCGACGACCCGCGCACCGAAGCGGTCGGCTGCGCGGTCCCGGCCGGCCGCGCGCGGGTCGTCGATACCCTCGCGCGGCATGGCTTCGCGCGGCAGCGCCGCCTGGCGCTCGCCGACGGACAGCCGCTGTGGATGCGCACGCTGCGCGAGACCTTCTTCTCCGGCCGTCACGTCTGACGGGCCGGTTTCACCGACAAGGGAGCTGAGAGACATGCAGAGAGAAACCGTATTCGACCTGATCGGCGTCGGCTTCGGGCCGTCGAACCTGGCGCTGGCCGTGCGCCTCGCGGAACGCCACGGCACGCGTCCGTTCGCGCATTGCTTCGTCGAACGCCAGCCGGAATTCGGCTGGCACCGCGGCATGCTGCTCGACGACTGCCGGATGCAGATCTCGTTTCTGAAGGATCTCGTCACGATGCGCGATCCGAAGAGCCGCTACACGTTCATCAACTATCTGTTCGAACGCGGCCGGCTGAACGAATTCGTCAACCTGAAGAACTTCTATCCGACCCGCGTCGAATTCCACGACTACCTGAGCTGGGTCGCCGGCGCGTTCGACGAACACGTCCACTACAGCGAAACCGTCACGGCGATCGAGCCCGTGCGCGGCGACGGCGCGCGCGTCGATGCGCTGCGCGTGCTGTCGCGCGATTCGGCCGGCCACGAACGCCAGCGCGTGACGCGTGCGCTGTCGGTCGGCGTCGGCGGCACGCCGGCGGTGCCGGACGCGTTCGCCGCGCTCGGCCGCGACCGCGTGATCCATTCGTCGTCCTACCTGACCGACATCGACCGGCTGGTCGCGTCGCCGGACGGCGAGCGCCGCCGCGTCGCGGTGATCGGCGCGGGGCAGAGCGCGGCCGAGGTGTTCATCGACCTCGCGCGCCGCTTCCCGCACGTCGACGCGAGCCTCGTGATGCGCGCGGGCGCACTGAAACCGGCCGACGACAGCCCGTTCGTCAACGAGATCTTCAGCCCGGCGTTCACCGACGTCGTCTACGCGCAGCCGCACGATGCGCGCCGCGCGCTGCTCGAGCGCTATCGCGACACCAACTACGCGGTGGTCGACCGGCCGCTGATCGAGCAGATCTACGAAATGCTGTACCTGCAGCGCATCGACGGCACGCCGCGTCACGCGCTGCGCGCGAACAGCGCGATCGAGGCCGCGGTGCGCACCGCCGACGGCCGCATCGAGCTGACGCTGCGCGACCGGATGAGCGGCGCGACGCACGTCGAACGCTTCGACGCGCTGGTGCTGGCGACCGGCTACCGGCGCGACACGCATTCGGCGCTGCTCGAAGGACTCGCGCCGCACCTTGGCGATGCGCTCACGCGCGGCGACGTCACGCGCGACTACCTGCTCGCGACGCCCGAGCACTTCGCGCCGCGCATCTACCTGCAAGGCTGCTGCGAAGACAGCCACGGCCTGTCCGACACGCTGCTGTCGGTCCTCGCGCGCCGCGCGGACGAGATCTGCGCGTCGCTCGAGGAAGGGATCGCGCCCGGCCATGACGACGGGGCGGTCCGGGCGCTGCATGAACAACGACACCAAAACGGGGCGAGCGCGGGCCGCATGGCTTTCGCTCTTTGACAAAGGCGCGGTCGGAGACCGCATCAAGAAAGTGGAGCAGAGAAAGATGGAGTGGGCAACAGGCACGCGTGTGCGTGCGATCGCAGCCGCGGCGAGCGTGGCGTTCGGGATGGCGGCAGGGCATGCATACGCCCAGACGGCGCCGGCCGTGAACGCAGGTGCCGCGGTGTCGGCCGGCGGTGCGCAGAACGGTGCGGCGGCCAGTGCGGCGGCAAGCACGTCGACCGGCGCGCAGAATGGCTCGACGTCCGGCACGCTGCCGGCGATCAACGTCAACGCGGGCTCGCAAGGCGACGGCACGGTCGGGCTCGTCGCGAAGCGCAGCCGGACCGGCACCAAGACCGATACGTCGATCAACGAAATCCCGCAGACGATCAACATCGTCACCGCGCAGCAGATCGAGATGACCGGCGCGACCGACGTGAACGCGGCGCTGCGCTACGTGCCGGGTTTCTCGTCGTACGGCTCGGACAACCGTTCCGACTGGTACGCGGCGCTGCGCGGCTTCACGCCGACCGCGTACGTGAACGGCCTGCAGGTGCCGAACACGCTGAACCTGTCGAGCTGGCGCGTCGATCCGTACATGATCGACAGCATCACCGTGCTGCGCGGGCCGACGTCGGTGCTGTACGGCGCCGGCGACCCGGGCGCGATCATCGACGTGCAGACCAAGACGGCCGACGGCGAGCGCGTGCGCGAAGCCGGCGTGCAGTTCGGCAACTATGCGCGCAAGCAGTTCATGATCGACGTCGGCGACAAGCTCGATGCGGACGGCAAGTATGCGTACCGGTTCGTCGGCGTCGCGCGCGACGGCAACGCGCTGACCGGCCCGAACAACGACCAGCGCGTCGCGCTCGCGCCGTCGTTCCGCTGGCGCCCGGACGCGGATACGTCGCTGACGCTGTCCGCCACCTACCTGCAGGACTGGGGCGACATCTCGTCGAACTTCCTGCCGGCGCAAGGCACGGTGTTGCCGAACCCGAACGGGCAGCTCAGCAAGGACGTCTACGGCGGCGACCCGGATTTCAACTACTACCGCAAGAAGCAGTGGTCGCTCGGCTACCAGTTCGAGCGGAATCTGAATTCGATGTGGACGTTCCGCCAGAACGTGCGCTGGATGCACCTGTCGCTCGACAACGGCTCGGTGTTCGGCGCGGGCTTCGCGGACGGCAGCCTGACCGACATCAACCGCTGGGCCGGCGTGTTCCAGACGAACTACAGCCGCTTCGACATCGACAACAACCTGCAGGGCCGCTTCGGCACGGGGCCGCTGGAGCACACGCTGCTGCTCGGCTTCCAGTACAACCGGCAGACCGCGACCGACAGCGAATGGCTGGCCGCCGCGCCGACGCTGAACATCTACAACCCGGTCTACACGCCCGTCACGCTGTCCGTGTTCTCGCCGCCGAATACCACGTACCGCACCAACACGTACACGACGATGAACACGTTCGGGCTGTACGTGCAGGACCAGGTCAAGTGGAACCGCTGGACGCTGACGCTCGGCGGCCGCGAGGACTGGGTCAACCAGCGGATGGACGACCGCGAGGGCGGCACGCAGTCGAAGGCCGACATCAGTGCGTTCACCGGCCGCGTGGGCCTCACCTACCAGGGCGACTACGGGCTGTCGCCGTACGTCAGCTACGCGACGTCGTTCAACCCGCTGATCGGCGTGAACCTGTACGGCGGCGGCCTGCCGCAGCCGACCCGCGGCAAGCAGATCGAGGCCGGCCTGCGCTGGCAGCCGCCCGGCAAGAACCTGATGCTGAGCGCGGCGATCTACCAGATCAACCAGACCAACGTGCTCACGTCGACGCCGCTCAATCTCGATCCGTCCGGCACGACGTCGGTCCAGACGGGCGAAGTGCGCTCGCGCGGGATCGAGCTGAACGCGACCGGCAAGCTCACGCGCAACCTGTCGCTGATCGCGTCCTACGTCTACCAGGACGTGAAGAACGTGAAGGCGAACGACGCATCGCTGAACAACTGGCCGGTCGACATTCCGCGACCGCGCCAGATGGCGTCGCTGTGGGCCGACTGGACGTGGCACACGGGGCCGCTCACGGGCTTCGGCCTGGGCGGCGGCGTGCGTTACCAGAGCGCGTCGGCCGGTGCGGCCGACAACTCGCTGACGGTCGCGAGCTACACGCTGTTCGACGCGGGCGTGCACTACGACACGCGCAACTGGCGCTTCGCCGTGAACGGGACGAACCTGTTCAACCGCCACTACATCAGCGGTTGCCAGTCGACGAGCGTCTGCATTTTCGGGACCGACCGCACGGTGCTCGCCACCGCGAAATACAACTGGTGACGCCGCGCGCCGCGGCGCGCCGGCCGGCCTTCGGGCCGGCGCGGGCGGGCCGCGGCGCCGTCGTCCGTTTTTTCCACGACGCCTCCATGCCGAAGAAAAATCTCGTCTACATCCAGTCGCTGCGCAACGGCGCGGCCGATCGCGCCGGCCAGCCGGTCGCCTACCGGGGCGGCACGCGCTACATGAAGGCGCCGCTCGAATTCCTCGTCGAGCGCCTGAACGACTCGCCGCTCGGCGAACGCTATGCGCTCAAGGGCGTGATCGTCGACGACGACGCAGGCTCGCCGGCCGACCGCGCGAAGGTCGCCGACTACGGCTTCGCGCGCACGCCGGGCCGCCCGTGGATCCTGCCCGACGGGCTGACGGTGCAGGGCCGGCCGGTCGACGAACTGTTCTGCACGATTGCATCGACGTACCGCCGGCTGCCGCGCGACGCACGCGAGCGCGTGACGGGCAAGCAAGCGTTCGAGCGCCGCCTGCTCGAACGCCTGCTCGAACTCGACGCCGACGTGGTCGTGCTCGACGGGCTGCTCGTGATCCTCGACGAGCTCGTGCGTCCCGGCGCGCGCTTTCACCGCCGCATCGCGAACATCCACCCCGGCATTACGGCCGACGCTTCGCCGTACCAGCGGCGCGGTGCGTGGGCGACGCTCGACGCGCTGCACGGCGCGCGCGGCGAACGGGTCGACTGGGCGAGCGGCGCGACCTCGCGCGTCGAACCGGTGACGATGACGGGCGCCTCGTTCCACTACGTCGACAACGGCATCGATTCCGGCGAGGTGATCTGCGACGTGCTCGACACGCCGATCGCGCCGGACGACACGATTCTCGAACTGCGCTGGAACAACTTCCAGCGCAGCCTGTTTCCGGCGCTCGAGCGGGGGCTGCACATCCTCGCCGACCGCCACGACGCGGGAGCACTGTGATGGAAGACACGCTGACGAAACCGGCCAACGCGGTAGACGCGGTCGAAGGCCACGTGGCCGCGGCACGCGACGGCGCCGCGCACGGGCAGGAGCCGCCCGCCGTCGAGCGCACGCTCGACGCGTGGCGGCCCGGCGATCCGCCGGCGGCACTGCTCGCGGAATTCGTCGCGCTGTTCAACACGGACACGCGGCACGACGCGGCGACGGTGTCGGTGCCGCTCGGCGGCGCCGATCCGGCGGCCATCGCGTCGTACGTCGCGCGCGCGGTTCGCGAAGGCGTGATCGACGGCGCGCGGATCGCGGGCGACCGGCTGCGCGTCACCGCATCGCGCGCGACGTTCTGGCAGAACCCGCGGCCGTGGCTGAAGGCCCCCGCGTCGGGCGGGATGCCGCTGCGCTACACGATCACGAACGGCCATCGGCACCCGGTGCGGCCGCCGTCGCCGGCCGGCGAGATCTATGCGCGCTACATGCCGCAGGTCGGGATGACGTTCAGCCTGCGCACCGTCGACATCGCTGCACATGCGCAGCTGTTCAGCGACTGGATGAACCTCGATCGCGTCGCGCATTTCTGGGATCAGCGCGGCACGCTCGACGAGCACGCCGCGTATCTCGCGGAGCGGCTCGCCGATCCGCACATGCATCCGATGATCGGCTATTTCGACGACACGCCGTTCGGCTATTTCGAGTTCTACTGGGCGAAGGAGGACCGCCTCGCGCCGTTCTACGACGCGCACGACTACGATCGCGGGCTGCACCTGCTGATTGGCGACTCACGCTTCCAGAGCGCGGGCAAGCTGCATGCATGGTGGAGCGGGGTGCTGCACTACATGTTCGTCGACGAACCGCGCACGCAGCGGCTCGTCGGCGAGCCGCGCGTCGATCACGTGCGGCATATCGCGTACATGCACCGGCTCGGGTTCCATACGTTGAAGGAGTTCGATTTCCCGCACAAGCGCGCGGCGCTTACCGTGATGGAGCGCGAAACATTCTTCGACACTTTCCGGTTGCCGTGACGGGGACGGGGACGGGGACGCGAGGCGTCGATACGTCGATTCGCAAGCGTGGACGTTTCGCGCGGCTTGCAGGGGGCGCGCATCGGCCGTTCGGGATATGGATCGGGTGGGCGGCATGAGGAAGAATGGTCGCTCCCTCATCGCAGACAGGTCGTGACGACATGGCAAGCACACCCACGACAGCATCAGGCGCGATCCCGCATCAGCGCCGCCCGATATTGACATATGCCGGCATATGCCTAGAGTGGGTGCATCGTACTCCATTGGAGTGGCTCATGCGCACCGTTTCCATTTTCAAGAACGCCCGTAACCAGGCAATCCGCATCCCGAAGGACATGGAATTCGAGGGGGTGACGGAACTCGAGATCCGCCGCGAGGGCGACACGTTGCTGCTGCGGCCGGTGCGGCCGACGTGGCTGTCGCTCGCGAGTGAACCGCTGGCCGATGCCGACTTCCTCGTCGAGCGCCAGGCTGTCGTCGAATCCGGCCGTTTCGACTTGTCCGGCGCCGATGACGCCGCACCGACGGAGTCGGGCCGGTGACCACGCTCTACATGCTCGATACGAACATCTGTTCGTTGATCATGCGCGAGCGACCGTCCGTGGTGTTGTCCCGGCTGCAGTCGTGCGTCAATGCGCAGCACCGGATCGTCGTGTCGGCGATTACCTATGCGGAAATGCGGTTCGGCGCGGTCGGCAGAAAGGCATCGCCGAAGCATGCGGAACTCGTGACGGCCTTTGTCGCTCGGCTGGACGGCGTGCTGTCGCGGGATACCGCGGCGGTCGATGCAACGGCGGCGATTCGCGCCGACCTCGCCGCGCGCGGCACGCCGATCGGCGCAAACGATGCGTCGATCGCCGGTCACGCGATCGCGGCCGGTGCCGTGCTCGTCACGAACAATCGTCGCGAGTTCGGCCGCGTCGCGGGGTTGTCGCTCGAAGACTGGGCGGCCTCGGCCTGAGGTCGTGAATGCGCGATGGCGTGGCGCCCGCGCGGTCGCACGTCACGCGCGAGGAACAGGCGGATCCGCGAGGAAGGCGCTGCGGAACGCGTCGAGATACCGGTCGGCGTCCGCGCTGAATTCCCCCGGCAGCAGCGCGAACGCGCGGGCCTGCAGATCCTGCCCGAGCGTCGCGTAGATTGCTTCGTCGGACAACAGCGCGCGGATCGCATCGTACGTCTGCGGCGAAGCAATCCGCTGCGCATCGCGCGCCAGCAGCGCAGCCGCCGCCACCTCAGGCTGGAAACCGTGCTGCTCGAGCAGGTCGGGCGCCACCTCCCAGATGCGCTCGCGATTGCCTGCGTCGTGGAAATGCGTGAGCAGGAACAACAGGTCGTACGCGTCGCTGTTCTGGCGCGCGCGCCGGTCCTTCCACGCGAGCAACTTCAACAGCGCAAGGGCGGGCAGGCTCGCCACCGGCACCGCGACGTCGGCCGCGATCGACACGACCAGCGCCGTATCGATCGCCTCCTGAAAGCCCAGCACGTTCAACACGAAATCGCCGCCAGGCGGCCAAGCGATTTCGCCGGGCGGCGTTTCGAGCGGCCCGAACGGCACGAGATCGAGTTCCGTGCGAAAGCCTTGCGTCCCGCTGTCGAACAGCAGTTTCTGCTGATGCTTCGGCGCACGCGCGAATTGCCCGGTCGCGACGAGCGCATCGACGAGCCGTTCGTGAAACGGCCAGCTCACCGCGCACACCGCGACGTCGACGTCCCGCGTCGCACGCACCGGGCGGATGCCGTGGACATGCCACATCAGGATGTCGCGCGCGGTCGCACCGGCGACGACGAATGCCGCGTCGAGCTGCGCGCAGGCCGCACGGACCGCCTGCAGCAGCGCGACCGCCGCCGGCTCGAGCGGCCGGCGCGCGTCGACTTCAAGCGGGCGGGCGGGCGAGGTATCGGTCATGGATGTGTTCGGCGGCGGCGAGATTGCGGCTGTCCCCGGACGAGACGAGATCCGCGTAGATCAGCAGCGGCGGCACGAGCGGCACGTCCTGCTCGCGCCAGTCGAGCGCCGGCGACGGCGGCCAGAAGGCTTCGAGCAGCTCGACGTCGCCACGCTCGTCCGGGCGCAGGCGTGCCTGGAGCAGCAGGCGGTTCGACACGGCGCCATGCGTATAGACGGTGATCGCGGCCGGCTTCAGGTCGTGCGTCAGCAAGTCGGCCGCGGGTTCGCCGCCCAGCCGCGCGTCGAATGCCGCGAAATCGAAGCCGCGCCACCAGTCGGGCGCGAGCGCGGCAAACCGCCGGGCCGGCAGTTTCGCGCGCAGGCGGCTCGGATACAGCGCGACCCATTCCTGCATGAAGCGCGGCCAGTCGGGTATCAGCCGTTCGCCGTTGCGCCGCTGCGCGACAAGGCCGCGCGCGAGCAGGTCGTCCATCGCGAGATTGACCGTGCCGAGCGCGACGCCCGACGCGGCAGCGATCGCCCGGTACGGTTGCGCGACGAGGCCCGGCTGCGTCGCGAGCGCGAACATCACGGCCAGCCCCTTGGGCGTCGTCGCGCGCGATGCCTGCCGGCGCGGCGTGCGGGCGGGTTTCGGCCGGCCGGCGATCATCACGGTCGCTTCCGGCTGGATCAGGCACGCATTGCCGGCCGTATCGAGAAACGGGATGCCTTGATCGGTCAGGCGGGCAGCCAGCTCGACCGATACGTACGGCGCAACCAGCATCAGCGGCCGCTCGCCGGGCAGCGGGGCGCCGCCGCGCCGGCGCAGCGCCGCGCGTGCGTCCTGCACCGATTCGACCCCGATGCTCACCGCCGCCGGCATCTCGAAGGCCTGCCCGGCAATGGCGAAACGGATCATCGCGTCGGCATGCGCTTCATAGGCGGCCGGCACGCGCACGGGCCGCGCATGGAAGTGCCGGGTCGCGCGTTCGAACGCGGCGCAGGCTTCGTCGAGCACGTGCTGTTCCGCTATCGGCAGGGTGGCGTTCTCGGGCATCGGGATGGATCGCTTGTTCACTTTTCTGCCAGCGTACACAAAAAATGTACAACCGTCAAAAAATGAACACGAACGCTCAACTCTTTGATAAGGCGAGATTATTCCGGAATGACGAACGGAACTCAACGTGCACTCCCACCTGAGAAATCAAGACGAACTCGCAGTGTCGCGCATCCCGATCGTGGCCGGCAGTCACCCGAATGGCCAGCTTCCTCCCGCCGTGCGATTCGTCGTGTGCCGGCGAGCAGACTGGCAACTCCAGGTTGTCGCCGCGACGACTTTCTGTCTGTCCGGTTGCCGCTCAACCGACTATCCTTGCCTGCACATTCCCCACGGAACCCAGGAGACGACACCGTGACGCACAGCGTGATCCCCGCAGGCCTCGCCGACGAAATGATCGAGATCCGGCACCGCATTCATGCCCACCCCGAACTGGGCTTCGAGGAATTCGCGACGAGCGATCTCGTCGCCGGGCAGTTGCAGGCGTGGGGCTACACGGTGCAGCGCGGGCTCGGCGGCACGGGCGTCGTCGCGCAGCTGAAGGTGGGCAATGGCACGCAGCGCCTCGGCCTGCGTGCCGACATGGATGCGCTGCCGATCCACGAGTCGACCGGCCTGCCGTACCAGAGCACGATCCCCGGCAAGATGCACGCGTGCGGTCACGACGGCCACACGGCGATGCTGCTCGCGGCCGCGAAGCACCTGGCGCGCGAGCGCCGCTTTTCCGGCACGCTGAACCTGATTTTCCAGCCGGCCGAGGAAGGGCTCGGCGGCGCGAAGAAAATGCTCGACGACGGGCTGTTCGAGCAGTTCCCGTGCGACGCGATCTTCGCGATGCACAACATGCCGGGCTTCCCGACGGGCAAGTTCGGCTTCCTGCCGGGGCCGTTCATGGCGTCGTCCGATACCGTGACCATCGACGTGCAGGGGCGCGGCGGCCACGGCGCGGTGCCGCACAAGGCGATCGACCCGGTCGTCGTGTGCGCGCAGATCGTCATCGCGCTGCAGACGATCGTCTCGCGCAACGTATCGCCGCTCGACATGGCGATCGTCACGGTCGGTGCGATCCACGCGGGCGAGGCGCCGAACGTGATTCCCGACCGTGCGCAGATGCGCCTGTCCGTTCGCGCGCTGAAGCCCGAGGTGCGCGACCTGCTCGAGACACGCATCAAGGAAGTCGTTCATGCGCAGGCGGCCGTGTTCGGCGCGACCGCGACGATCGACTACCAGCGTCGCTATCCGGTGCTCGTCAACGATGCGGAGATGACCGCGTTCGCACGGGGCGTCGCGCGCGGGTGGGTCGGCGAAGCGAACCTGATCGACGGGATGGTGCCGCTCACCGGCAGCGAGGATTTCGCGTTCCTGCTCGAGAAGCGGCCGGGCTGCTACCTGATCATCGGCAACGGCGACGGGGAGGGCGGCTGCATGGTGCACAACCCCGGCTACGACTTCAACGACGCGGCGCTGCCGATCGGCGCGTCGTACTGGGTCAAGCTGGCGGAGACTTTCCTGGTGTGACGCCGCGGCGCATCGACGTGGGCACCGCCGCCCGGTGAGCGCCCGCGCGGCCATGACACCGGCCGCGCGGGACGCATTGGAAACGCGCCAAAGGCGCTACACAAGAGCTACCGCCAACCCTCGCCCAGGCTCCTGTTCCATTGGAAAGCGCTCACGCGCTGAATTTGACGCTCCTTGACATCGACGGCACGGGCCGCGTGCTACGCTGCGCGCGACGCCGGATCGGCTCGATGAATACAGGTGTGGACGACATGCGAAAACAGTTTCTGACCGTGCTGACGGCTTGCGCGGTCGGCGTTCTGGCGGCCGGATGCGACGACCAGAAGGTGGCTGACGCGGTGAATGCGATCAAGCCCGATCCGATGGCGTTCGGCAATCTGCAGCCGGGCGTCTCGACGACCGAGGACGTGCTGCGCCAGGCGGGCAAGCCCGAGATGGTCCGGCAGGGCGACGACGGCTCGCAGCGCTTCGAATATCCGCGCGGCCCGTACGGCACGCGCACGTACATGCTCGATTTCGGGCCCGACGGCCGGCTCGTGTCGATCACGCAGGCGCTGACGGCGGCGAACATCGCGAAGGTCGTGCCGGGGATGTCGAAGGACGACGTACGGCAACTGCTCGGCAAGCCGACCGAGGTCGCGCAATACGCGTTGAGCCATGAGGAAGTGTGGAGCTGGCACTGGGCCGAGGGCGGCGTATCGGGCGACGCGATGTTCAACGCGCATTTCTCCCCCGACGGCACCGTGATCCGGACTTCGCGCTCGGAAGCGCCGGGCCGCGAAAAACCCTGACCGCGCGGCCGCGCGGTGTCCCGGGGTATTTTTCGTCAGAATACCGTGCCGCCGAACAGCGCGGCCGCCATCTCCGGATTCGATGGCCAGTACATGTGCATGTAGGTCGCGACGATCGGGCCCGCGCGATATACGGCTTCGCCGCTTCCGGGCGCGCCGTCGGGCCGCGCAGCCGTCGCCACCGGCGCCAGCGGCGTATCGAGCCGCGAATAATGAAACGTATGACCGCGCATCGGCCCGGTGCGCGTGTCCAGCTGCTGCATCCCGAGCGCCGCGAACCGGCGCTGCATCGTCGCATGGCCTGACAACAGTCCGAGCATCGGCGTCGTCGCGCCGTCCACGTCGGTCAGCGATTCGCACAGATACACCATCCCCCCGCATTCCGCGACGATCGGCAGGCCGGCCGCCGCATGCGCGCGAATCGTCCGCGCGGTCACGGCATTCGCCGCGAGCGTCGCCGCATGCAGTTCCGGATAGCCGCCCGGCAAGAACAGCGCGTCGCAATCGTCGGGCACGGGTTCGTCCGCAAGCGGCGAAAAGAACCGCAGCTGCGCACCCAGCGCGTCGAGCAGCGCGAGATTGGCCGGATAGATGAACGAGAACGCGGCATCGCGCGCGATCGCGATCCGCTTGCCGGCGAGCACGCGCGGCAGCGCGGCGTGAACGTCCGGTTCCGCGAACGCGACGGCCGGCGGCAATTCGGCGAGCGCCGTCCGCGCGAGCACGTCGGCCGCACGCTCGAGCCGCGCGTCGAGATCGTCGATGTCGGCCGGCTGGTGCAGGCCGAGATGCCGTTCCGGCAGCGCGATGCCCGCATCGGCCGGCACGTGCCCGAGCCAGCGCAGGTCGTCCGGCAGCGCCTGCCGCAGCAGTTCCGCATGTCGCGGCGACCCGACACGATTGCCCAGCACGCCGTGAAACGGCACCTCCGGCCGGAACCGCGCGAGCCCGAACGCGATCGCCGCGAACGTCTGCGCCATCGACTTCGCGGCAATCACCGCGACGACCGGCACGCCGAACGCGACCGCGAGATCGGCGCTGCTCGGCGTGCCGTCGAACAACCCCATCACGCCTTCGATCAGGATCAGGTCCGCGTCGCGCGCCGCATCGGCGAGCAGCGCGCGGCAGCCGGCTTCGCCGACCATGCCGAGGTCGAGCGCGTGCACGGGCGCGCCGCTCGCGCGTTCGAGCAGCATCGGATCGAGAAAATCCGGCCCGGTCTTGAACACGCGCACGCGCCGGCCGAGCCGCCGGTGCAGCCGCGCGAGGCCGGCCGTCACCGACGTCTTGCCCTGGCCGGACGCGGGCGCGCTGACGAACAGCGCGGGGCAGGCCAGCATCACTCAGAACTCCACGCCGGGTTGCGCCTTCACGCCTTGCTCCTTGTACGGATGCTTGACGAGACGCATTTCGGTGACGAGGTCGGCCGCATCGATCAGCGCATCGGGCGCATGCCGCCCGGTGACGACGACGTGCACCGATTCCGGGCGCGCGACGAGCGTCGCGAGCACTTCGTCGAGCGGCAGGTATTCGTACTTCAGCACGGTGTTCAGCTCGTCGAGGATCACCATCCGGTACTCGCCGCTTTCGATCATCCGGCGCGCCTCGTCCCAGCCCTTGCGCGCGGTCGCGATGTCGGCGTCGCGGTTCTGCGTGTTCCACGTATAGCCGTCGCCCATCGTCACGAAGTCGCATTGCGCGACCGCGCCGAGGAAGTCGCGCTCGGACGTGTGCAGCGCGCCCTTGATGAACTGCACGACGCCGAGCCGCATGCCATGGCCGAGCACGCGCACGGCCATGCCGAACGCGGCCGTGCTCTTGCCCTTGCCGTTGCCGGTATTGACGATCAGCAGGCCCTTTTCCTGGGTAGCGGCAGCCTGCTTCTTTTCATGGCCGGCGCGGCGGCGTTCGGTCATCCGCTGATGGGATTCGGCATCGGTCTTCATCGGGAATCGTCCTGTCGAAAGCGAAACAAAAGGTTCAGAGCGGGCCGGCGAGCGCGACCGTCACGCCGTCCCGGATGGATTTGGGGCCGAGCAGCCGGCCATCGGGCGCCGCGAGCCGCGCGCACGGCTCGGCCACGCCCGCGACGCCGAAACGCGCGAGCGCCGCAGCCGACGGGCCGCTCAAGGCCGGTTCGGGGCACCGCGCGAGCTGCGCCGCGTCGAACGCGACGAGCGGCCAGCCGCGGCGTGCGCACAGCGTGCGCAGCGGCCGGGCACGCGCCTTGTCGGCGAGCGTCGCGACGACGGCCGGCTCGGCGTCCGGGTAGCGCGCCAGCGCCGCGCGGATCGCGGCATCGAGTTGCGCGGCCGTCACGCCCGCGCGGAAACCGACGCCGAGCGCGACGCGCATCATGCGCTGCCGCCGAGCGCCGCGCGCACCGCCGGATCGCCGGCGAGCGCCGCGACGCGGCCGATCACGACGATCGCGGGCGAGCCGATACCGGCGGCGCCCACGCGTTCGACGACCGTGTCGAGCGTCGCGAGCGCGTGCCGCTGCCCGTCGCGCGTCGCGTTCTCGATCGCCGCGCACGGCATGTCGCCGGGCACGCCGCCGTCACGCAGCGCGGCCACGATCGTGTCGAGCCGGCGTATGCCCATGTAGATCACGATCGTCATCCGCGTCGCGGCCAGCGCGCGCCAGTCGGGCTCGTCGGCGCCCGCGCCGTGGCCCGTGACGAAGATCACGCCCTGCGCGTCGCCGCGATGCGTGACCGGAATGCCGAGTGCGGCCGGCGCCGCGATACCTGCCGTGATGCCGTTCACGACCTCGACCGGGAAACCCGCCGCGCCGAGCGCGAGCAGCTCCTCGCCGCCGCGGCCGAACACGAACGGATCGCCGCCCTTGAGCCGCGCGACGCTGCGGCCCGCGCGCAGGTGCGCGAGCATCGCGGCGACGATCGTTTCCTGCGGCGTCGACGCGTGGCCGCCGCGCTTGCCGACGTGCTCGATGCGCGCGTCGGCGCGCGCATGGCGCAATACATCGGGGTTCACGAGATCGTCGACGAGCAGCACGTCGGCCGCGGCGATCGCGCGCACGGCCTTCAGCGTCAGCAGATCCGCGTCGCCGGGGCCGGCGCCGACGAGCCAGGCGCGGCTCATCGGGCGCGGCACGGCGCACACCGTGTCGTGGCAGTGGAAAGGGGACAGCGAGCGGCGCATCGGCGGCCGGCGGACAGGCAAGGCATGACGGATCGGGCGAAGCCCGCGCGAACGCGGGCGGAAAGCGCACCCCATCCGTCCCCCGCGGATCGGGCGTTCGGCGAGCAGCGGGCTCGCCCCTTGCGTCGGCCGGTATCCGGGCTGGCCGCTTGCCAGGCCGCAGCCTTCCCGCCCGCTGAAGGGCAGTGGCATCGCGGGCGGCCTGGGCGCGTGCGGGGGGAACCGCGGCGCGCGGGCGGCGTACCGTTGCGGGGACAGCACAGGCCGGGCGGACTTCCGCCTCCTGTTTCCCGTTTAACTGCGTGCGCGGAATGCGCATGCGAGCACCGAACGCGGCGCATACGATAGCACAGCGGTCGGCCCGCGCGAACCCGCCGCGCGAGCGCCGCAAGCGCCCCCGGTGCGATGCCGCCACCACGCCGGACGCGCCGCGGCAGGCCGTTCCGCCTTTACCTTGACGCTCCCCGCACCGCCGCCTACACTCGCACGCGTTTCGGTGCTCGCGCGCGCTCCTCCGGCGCGCGCAGTTAAACGGGAAACAGGGAGCCTGCCTGCGCCGCAGTCGGACCAACCTGTGCTGCCCCCGCAACGGTAAGCGAACGCGTCGCGCCCAGCGCGATGCAGCGCCGCTTCGCCGCATGCCTGCCGCATGCGGACGACCGCCACTGGATGCCGCGCATCCGGGAAGGCGAAGCGGCGTGTTCGTCAGCCCGGATACCGGCCGAGACGTTGGGGTTCAGCGCCGCGGGGAGGCGGCGCATCGTCCACGGCCGCAGTTCGCCGGACGCCCGGGCGTTGCCCTTCCTTCGCCGATCCGTCAGCCGCTGCACGCGTGCGGGCCGGGGCGAAGAACGGCCAGCTCCGCGGGCAGGCCGACGACGGCCGTGTTGGCATACATCATGTCGACCGTTCGCAAAGGAGCATCATGCTCGACTCGTTCTTCCGCCTGTTCAACGACAGCCCGTCCGGGCTGCGCGGCAAAATCGCCGCGATCTATTCATTGCTCGTCGCATTCAACGTCGGCGCGTGGATCTGGGCCTTCATCGCGTTTCGCGACCAGCCCGTGCTGCTGGGTACCGCGCTGCTCGCCTACGTGTTCGGGCTGCGCCACGCGGTCGACGCCGATCATATCGCCGCGATCGACAACGTCACGCGCAAGCTGATGCAGGAGGGCCGCAGCCCGCTCGGCGCGGGCCTGTTCTTCTCGCTCGGCCATTCGACGGTGGTGATCGTGATGTCGGTCGCGGTCGCGCTGACCGCGGCGTCGCTCGCGCGCTTCGAGAGCATGAAGACCTGGGGCGGCGTGATCAGCACGAGCGTGTCGGCGTTCTTCCTGCTGGTGCTCGCGGCCGCGAACCTGCTGATCCTGATCTCCGTGTACCGGACGTTTCGCGCGGCACGCCGCGGCGAGCCGATCGTCGACGCCGACCTCGACATGCTGATGAACCAGCGCGGCGTGCTGGCCCGCCTGTTCCGGCCGTTGTTCCGCCTCGTGTCGCGCAGCTGGCACCTGTATCCGGTCGGCTTCCTGTTCGGCTTCGGCTTCGATACCGCGACCGAGATCGCGCTGTTCGGCATTTCGGCCACGCAGGTGCAGGGCGGCCTGTCGTTCTGGTCGGTGATGGTGCTGCCGGTGCTGTTCACCGCGGGCATGACGCTCGTCGACACGACCGACGGCATCCTGATGATGGGCGCGTACCGCTGGGCGTACGTGCGGCCGATCCGCAAGATCTACTACAACATGACGATCACGTTCGTGTCGGTGCTGGTTGCCGCGCTGATCGGCGGCATCGAGGTGCTCGCGCTGCTCGCGGACAAACTCTCGCTGCAGGGCCCGGTATGGGATTTCGCGACGATGGTCGCATCGCATTTCGGCATGCTCGGCTACGTCGTGATCGGCCTGTTCGTCGCGTGCTGGATCGTATCGGCCGCGATCTACCGCCTCAAACGCTACGACGAGATCGACGTGACGCTCTCGGCCTGACTCCCTCTTAGACACAGGACCCACCATGACCCTACGCAAGCTTCCCGTCACGATCGTCACGGGCTTTCTCGGCAGCGGCAAGACCACGCTGATGCGCCACATCCTGCAGCATGCAGAAGGCCGCCGCATCGCGGTGATCGTCAACGAATTCGGCGAGCTCGGCATCGACGGCGAAATCCTCAAGGGCTGCGGGATCGGCTGCGAGGATGCCGAGGGCGCCCGCACCGAAGCGTCGGGCCAGCTGTACGAACTCGCGAACGGCTGCCTGTGCTGCACCGTTCAGGAGGAGTTCTATCCGGTGATGGAAGCGCTCGTCGAGCGCCGCGCCGACATCGATCACGTGCTGATCGAGACGTCGGGCCTCGCGCTGCCGAAGCCGCTCGTGCAGGCCTTCAACTGGCCCACGATCCGCAACAGCTTCACGGTCGACGCGGTCGTGACCGTCGTCGACGGGCCGGCCGCCGCGAGCGGCCAGTTCGCCGATAACCCGCAGGCCGTCGACGCGCAGCGCCGCGCCGATCCGAACCTCGACCACGAATCGCCGCTGCATGAACTGTTCGCCGACCAGCTGTCGTCCGCCGATCTCGTGATCGTGAACAAGGCCGACCTCGTCGCCGACGCGCAGTTCGCCGCGGTCGAAGCCGCGATTCGCGAGGAGATCCCGCCGCAGGTGAAGGTCGTGCGCGCGACGCGCGGCGAGCTCGACCTCGCGATGCTGCTCGGCCTCGAATCGGCATCGGAGGAAACGATCCACCTGCGGCACGACCATCACGGCTCGGCCGACGACGGCGATCACGACCATCACCACGACGAATTCGATTCGGTGGTGGTGTCGGGCGACGCGGGCTCGCGCGAGGCGACGATCGCCGCGCTGCAGCGTGTCGTCGAGACGCACACGATCTACCGAGCGAAAGGCTTCGCGGCGCTGCCCGATGCGCCGATGCGGCTCGTGATCCAGGGCGTCGGCCGCCGCTTCGACAGCTATTTCGACCGTCGCTGGCAGGACGGCGAACCGCGTGCGAGCCGCTTCGTGCTGATCGGCGAGGATCTCGACGCGGCCGCGCTGCAGCGCGCGTTCGACGTCGCGTGCGCGGCCGAGCCGCAACAGGCGTAACGCACGATGCATCTGCTGCGCACCACGCCGGGCGGCTTCGTCGACGATACGCAGGGTGTCGTCCGGATCGACCAGCAGCCGGCCGACATCGTGATCCTGAGTTCGGCCGACACGACGCTGTCGCTGCTGGCCAGCGTCGTGCCGAAGCTGCCGGCCGGCTTTCCGAGCGTGCGGCTCGCGAACGTCACGTTCCTGCGGCAGCCGGCGTCGGTCGATTTCTATGTCGACGACGTGCTGCGTCATGCGAAGACGGTCGTGATCGATCATCTGGGCGGCGAAGCGTACTGGCCGTACGGGATCGAACAGGCCGTGTCGCTCGCGTCGAAACGCAGGCAGCAGCTCGCGATGTTCTCGGGCGACCTGCAGGAAGATCCGAACCTCGTCGCGAAGAGCACGGTCGCGCCGGACCTGTGCCGGTTGTGGTGGCGCTATCTGCGCGAAGGCGGGATGCACAACGCCGAAGCGTTGCTGCGCAGCATCGCGTTCCATACGCTCGGGGTCGGCGACGAACCCGAGCTGCCGCGCCCGCTGCCGGCCGCCGCGCTGTATCACCCGGCGCGCGACCCGGCGAGCGTCGACGACTGGCGTCCGCGCTGGACGCCCGGCGCGCCCGTCGTCGCGATCCTGTTCTATCGCGCGCACTGGCAGGCCGCGAACACCGCCGTGTTCGACGCGCTGGCCGATGCGCTCGTGCGCGAAGGGCTCAATCCGCTGCCGATCGCCGTCACGTCATTGAAGGATGCCGTGAGCCGCGAGGTCATCACGCGGCTGTGCGACACGCACGGTGTCGCGCTCGTGCTGAACACCACGGCCTTCGCGGCCGGCGCGATCGACAGCCCCGAGCCCGACGTGCTCGCCGGCGACGCGCCGGTGCTGCAGGTGATCCTGTCCGGCGGCAACCGCGACGCGTGGGTGGCCGACAACCAGGGGCTGCACGCGCGCGACATCGCGATGCACATCGCGTTGCCCGAAGTCGACGGGCGCATCGTCACCCGCGCGGTGAGCTTCAAGGGGCTGGCATATCGTTGTCCGCACACCGAGGTCGACGTCGTGCGCTACCAGCCGGACGCCGAACGGATCGCGTTCGTCGCGGCGCTCGCGCGCGGCTGGTGCCGGCTGCGCACGCTCGACCCTGCCGACAAGCGCATCGCGCTGATCCTCGCGAATTATCCGCAAAGCGAAGGGCGGATCGGCAACGGCGTCGGGCTCGACACGCCGGCGTCCGCGCTGCGCGTGCTGGCGGCGCTGCGCGACGCGGGCTATAGCGTGGCCGACCTGCCGGCCGACGGCGACGCGCTGATCGCGCGGCTCACCGAAGGCGTGACCAACGACCCGGCCGTGCGCGCATTGCGCCCGGCGTTCCAGAGTTTCGCGCTGGCCGATTACATTGCGCATTTCGCGCGACTGCCGGCCGCCGTGCGCGACGCGCTGAACGCACGCTGGGGCCCGCCCGAAGCCGATCCGACGCTGCGGCAGGGGCGCTTCACGATCGCCGGCTGGCGCGCGGGCAACGTGTTCGTCGGCATCCAGCCGTCGCGTTCGCGCGGCGAGAACGACTATGCGAGCTACCACGACGCGGATCTCGTGCCGCCGCACGCGTACCTCGCGTTCTATTTCTGGCTGCGCGATGCGTTCGGCATCGACGCGGTCATCCACCTCGGCAAGCACGGCAACCTCGAATGGCTGCCGGGCAAGAGCGTCGCGCTGTCCGACGCGTGCTGGCCCGACCTGACGCTCGGGCCGCTGCCGCACCTGTATCCGTTTATCGTCAACGATCCGGGCGAGGGCAGCCAGGCGAAGCGCCGCGCGCAGGCGGTGATCATCGATCACCTGATGCCGCCGCTCACGCGCGCGGAAAACTACGGCCCGCTGCAGGATCTCGAACGGCAGGTCGACGAATACTACGAGGCGCTGATGGTCGATGCGCGGCGCGCGAAGCTGCTGCGCAAGACGATCCTCGCGACGATCGCCGAACACCGGCTGCACGACGAACTGAGCGTGTCGCCGCCGCGCGATGCGGGCGACGAAGATGCGCTGCTGACGCGCGTCGACGCGTGGCTGTGCGAATTGAAGGAAGCGCAGATTCGCGACGGGCTGCATGTGTTCGGCGCGTCGCCGGCCGAGCGTCAGCGCCGCGACACGCTGCTCGCGCTCGCGCGCTTTCCGGTCGGCGACGGCAAGGGCGAACGTGCGGGGCTGATCGGCGCGCTCGCGCGCGATCTCGCGCTCGGCGACGATTTCGATCCGCTCGCGGCCGACTGGGCCGCGCCGTGGACGGGCCCGCGGCCGGCCGTGCTGCAGGCGCTCGACACATCGCCGTGGCGCCATGCGGGCGACACGCGCGAGCGGCTCGAACGGCTCGCGCAGCAGTGGCTCGACGGCGTGTGTGCGGCCGGCACGTCCGGCGCTTCCGGGATCGGCACGACGCCGCCCGGCGACTGGCCGCATACGCTCGCCGTCATCGAACGCGTGCGCGCGACGCTGATGCCCGCGCTCGACGCGTGCGGCGGCGAGGAAATGCGCCAGCTGCTGCGCGGGCTCGATGGCCGCTTCGTGCCGCCGGGGCCGAGCGGCTCGCCGTCGCGCGGCCGCCCCGACGTGCTGCCGACGGGCCGCAACTTCTATTCGGTCGATACGCGCGCGGTGCCGACGCAGGCCGCGTGGTCGCTCGGGCTGAAATCCGCGCAGCAGCTGATCGAACGTCATCTGCAGGATCACGGCGACTATCCGCGCGCGATCGGGCTGTCGGTCTGGGGGACGGCCACGATGCGCACCGGCGGCGACGACATCGCGCAGGCGTTCGCGCTCCTCGGCGTGCGGCCGAAATGGGCGCACGGCAGCCATCGCGTGACCGACTTCGAGATCCTGCCGATCGAGATCTTCGACCGGCCGCGCATCGATGTGACGCTGCGCGTGTCCGGCTTCTTCCGCGACGCGTTCCCGAACTTGATGCACCTGTTCGACGCCGCCGTGCAGGCCGTCGCCGCGCTCGACGAGCCGGAGGCCCTGAACCCGATCCGCGCGCGCGTCGAGCGCGAACGCGCAACGTGGATCGAGCGGGGCGTGGCGCCGGACGAAGCGCGACGCCGTGCCGGCTGGCGCGTGTTCGGCGCGCGGCCGGGCAGCTACGGCGCCGGCCTGCAGGACCTGATCGACCAGCGCCACTGGCAGAGCGACGCCGATCTCGCCGATGCGTACCGCCAGTGGGGCGGCCACGCATACGCGCAGAACAGCGCGGGCGAGCCCGCGCCCGACGTGTTCGGCGAGCGGCTCGCGACGATCGACGTGGTCGTGCAGAACCAGGACAGCCGCGAACACGACATCCTCGATTCGAACGACTACTACCAGTTCCAGGGCGGGATGACGGCGGCCGTCCGGCACCTGTCCGGGCAGCAGCCGAGCATCTATCACGGCGACCATGCGAACCCGGCCGCGCCGAAGATGCGCACGCTGCGCGAGGAGATCGCGCGCGTGATCCGCTCGCGCGTCGTCAATCCGAAATGGCTCGACGGCGTCAAGCGCCATGGCTACAAGGGCGCGGCCGAAATGGCCGCGACCGTCGACTACCTGTACGGCTATGACGCGACCGCGCGCGTGCTGTCGGACCACCAGTACGCGCTCGTCGCCGACGCGTACCTGTTCGACGACGACACGCGCGCGTTCCTCGAACGCCACAACCCGAAGGCGCTGCACGGCATCTGCGAACGCTTCGTCGAAGCGATGCAGCGCGGGCTGTGGCAGCAGCCGGGCGACTATCGCGAGCGGATCGAAGCGGTCTGGCTCGACAGCGAACAACTTCAGGAAGGAGGACGGCGATGACCTATCCGACGACGCAGCACGCACGCGCGGTATTCCCGTTCGCGGCGCTGGTCGCGCAGCAACCGCTGCAGCAGGCGCTGCTGCTCGCGGCGATCGACCCGTCGCTCGGCGGCGTGCTCGTCAGCGGGCCGCGCGGCACCGCGAAATCGACCGCCGCGCGCGCGCTCGCCGAGCTGCTGCCCGAAGGGGCATTCGTCACGCTGCCGCTGTCGGCGAGCGACGAGCAGGTCACGGGCACGCTCGATCTCGCGCATGCGCTCGCCGAAAACGGCGTGCGCTTCCGGCCGGGCCTGCTCGCGCGCGCGCATCGCGGCGTGCTGTACGTCGACGAGGTGAACCTGCTCGCCGACGGGCTCGTCGATACGCTGCTCGACGTCGCCGCGAGCGGCGTAAACGTGGTCGAGCGCGATGGCGTGTCGCATGCGCACGACGCGCGCTTCGTGCTGGTCGGCACGATGAACCCCGAGGAAGGCGAACTGCGCCCGCAATTGCTCGACCGCTTCGGGCTGATGGTCGAACTCGCGAACTGCTTCGACGCCGCGCAGCGCGAACAGATCGTGAAGGCGCGCCTCGCGTTCGATCTCGATCCGGATGCGTTTCGCGCACGTCACGCGACGGCACAGCGCGACCTCCGCGACCGCATCCACGCGGCGCGGGCAAAGTTGTCGACGCTGGATTTCGACGATGCGGTTCACGCGCGCGTCAGCGCGCTGTGCATCGACGCGGCCGTCGACGGCCTGCGCGCCGACCTCGTGATGCTGCGCGCCGCGCGCGCACTCGCGGCGCTGGAACAGGCCGACGCGGTGACGGTGTCACATGTCGAACGCGTGGCCGACGCGGTGCTGCGGCATCGGCGTCATGCGGGTGCGCCGCCGTCGTCGGGCGCGTCGCAGTCGAATGCAGAGGGCGGCGGCGACCGCGACGACCCTGCGCCGCCGGACCTGCGCCGGCAGCCCGATCATCGACCGGGCACGGCACGAAACGATGCAATGGCGTCGCAAGGCGACTGGGGCTACCTGCCGCCCGAGCCCGCCGGACTGCGCGACGTGAAAGGCGTGGTGCCGCTGCCGCTAAAAAAACGCTGAGCCATCGAGCCGACGCCGCCGCGAACACCGTTCGCGGTCCTCGATGGCTGCCAGGCGCCGCCGCGCGCGTGCCGGGTACGGTGCGTGCCGGCACGGCCGTTGCATGGCCGGCGACGCTCGCCGCGAAGCGCGGCGGCCCGCTGCACGCCGACCACCTGCGTTTTCGCAAGCAGGCCGGCACGCCGCGCGCACTCCATTGCTTCGTGCTCGACTGTTCGGCGTCGATGCTGTCGCACGAACGGCTCGCGCTCGCGAAAGGGCTGATCGTCGCGTACTTCGACCAGGCCGCGCGCGACCGCGTCGAAACCGCGCTGATCTGTTTCGGCGGCAACGGCGCCGAGCGGCGCTTCGGCCCGGCCGTGCCGCGCTGGTGGAATGCGCGCTGGCTCGATCCGGTGGACGGCGGCGGCGGCACGCCGCTTGCGGACGGCATCGCCGCCGCCGGACACTTGCTCGCCGGCGCCGCACGGCGCACGCCGGACCAGCAGCGCTGGCTGTGGGTGCTGTCCGACGGGCGCACGCGCGAAACACCGCCGAAACCGGCGGCCGCCGATCACGTCGTGTTCGTCGATTTCGACGATGCAGCCGTGCGGATCGGGCAGGGCAGGCGGCTCGCCGATGCATGGGGCGCGCAATGGATGACGGCCGCGTCGCTGTGCCCACGGCTGGCCGGCTGATCCGGTGATCGAGCGCGCGGGCCGGGCGGGCCGGGCGGGCCGATTGCCGGCGCTGCGCTATGATCGCCGTTTCTACTCACCGGAATGCCTTCCATGCAAGTACTCGTCGATGCCGACGCGTGTCCCGCCGTCATCAAGGACATGCTGTTTCGCGCCGCGCGTCGCGCCGAGATCTGCGTGACGCTGGTCGCGAACCAGTTCCTGCGCACGCCGCCGTCGCCGTTCATCAAGGCGTTGCAGGTGCCGGCCGGCTTCGACGTGGCCGATGCGCGGATCGTCGAGCTCGCGGCAGCCGGCGATCTCGTGATCACCGCCGACATCCCGCTGGCCGCCGCCGTCCTCGACAAGGGCGCGCATGCGCTCGACCCGCGCGGCAACTGGTTCAGCCGCGAGAACATCGAGGAGCGCCTGTCGACGCGCGCGATGATGGATCAGCTGCGCAGCGCGGGCATCGACACGGGCGGGCCGGCCCCGTTCAGCGCACGCGACGGCAAGACGTTCGCGTCGCAGCTCGACCGGTTCCTGGCACGCCACGGCAAGCCGTGACACATCAGGCCCCGCGCGTCGATCGTGCGATACGTCACCGGTTTCGCGTCGAACCGTCCGCTACGGCAGAATACGGATGCTGCCCCGGCATCGATGTCGTGGCGCGAACGACCCACCGGAGGGCATGGATGTCACCGACTCAACTTCTCGTTCCAACGTTCACCCAGATGCTGCGCGCGCAATCCGCGTGGCTCGACAAGGCCGTGGCGCACCGGCAGGCCGCCGGCGACGCGCCCGATGCGGTGCTCGCGCTGAAGCTCGCACCCGACATGTATCCGCTTGCCGCCCAGGTGCGGTTTTCGTGTTTCCAGGCGATGGAACCCGTCTACCGGCTGCGCGGCGAACCGCTGCCGGACGCGCTGCTGGCGTTGCGGGAAGCCGGCTGGCATGCCGATGCGCAGCCCGGCACGCTGGGCGACGCGCAGGGCATCCTCGCCGGCACGATCGCGTTCCTCGGCGAACTCGCGCCCGACGCACTCGACGGCGGCGCCGCGCTGCCGATCGCGCTCGCACTGCCGAACGGTATCGCGTTCGACATGACGGGCGAGCAGTACGTGCGCGACTGGGCGCTGCCGCAGTTCTATTTTCATTCGATCGCTGCGTACGCGATCCTGCGCCATCACGGCGTCGAGCTGGGCAAGGCCGACTACGTGCCGCACATGCTGGCCTACGTGCGGCCCGGCACGATTCCGCAGGGTTGAACGGTCGAGCGGACGATCCCGCCGCCGCGCACCGGCATGACACGCGCCCTGTTCATCTGCAGCCGCAATCGGCTGCGCAGCCCGACGGCCGAGGCGGTGTTCGCCGCTTGGCCGGGCGTCGAAACCGACTCCGCGGGCCTCGCTCCCGACGCGGAAACGCGTCTGTCCGCGGAACAGCTCGAATGGGCCGAGATCGTGTTCGTGATGGAACGCGCGCACCAGGCGAAGCTACACGCCCGATTCGGCGCCCGGCTGAAGCAAAAGAAGATCGTCTGTCTCGACATCCCCGATCGCTACGCCTACATGCAGCCCGAGCTGGTCGCACTGCTCGAGCGCAAGGCCGGGCCATTGCTGCGCGCGTGAGCCGCGCGGGCCGGTTCAGCGCGGGCGAAGCGGCCCGTCCGCGAGCGCGGAAAAGCGGTCGAGGTGCAGCAGCTCGATGATCTTGCGGGTCGGCACGCTCGCACGCAGCGTCTCCAGCCGCTCGACGTCGAACCACTTGCAGCGCGCGATCTCGTTGCTCGCGCGTGGCGTCAGGTGTTTCGGCACGTCGGCCACGAACACGTGATGGAGCTTCGTGAGGCCGCCGAACTGCACCGCGTAGTCGAGCGCGAGCCCCTCCAGCCGCGTTTCCTCCGCCAGTTCCCGCTGCGCGGCCTCCAGCGGCGTCTCGCCGCGCCGGATCGTGCCGCCCGGCAGCGACCAGCGCGCCGCGGTACGGGCGACCAGCAGCACGCTGCTGCGCTGGCGGCACACGATCGTGGCGCGTTCCTTGATGCTGACGACGGTATCCGGCCCGGTATTCATGTTCGGCAAAACAAAACTGGTGCTCAATCGTGAAGGGAAATACACGTCGGCCGATCGCCGGGCACGACGGCATGCAAGCCGCCGCGCCGATCATACCGGCCGTTCGTGACAGTTCCGTGCGTTGTCGCGCGCAACGCGGATCACCTCACGCGTGCGTGTCGATCCCCGCGCGCGCCGGCTTTCCGGACCGCCCGTGGCGCTGCTTGTGGACGGTACGCCGGTGGTGATGCGGCGGCGTCACGTGCGGGCGCACCGGCGCGGGTCGTGCCACCGGCGCGGCGGCCCGCGGCTGTAATTGTCCCTCGCCAAAATGGAAGGTCTGGGTTTGCGCGCGGGCGACGCCCAGCGTCGACGCCAGCAGGATGGCCGCGAGCAGCATGCGTTTCATGAAATCTCCGCCTTTCTTCAGTTGAGCACCGTCCGCCAGCTTAGCGAATCGCGGCCCGGCGCGGCAACCGGCCGGCGTTCGGTGGCGTCCCCACTTGCGGCCGGCCGCGTTCTCGGCGCGGCCGCCGGGGCATCTCCTGCTTGACAATGAAATTCTCGAGTGTGAATATAAATTCACACCCAAGAATTATTCTTCGAGTCCGGACAACCGTGCCGCTGCTGTCGGCCCGGCGGAACCGGCGGTCCGATCAACCGGAAGCAGGAGCGAGACGCATGGCGGAACTGAAGCAGCAGGGCGCGTTGGCGGGGTTGCGCATCATCGATCTGTCGCGGGTGCTGGGCGGCCCGTACGCGACGCAGATCCTCGCCGACCACGGCGCGGAGGTGATCAAGGTCGAACCGCCGTCGGGCGACGAGACGCGCACCTGGGGGCCGCCGTTCGACGGCGACACGGCGTCGTATTTCCTCGGCGTGAACCGCAACAAGCTCGGCATCGCGCTCGACCTGACGCAGCCGGCGGATCGCGAGCGGTTGCTCGGCCTGCTCGAGCACGCCGATGCGCTGGTCGAGAACTTCAAGATCGGCACGATGGAGCGCTGGGGCCTCGGCTTCGACACGCTGCACGCGCGCTTTCCGCGCCTCGTCCATTGCCGCGTGTCGGGCTTCGGCGCGGACGGCCCGCTCGGCGGCCTGCCCGGCTACGACGCGGCCGTGCAGGCGCTGGCCGGGCTGATGAGCGTGAACGGCGAGGCGGGCGGCGCGCCGCTACGCGTCGGCGTGCCGATCGTCGATCTCGTCACCGGGCTGAACGCGGCGCTCGGCGTGCTGATGGCGCTGCGCGAACGCGATGCGAGCGGGCGCGGCCAGTTCGTCGAAGCGACGCTGTTCGACTGCGCGCTGTCGATCCTGCATCCGCATACGCCGAATTTCTTCCATTCCGGGAAGGCGCCGGCGCGCACCGGCAACGCGCATCCGAACATCACGCCGTACGACAGTTTTCCGACCGCGAGCGTCGACATCTTTCTCGCGGTCGGCAACAACGGGCAGTTCGCCGCGCTGTGCGACGTGCTCGGCACGCGCGACTGGCCCGCCGATCCGCGCTTCGCCGACAACCGCGCGCGCAGCGCGAACCGCGCCGCGTTGCGCGCGCTGCTCGAAACGGCGCTGGCCGCGCACGACGGCGCGGCGCTCGCCGAGCAGCTGATGCGCCGCGGTGTGCCGTGCGCGCCGGTGCTCGGGCTCGATGCGGCGCTCGACCATCCGCACGTCGCGCATCGGCAGATGAAGGTCGAACTGGGCCGGCATCGCGGCATCGCGTCGCCGATCAAGCTCGGCCGCACACCGGCCACGTACCGGCGGCCGCCGCCGGCGCTGAACGAACACGCGGCTCAGGTGTTTGCCGAGGATGCATGCGACGCCGCCCACGCCAACGACACCAACGACAACGCCGGCCGCACGCGCCGCAACTGACACGCCTGGCGGCCGGCGGCCGTGCGAAGGCGCCCGACGCCGCCGCACGCCCGCACGCCGCTTCGGACATCGCGCCGCACCGCGCCCGACGCGCGCCGGCGCCAGAGGAGACACATCATGCTCGCATGGATCGGCGCGATCGCGATCGTCGCGCTGTTCGGCCTGATCATCACGAAGCGGCTGTCGCCGCTCGTCGCACTGATCGTCGTGCCGGTGGCCGCGTCGCTCGCGGCCGGCTTCGGACTCTCGACCGGCACGTTCATCGTGCGCGGCGTGCAGAACATCGGCCCGATCGCCGGGATGTTCGTTTTTGCGATTCTATTTTTCGGAATCCTCACCGATGCGGGGATGCTCGACCCGATCATCGCGGGCGTGCTGCGCGTGATCGGCTGCCATCCGCCGCGCATCGTGACGGGCTCGGCGCTGCTCGCGCTGCTGATCCACCTGGACGGCTCGGGCGCCGTCACGTTTCTCGTCACGCTGCCCGCGATGATGCCGCTCTATACGCGGCTCGGCATGGACCGGCGGATTCTCGCGTGCGTCGCGTCGATGGCGGCCGGGGTCAACTTCCTGCCATGGGTCGGGCCGATGCTGCGCGCGTCGGCGGCCTTGCACATTCCCGGCTCGGCGATCTTCATGCCGATGATCCCGGTGCAGATCGTCGGGCTCGCGTTCGTGTTCGGCACCGCCTACATGCTCGGCGTGCGCGAGGCCAAGCGGCTCGGGCTCGATCGCGCCGGCGCGGCGTCGCTCGCGGTCGCGCCGCGCGAGCTGACCGACGCCGAGCGCGTGCTGCGCCGGCCCGGCCGCTTCCGGATCAACCTGGCGCTGACGCTCGTCGTGCTCGGCACGCTGGTGTCGGGCATCGTCGACCCGATGGTGATGTTCATGCTCGGCACGGTCGCCGCGCTCGTCATCAACTATCCGGACGTGCAGGCGCAGCGCGAGCGGATCGACGCGCACGCGAAGGCCGCGCTGATGATGGCGAGCGTGCTGCTCGCGGCCGGCGCGTTCACCGGGATCATGTCCGGCACCGGGATGCTGAAGGCGATGGCCGAGGTCGTCGTCGCGCACGTGCCGGTCGAGCATGCGCGCCACATGCCGTTCGTGCTCGGCCTGCTGTCGATGCCGCTCAGCCTGCTGTTCGATCCCGATTCGTTCTACTTCGGCGTGCTGCCGGTGCTCGCGGAAAGCGCGAAGCTGCTCGGCGTACCGCCGATCCAGATGGCGCAGGCCGCGCTGCTCGGCCAGATGACCACCGGGTTCCCGGTCAGTCCGCTCACGCCCGCGACGTTCCTGATCGTCGGCCTGACCGGCGTCGAGCTGGCCGAGCACCAGAAGTTCACGATCCCGTTCCTGTTCGCCGCCACCGTGCTGATGGTCTTCGCCGCGGTCGTGGCGGGCGTGTTTCCGTTGTGAGCGTCCGCGTGCCTGTCGCGCCGCGCCGGCCGCCACCGACACCCCTCGAAGGCCGACATCGTCTCGAGCGCGGCGCGGCCGTTCACGTTTCCTGGAGAGCAATCCATGCAGTTCGACCTGACCGACGACCAGCGCGCGATCGAAAGCGCGATCGAGAAAATCTGCGAACGCTTCGGCGACGATTACTGGCTCGAGCGCGATCGCGCGGGCGGATTTCCGTCCGACTTTCACGCGGCGCTCGCCGAGGCCGGCTGGCTCGGCATCGCGATGGATCCGGCCCACGGCGGCGCCGGGCTCGGGATGACCGAGGCCGCGCTGATGATGCGCACGATCAGCGCGTCGGGCGCCGGCCTGTCGGGTGCCTCGGCCGTCCACATGAACATCTTCGGGCTGAACCCGGTGCAGGTGTTCGGCAACGACGCGCAGAAGGCGCGCTTCCTGCCGCCGCTGATCGCCGGGCGCGACAAGGCCTGCTTCGCGGTGACCGAGCCCGACGCCGGCCTCGACACGACGCACCTGAGCACGCAGGCGCGCCGCGACGGCGACCACTACGTGCTGAGCGGACGCAAGATCTGGATCTCGACCGCGCAGGTCGCGAACAAGATGCTGATCATTGCGCGCACGACGCCGCTCGACCAGGTCGCGAAGCCGACCGACGGCTTGAGCCTGTTCTACACCGACCTCGACCGTGCGCGCGTCGAGGTGCGCGAGATCGAGAAAATGGGCCGCAAGGCCGTCGATTCGAACATGCTGTTCATCGACAACCTGCGCGTGCCGCGCGACGACCTGATCGGCAACGAAGGCGACGGCTTCCGCTACCTGCTGCACGGGCTGAACCCCGAGCGGATCCTGATCGCCGCCGAGGCGATCGGCCTCGGTCAGGCCGCGCTGCGACGCGCGACGCAGTATGCGTGCGAGCGCGTCGTGTTCGGCCGGCCGATCGGGCAGAACCAGTCGATCCAGCATCCGCTCGCGCAGGCGTGGATGCAGCTCGAGGCCGCGTGGCTGATGGTGATGAAGGCCGCGACGCGCTACGACGCGGGGCAGCCGTGCGGCGCGGAGGCGAACGCCGCGAAGTACCTCGGCGCGGAAGCCGCGTTCCAGGCCTGCCAGACGGCGATCGCGACGCACGGCGGGATGGGCTATGCGAAGGAATACCATGTCGAGCGCTACCTGCGCGAGTGTATGATTCCGAGGCTCGCGCCCGTGAGTCCGCAACTGATCCTGTGCTACATCGCGGAGAAGGTGCTCGGGCTGCCGAAGTCGTACTGACACGCGGCGGCTCGCCCGGCGCGCGTTTCCCGTTCCGAATCAAGCGCTCGTCATGGACGTCAAACTCGTTGCCCGCACGCTCGATCTCTTCGAGCTGTTCGCCGCCGAACGGCGGCCGCTGCCGCTCACCGAACTCGCGCGCCTGCTCAACGTGCCGGCGTCGAGCTGCCTGGCGATGGCGCGCACGCTCGTGAGCCGCGGCTATCTGTACGAGGTGCGCAAGCGCGGCGGCTACTATCCGACGCGGCGCCTGCAGACGATCGCCGCCGCGATCGACGCGACCGATCCCGTCGTCGACATCGTGCATCCGCGTCTCGTCGCGCTGCGCGACGCGAGCCGCGAGACGGCCGTGCTCGGCAAGATCCAGGGCGCGTCGGTCACGTATCTCGACGTCGTCGAGTCGGAGCAGGCGATCCGCTATACGCGCCAGCCGGGCGAGCTGCGCCCGCTGCATGCGAACTCGATCGGCAAGGCGATCTTCGCGGAACTCGCGAGCGATGCGCAGCAGGCGCTCGGCGCGCAGTTGTCGTTCGAGCGCTTCACCGATGCGACGGTGGCCGACCTGCCGGCGCTCGTCGCGCAAACCACGCGGTTTCGCGAACTCGGCTGGGCCGAGAACTTCGGCGAGAGCGCGCCCGAGCTGTCGGCGATCGCGGTCGCGCTGACGCTCGACGGCGACTGGTACGGGCTGTCGGTCGTCGGGCCGACCGAGCGGATCCGCCAGCATCGCGACACGCATGCAGCGCTGCTGGTCGATGCGAAGGCGCGGCTGCTGGCCGAGCAGGGGCGCGGGTAGCAAAGGCCGCGAAGCGGGGCGGGGCGCCTGCTTCGCTTCGCGTCCGTTCGCCGCGATGGCGAATGCCGGATAGCGACCGGGAACGGCCGCATCGCATCACGTGCCGGTACGCCGCTCGCCGTCGAGCTTCCCGAAGGTCGCTGCGAACGCGTACGGCTGCCGCGCGATATCCGGGCAGCTCGACGCCCGAACCACGCCACCGCCCCGGCCAGCAAGGCTGGACTGTGGCTCAATCCGCATCAAAGTTCAGCGATACCAGCGCGGCGTATACACCCACTCACGCCCGTCGCCGATCGCGAAACGCCGCGTCGTCGACGAACCGACGATCACCATCGTGCGCATGTCCACCTGATCGCTGCGCAGCGCGCCGAGCGTCGTCGTCGCGAGCGTCGCGCCGGGCCGGCCGATGTCGCGGCCGAGCACGACGACCGTATCGGCCGCGCGGTGCGCACGCACCGCATCGAGCGCACGATCGAGCTGCCACGGCCGAGCACGCGAGATCGGGTTGTAGAACGCCATCACGAGATCGGCCTGGGCCGCATGCCGCAGGCGCGTCTCGATCACGTCCCACGGCTTCAGGTTGTCCGACAGCGAGATCGCGCAGAAATCGTGGCCGAGCGGTGCGCCGGCCTGCGCGGCGGTCGCGAGCGATGCCGATACGCCGGGTTCGATGCGCAGTTCGACCGCGGCCCAGCGCGGATCGCGCGCTTCGTCGAGGGCTTCGAGCACGGCCGCGGCCATCGCGAACACGCCGGGATCGCCCGACGACACGACCGCGACGCGCCGGCCCTCGGCCGCCAGTTCGAACGCATGACGCGCACGCTGCATTTCCTCGCGATTGTCGGTGCCGTGCACGCGCTGCTCCGCGCGGAACGGGCCGGCCATCGTCACGTAGGTCGTATAGCCGAGGATATCGGTGGCGTCCGCGAGCGCGCTGCGCGCCGCGGGCGTGAGCCATGCGGCGTCGCCGGGGCCGAGGCCGAGCACCGTCAGGCGGCCGCGTGCACGGCCGAGCGTGGCGGGATCGACGGGCTCGGCAGCGACCGCGCACGCGAGGCCATCGGTCGCTGCGCGCAGCGTATGCGCGACGCGCAACGTGCGGGCGAGCAGGGTGGCGGCAGCGGTGTTGCCAGCGCGGGCCTTATCACCATCACCTTCGCCATCACCATCGCCTTCGACATCGGCGAAGCGCAGCGGCACCTCCAGCATCCGTGCGGCGGCTTCGACCCGTGCATCGCCGAGCAACGTCGCCGGTGCGACGAGCGCGGCAAGCGCCAGCCGCGCGAGGCCGTGCGTGTCGAGCAGCGCGTCGATGCGTTCGGCAAGCGACGGCGCCGCATCGGCCCGCACGCCGCGCGCATCGACGCCGACCACCACGCTGCGCGGATGGATCACGAGTTCGTCCCGCGCGCCGCGCCACGCATCGGGCGTCACGCGGATCGCATGCGCGGCCGCGCCGTCGCGCGGCAGCGCGACATCGTCGAGCCACGGCGCCGCGCCGTCGACGCGCGTGGCCGCGCCCGCGAGCAGGTCGGACACGAAGCGCTTGCCTTGCTGGAGATCGGCGAGCGCATAGCCGTCGGGCGGGTTGAGCACGCATGCGCCGAAGCGCAGTTCGCCGCTCGTGGTGATCGCCGGCGCGACGCCGAGGCATTCGGCGATTTCGCGCGCGATCACGTTGACGCCCGTCAGCCCGCCGAGCAGCGGCACGACGGCCGACCCGTCTTCCGCGACCGCGAGTACCGGCGGTTCGACACCCTTGTCGGCGAGTGCCGGCGCGACGCAACGGATCACGATGCCGGCCGCGCACAGCGCGACGATCGGCAAGCCGCGCGCGTAGAGTTCGCGCAGGTGCGCGCCGAGTTCGTCGAACGACACGTCGGCCTCGACGCGCGACGCGAGCCCGTGCACGGCGGCGCCCGGATAACGCGCCTGGATGCGCCGCGCGGTATCGAGCGCGCCCGCGCCGAGAATCACGATCGCGGGCGGAGTCGTCATCCTTGCCATTTTTCCCCCGGGACGACGAGCAGCGAGAAATACGGCGACGCCATCGGATCGACTTCGTCGAGCGGCACGATGCGCTGGGCCGCCATCGTCGCGCGCTCGACGTACAGCGCGCGCTTCGCGAGCCCCAGTTCGTCGAGCACGCGCCGCACCTTGTCGAAGTTGCGGCCGAGCTTCATCACGACGGCCGCGTCGGCCTGCGCGAGCCGCGCGCGCAATTCGTCCTCCGGCAGCACGCCGGACAGCACCGACAGGCTCTGGTTGCGATAGACGAGCGGCTGGCCGAGCACGGCCGTGCCGCCGAGCATCGCGCACACGCCCGGGATCACTTCGGTGTCGTAGCGCGGCGCGAGGCGATCGTGCAGGTACATGTACGACCCGTAGAAGAACGGGTCGCCTTCGCAGATCACCGCGACGTCGCGCCCGGCATCGAGATGCGACGCGACGATCTCGGCCGCCGTGTCGTAGAAGTCGGCAATCACGGTCTCGTAGCAAAGCGGCGGCGCCAGCGCCTCGGTCGTCACCGGATAGACGAGCGGCAATTGCGTCTGCGCGTCGCGCAGGTGCGCCTCGACGATTCCGTACGCATTGCCCTTCTTGCCCTTCGCGACGAAATACGCGACCACCGGCGCGGCCTGCAGCACGCGCAGCGCCTTGATCGTCATCAGTTCAGGATCGCCTGGGCCGACGCCGACCCCGAACAGGCGTCCGCGCGGGGCCGTCATTCGGCCTCCGTCGCGAGTGCGTTGACCGCGGCGGCCGCCATCGCGCTGCCGCCGCGCCGGCCGAGCAGCGCGACGTACGGCACGCCGCGGCTGTCGGCGTCGAGCGCCGCCTTCGATTCGGCCGCGCCGATGAAGCCGACCGGAAAGCCGAGGATCAACGCGGGACGCGGCGCACCGGCGTCGATCATGTCGAGCAGGTGGAACAGCGCGGTCGGCGCATTGCCGATCACGACGACGCTGCCGGCCAGATGCGGGCGCCACAGTTCGAGCGCCGCGGCCGAGCGGGTGTTGCCGAGATGCCGCGCGAGGTCGGGCACTTCCGGTTCGCCGAGCGTGCAGATCACGCGATTGCCGGCCGGCAGCCGCGCGCGCGTGATGCCTTCGGCAACCATCTTCGCGTCGCACAGGATCGGCGCGCCGGCCGCGAGCGCCATACGGCCCGCCGTGCCGGCGCCGGCCGAGAAGCGCAGGTCGTAGGTGACATCGACCATCCCGCACGCGTGGATCACGCGCACCGCGAGTTTCTCGAGATCGGGCGGAACCTGCGACAGGTCGGCCTCGGCGCGGATCGTCGCGAACGACTGGCGGTAGATTTCCTGCCCGTCGCGAATGTAGTCAAGCATCGGTGGTGTCCTGGCTGTGGCGCGCGCCCGTCAGTCGGGCCGCGGCCTGGTCAATCGTCAGATGGCGCGCGAGCGGGGCGCCGAGGCCCGCGGCGGCGTCGCGCCGGTAAAGGTCGTAGCGCGCGGGCGCGACCGCGACGAGCGTATGCGTCGCGGGGTGCGGCAGCGCACAGTGGCGCTCGCAGCCGGTCAGGTGCACGTCGACCGGATGGCCGACGCGCGCGGCCAGCGCGAGCGCATCGCGTTTCGTATCGGCACGCGACTTCGCGCAGCCCGCGCTGCCGGTGCAGGCGACCAGCGCCGCCAGCGGGTCGGATGTCGTGCACACGAGCCCGAGCGACGCCAGCGCGTCGAGCACGGCCGGCGCACGTTCGTGCCGCACGCCGTGCACGAACACGCCTTGCCACGGCGTCATCGACAGCGTGCCGTCGCCGTCGGCGTCGGCCAGTGCCGCGAGCCGTTCCAGTTGCGACGCGTCGAGCCGGCCGAGCACGAACTGCGCGCCGATGCTGCAGCGATCCGCGTCGCGCGACGGCCGTGCGCCGAAACGCAGCGCGGCATCCGCTTGCGTGCGCCGCCAGCCGGCCAGTGCCGGATCGGCTTCGAGCGGGAACGGTACGTAATGCTGCGCACGCTCGCGCAACGCGCGTGCGCCGCCGGTCGCGAGCCACGCGCGCATCCGCGTGACGTCGGCCGGCGCGAGATCGAGGAACGCCAGCAGCAACGCGCGCACGAGCGCGACCGCCTGGTCCGGCGCCACGTCGAACGCGGCGGGCGGATCGCCGGGCGCGACCGGCGGACAGCCGGCCAGGCCCGCGGCGATGCGGACCGCGCCGTCGCCGCGACGCCACGCGGCGAGCCAGATGTCGTGCGGATGATCGAGCGCCGCGACCGATTCGCCGCCGTCGAGCTGGATCGAGAATTTCGGCGACAGTTCGCCGCGGCGCGGCTCGTGCGTCAGCATGTCGAGCAGCGCAAGCGCGAGTGTGCGGCTGTCGAGCAGCGCGTCGGGATCGCGCCCCGCAAGCGGGCTGAGCATCAGGTTGCGGACGTCGTCGCTTGCGGCGAGCGCGGCGCGGTCGTCAGCGGCCTCGCCCGCGTTGATGCGTGGGCCCAGGCCCGCGTCGAGCAACGCGTCGACCAGCGTATCGGCCGTGCCGTCGCGAATGCCGCGCAACTGGAGATTCGCGCGATTGGTCGCGTCGATCGCGCCGGAGCCGCAGGCACGCGCGACGGCGGCGATCGCGCGCGCCTGCCGCGCGTCGAGCCGGCCGCCCGGCAGCTTGATCCGGCACAGCCCGCCGTCGGCGGCCGCGACGACGCGCACGAGCCCCGGGCAAGCCGAAGGGCGCACGACGGGCGAAGCAGGATTCGAATCGGGGGCGGATCTCAACGGGATACCGGGACAGTGTCGCGCCGCGGCCAACGCATCGGTACACCCCGCCCGACGCCGACTGGCACGCACGCACTTTCAGGCCGGCAGGTCTCCTGGCTGACAGGTCGGCGCCGGCTCCCGGCCTTCCCGGTGAAACCAGTGGCATGAGGGGGGAGATCGGCTCGCTGTCTACAGTTGCGGGGGCAGCCACAGCGGCGCGAGGCGCGCCCTGTGTTCCCTCTTCGGCCCCGAAGGGCACCGGCGAACGAACGGCCGTAGGATACCCGATTTCACCGGCGTTTCGGGCCCCCCAGGCGACCGCCGGGCGACCGTCGGGCAGGCGCCGCGGCCGACGCGAAACGCGGCCCGGCGTCGGCGGGCTCGCAGATGAAACGCGCGGTGGAACACGGTACCATGCCGACTTTCGCAATGCGGACGGCCGCACCGGCGCCTTCACGGCCGCCGTGCGGCGACTCGATGGAATCGGACGAAGGGGAAGGGTGCATGACGGCGTGGCTGACGGTAGTGGGCATCGGCGACGACGGCTACGCGGGGCTCGGGCGCGGCGCGCGGCGCGCGCTGCTCGAGGCGAAGCGGGTCATCGGCGCGAAGCGGCACCTCGACATGCTGCCCGCGCGGCTGCCGGCCGAACGCGCCGCGTGGCCGTCGCCGTTCGACCTGTCGGGCCTGCTCGCGCAGCGCGGTTCGCCCGTCTGCGTGCTGGCGAGCGGCGACCCGATGCTGTTCGGCGTCGGCGCGACGCTCGCGCGCGAACTGTCCCCCGACGAATGGCGCGTGCTGCCCGCACCGTCGTCGCTGTCGCTGGCGGCCGCGCGGCTCGGCTGGGCGTTGCAGGACGTCGGCGCGGTGTCGCTCGTCGGCCGGCCGCTCGCGACGCTGGCGCGTCACCTGCTGCCGGGCCGGCGCCTGTTCGTGCTGAGCGCCGACGGCCGCACGCCGGCCACGGTCGCCGCCGAACTCGCCGCGCGCGGCTTCGGCCCGACGCGCATCAGCGTGTTCGAGCACCTCGGCGGCCCGCTCGAGCGGCGCATCGACGGGCTCGCGCAAGACTGGCACATCGACGAAACCGCCGCGCTCAATCTCGTCGCACTCGACTGCCAGGCAGGCCCCGATGCGCCGCGCCGCGCGCTCACGCCCGGCCTGCCCGACGACGCGTACCGCCACGACGGCCAGCTCACCAAGCGCGACATGCGCGCGCTGACGCTCGGACGCCTCGCGCCTGCCCCCGGCGAACTGTTGTGGGACGTCGGCGCGGGCAGCGGCTCGATCGGCATCGAGTGGATGCGCGCGCATCCGTCGTGCCAGGCGATCGCGATCGAGTCGCATGCGGAGCGGCAGCGCTACATCGAGCACAACCGCGACGCGCTCGGCGTACCGGGCCTGCAACTCGTGGCCGGGCGCGCGCCCGATGCGCTCGCGGGGCTCGCCGCGCCCGACGCGATCTTCATCGGCGGCGGCGCGACCGTGCCCGGCGTGCTCGACGCGTGCTGGTCGGCACTGAAGCCCGGCGGCCGGCTCGTCGCGAACGCGGTCACGCTGCAGGGCGAGCTGGCGCTCGCCGCGTGGCGCGACGCGCACGGCGGCACGCTCACGCGCGTATCGCTCGCGCACGCCGAGCCGCTCGGCCGCTTCGACACGTGGCGGCAGCCGTTGCCCGTCACGCTGTACGACGTGCACAAGCCCGCTTCCACGGCGACCGACCTCGCGGACCCTGCCTGATGCGCGACGAAACCCCCGAACAACCGGCACCGCTGCGGTTCGGCTACACGACCGGCAGCTGCGCGACCGCGACGTCGCTCGCCGCCGCACGCGTGCTGCTCGCGGGCCGCGCGGACGATGCGGTCGAGATCGTGTTGCCGAAGGGGCAGCGCGTGATGATGCGGCTCGCGTTCTGCCGGGCCACGGCCGACGGCGCGGAAGCCGGCACGATCAAGGATGCCGGCGACGATCCTGACGTCACGCACGGCGCGCTGATCTTCGCGCGGGTCGCGCTCGCCGCCGTGCCCGGCGTGCGTTTTCACGCGGGGCCGGGGGTCGGCACCGTCACGCGCGCGGGGCTCACGCTGCCGGTCGGCGAACCGGCGATCAATCCGGTGCCGCGCCAGATGATGACCGCGCACCTCGACGCGCTCGCGGCCGAATACGGCTACACGGGCGGCTTCGACGTGACGATCGGTGTCGAGGGCGGCGAGGCGCTCGCGCTGAAGACGATGAACCCGCGGCTGGGCATCGTCGGCGGCTTGTCGATTCTCGGCACGACCGGCATCGTGCGGCCGTTCTCGTGCTCGGCGTACATCGCGTCGATCCATCAGGGCATCGACGTCGCGCGCGCGAACGGGATCGCGCACATCGCCGCGTGCACCGGCAACGCGAGCGAGGATGCGATGCGCGCGCACTACGGCCTGCCCGACATGGCACTGATCGAAATGGGCGATTTCGCCGGCGCGGTGCTCAAGCACCTGCGCCGCGCGCCGGTCGCGCGCCTGTCGATGTGCGGCGGCTTCGGCAAGCTCAGCAAGCTCGCGGCCGGCCATCTCGACCTGCACAGCCGCCATTCGAGCATCGACCTGCCGCTGCTCGCGCAGTGGGCGGCCGAGGCGGGCGCGAACGACGCGCTGCAGGCCGCGATGCGCGCGGCGAACACCAGCCAGGAAGCGCTGAAGCTCGCGCAGGCCGAAGGCGTGCCGCTCGGCGACCTCGTCTGCGCGCACGCGCTGCGGGTCGCGCGCGACATCGTGCCGCCATCGGTCGCCGTCGAGATGTTCGCGATCGACCGGCAGGGCCGCTTCGTCGGGATCGCACGATGAGCGCGCGCATCCTGGTGCTCGGCGGCACCGGCGACGCGCTGAAGATCGCACGCGCGCTCGGTCCGCGGCACGTCTATAGCCTCGCGGGTCTCGGCAAGGTGCCCGACGACCTGCGCTGCGACGTGCGCGTCGGCGGCTTCGGCGGGGCGGCGGGGCTCGCCGCGTATCTGCGCGGTGCCGGCATCGGCCTCGTGATCGACGCCACGCATCCGTATGCCGCGCGCATCAGCGCGAACGCGGCGGCCGCCGCGCGCGACGCGGGCGTGCCGCTGTGGGCGCTGCGCCGCGCGCCGTGGGCGCCGCAACCCGGCGACGACTGGCGGATGGTCGACGACTGGGGCGGCATCGAGGCCGCGCTCGCGCCGTTCCGGCGGCCGCTGTTCACGCTCGGCCGCGAACCGCTCGCGCATCTCGACGCGATCCCGCCGCACCAGTTCTGGCTGGTGCGCTGCCTCGATGCGCATCCCGGCAACGCGCGCGCGCAGATCGTCGCCGCGCGCGGGCCGTTCACGCTCGAAAATGAGCGCGCGCTGTTCGCGCTCGCGGGCATCGACGTCGTCGTCAGCAAGAACAGCGGCGGCGCCGCGACCGAAGCCAAGCTCGACGTCGCGCGCGAACGCCGGCTGCCGGTCGTGATGCTGCGCCGGCCGCCGCTGCCTGACGCCGACCGCGCGTTCAACTCGGCCGCCGCGCTGCTCGATGCGCTCGACCCGGCCGCGCGTGCTTGATGCCACGCAACCCGGCTGTCCCATGAATTGACGGAGATTTTTCGATGACGGTGTATTTCATCGGCGCGGGCCCCGGCGACCCGGAGCTGATCACGGTAAAGGGCCAGCGCCTCGTGCGCACGTGCCCGGTGATCCTGTATGCAGGGTCGCTCGTGCCGCCGGCCGTGCTTGACGGCCATCGTGCGGAACGGGTCGTCAATACCGCCGAGCTCGACCTCGACGCGATCGTCGCGCTGCTCGCCGACGCGCATGCGAAAGGGCAGGACGTCGCGCGCGTGCATTCGGGCGATCCGTCGCTGTACGGTGCGATCGGCGAACAGATCCGCCGGCTGAAAGCGCTCGGGATTCCCTATGAAATCGTGCCGGGCGTGACGGCCACGGCCGCCTGCGCGGCGACGCTCGGGGTCGAGCTGACGCTGCCCGGTGTCGCGCAGACGGTGATCCTCACGCGCTTCGCGGGCAAGACGACGATGCCGGAAGGCGAAGCGCTCGGCGCGCTCGCCGCGCATCGCGCGACGCTCGCGATTCACCTCGGCGTGCGGCATCTCGCGCGGATCGTCGACGAAGTGCTGCCGCATTACGGGCCCGCGTGCCCGGTCGCCGTGATCTATCGCGCGAGCTGGCCCGACGAGGAGCGCGTGACCGGCACGCTGGCCGACATCGTCGGCAAGGTGCAGGGCACGCAGATCGAACGCACCGCGCTGATCCTGATCGGGCGCGTGCTCGATGCGGAAGGGTTCGCGGATTCGACGCTGTACGCGAGCGGGGGGTGATGACGCGTGTACCGAACGCAACGCACTTCGCGTTGCGAGGCATCGCGACAATGGGTTGCCTCGCGAGCGGGGCAACCGATCAATACCCATCGTCGAGCGGCGCTCTCCGCGTGAACCGGCGCGACCGGGTGACAACGGGCAACCGCGCGAACCGGGCCGCCGATCGATGTCCATCGTCGAACGGCACTGCATGAACCGGCAACGGGCAACCGCGCGCCGGCCACGAACCGGGTCGACGCCTTCACGCGCCGCTTCTGAACGGCGCTACGCACGCGCGACACGCCGCGCAAACTGCGGCGCGAAGCCCGCCGCCAGTGCGAACAGCACGACGCACAGGCATGCCATCGCGATCCATGCCGGCGTCAGATCCGCGAGATGCTGGCGCACGATGCCGGCCGCGAACGGAAACAACCCGGCGACCAGATAGCCGACGCCCTGCACGAACCCGGTCAGCGATGCCGCATCGGCCGGCGTCGCCGCATGATCGACCGTGACGATCAGCGACAGCGGAAACAGCGCGCCGATCCCCGCGCCAAGCAGCAGCGCGGCCGGCATCGCGAGCGTGTCCGGCGCGGCCAGCATCACCAGCAATCCGGCGAACAGCGACGCGATCGCCGCGTGCAGCGCGGGCCGGCGATCGGGCAGGCGGTCGATCGTCGCCGAGATCGCCAGCCCCGCGACGACTTCCGCGAGCGTCACGCCGCCGAGCAGGCTGCCGGCCGCGGTCGGCGACCAGCCGAGCCGCATGTAGTACGGCGGCAGCCATGCGAGCACGAGGGTGTAGGCACCCGTCGCGATCCCGAAGAACATCGCGAGCCGCCAGGCCCGCGGCGAGCGCGACGGTCGCGCCTGCATCGGCGGCGCAGCCGTCGGCCCGGACGCCGGTGCGTCACCGCCACGACTGGCCAGCGGCCACGCGAGCGCCGCGACCGCGGCCGGCAGCGCCCAGCCCGCGAGCGCGACCAGCCAGCTCCAGCGGGCCGCGGCGAACGGCGCGACGACGCTCGCGAGCACCGCCCCGCCCATGATCGACGTCGAATAGACGCCCATCGCGCCGCCGATGCGCGTCGCGAAATGCGCCTTCACGAACCCCGGCAGCAGCGCCTGCACCATCGCGATCCCGATGCCCGCGCAACCTGCGCTCGCGAGCAGCAGCCACGCGTGCTGCGCGCCGAAGCGCGACGCGCACGCGAGCCCGATCAGCACGACGCCGAGCCACACGCCGCCGGCGATCCCCGTCACGCGCTGCAGCCACCGCGCCCCGAGCGCGCCCAGGCCCATCAGCAGGATCGGGATCGTGGTCAGCAGGCTCGCCGCGCCATCGCCGATGCCGGTCGCACGCTGGATCATGTCGAGCAGCGGACCGATCGCGGCCAGCGCGGGCCGCAGGTTCAACCCGACCAGTACGACGGCGGCCAGCCGCCAGCCGGGGGAAGTGGAGCGATTCATGATGGAGTGGCCCTCGATATCGGTGCACGACACCTCCGTCCTGCGTGCCGTGCATTTTCATGTAAAGTATCTCGACATCAAGATAAATGCGTATTTATCTCGACGTCAAGATAACTGGTGAGCCGAGGAGGGTTAATGGATCGAGCCGCGCATGCGCTCGCGCAATGGCGCGTCGAGCGTCCGGATCTGGATGCGTCGTCGATGCTCGTGATGGGACGGCTGCAGGAAGCCGCGCTCGTGATCGCGCGCGACGGTCTCAATCCGCTGTTCGCGCGCTACGGGATGCAGCCGGGCGAGTTCGACGTGCTGGCGACGCTGCGGCGCAGCGGCGCGCCGTTCGCGCTGACGCCGACGGCCCTGTACGACGCGCTGATGATGTCGTCGGGCGGGATGACCGCGCGCATCGACCGGCTGCAGAAGGCCGGCTGGGTCGAGCGCCGGCCGAACCCGGCCGACGGCCGCGGCACGCTCGTCGCGCTGACCGACGCCGGCCGCGCGCTGATCGACGATGCGGTGGTCGCGCACGTCGACAATCAGCGCGCGATGCTGGCCGCGCTGTCGGAGGCGGAGCAGGCGCAACTTGCGGCGTTGCTCGAAAAGCTGCTGGCGGGATTGGGAGGAGAAGCGTCGGCCGAAAGGTAGCGCCGCCGCATCGTCACGTCGAACGAACGCGACGAGCGGGACATGGAAACACCGAAAGAAAACGCGCGAAAGGCAGCGCGTGAACCGCCCGCCGCGCGATGCGGCGGGCCGGACAGACGGCGGGCCGCACCGGGTGCGCCCGCCGCGCGGCTCAGCCGCGTGCCGGGATGTTGAGCCCGCGCGCGACGGCCGGACGCGCGACGAACGCGTCGAGCGCCCGCGCGACATGCTTGAATTCGCCGAAGCCGACCAGGTCGCCCGCTTCATAGAAGCCGACGAGGTTGCGCACCCACGGGAAGATCGCGATGTCGGCGATCGTGTACGAATCGCCCAGCACCCACTTGCGGTTCGCGAGATGCGCGTCGAGCACGCCGAGCAGGCGCTTCGATTCGGCGACGTAGCGGTCGCGCGGACGCTTGTCCTCGTAGTCGCGGCCCGCGAACTTGTGGAAGAAGCCGACCTGGCCGAACATCGGGCCGATGCCGCCCATCTGGAACATCACCCACTGGATCGTCTCGTAGCGGCCCGCCGGATCCTTCGGGATCAACTGGCCCGTCTTGTCCGCGAGATAGATCAGGATCGCGCCGGATTCGAACAGCGCCAGCGGCCGGCCGTCGGGGCCGTTCGGATCGATGATCGCCGGGATCTTGTTGTTCGGGTTCAGCGACAGGAATTCGGGCGACAGCTGGTCGTTCGTGTCGAAGCGCACGAGGTGCGGCTCGTACGGCAGGCCGGTTTCCTCGAGCATGATCGAGACCTTGACGCCGTTCGGCGTCGGCAGCGAGTACAGCTGGAGACGGTCGGGATGCTGGGCCGGCCATTTTTTCGTGATCGGGAAGGCGGACAGATCGGGCATGGGGGTTCGTTCGTCAACGTTGAGGATCCGCGCCCCGCCGGCCTGCTACGCGTCGCCGGGCAGCCGCTGACACGGCGGCAGGAACGGGACGAACGCATCGACCGGCGGGCGGGGCGCGCCGAAGACGCCCACTGTAGCCGATCCCCGCGATCGCTGCAGACGGCGGCCACGCGTCGTGTCCGTGCGCCGCCGCGCGCAGCGCGCCTGCCTGTTTCGGTCAGTCGCCTCAACAGACGACGCATCGACGTGTCGCGAACGGGTGCCTGTGGACATCGCGCCAGGCCCTGCGCGCTGCGGCACCCGTGCCACACCGCACCGCATCGTCAGAAGTTGTGCCGCAGCCCGACCATCGCCGCGGTCGTGCCGACCCCGGGCGCGACCGGCTGCCCGTACACGAGCATCTGGTTCATCGTGCCGCGGTTGTTCACGTGGCCGACCTGCGCATAGACCATCGACCGCTTCGACAGGCTGTAGTCGGCCGTGAGCACGACGGCCGTCGAGCGGTTTTCCGAACGGTTGCGGTCCTTCAGGTAATACACCGCCGACGTCACCTGCAACGCGGGCGTGAAGCGATAGCCGACGCCGGCCGACAGCATGTCGAGGTTCACCTTGTCCGCATGCGACGGATTCCTGCCGTTGCCGTACGACGCCGACACCGAGAAGTCACGGATCGTGTATTTCGCGCCGACGTAGATGAAGCGGTTGTTGTCGACGCCGGTCGGCGCGACACCCGGCGCCGGATTCGTGTCGTGGCCGTTGTAGTAGACGGCCGACGCGTTGAGCCCGTAGTTCGAATACCGCAGCACGACCGATTCGCGCGTGCCGCCCTGGAACTGCCCGGCGACGCCGCCGGGCGCGTATTCGAGCGCGATCGACGCGCCCGCGAAGGTCGGCGACTGATAGACGAGCGCATTGCTGTCGTACAGCGCGCCGATCGCGCCGTTGGTGCTCGTGCCCGGCCAGCCGGCCGCGGTGTTCAGGCCGAGCCACGCGGTCAGCACGCTGCCGAAGAACTGCGCGTTGCGCACGTCGGTGTCGGCCATCGCGTAGATCATCGGCACGATCTGGCGGCCGGCCGTGAAGGTGCCGAACGGCCCGGACACGCCGAGCGACGCAACCTGGTTGAAGATCGCGACGGCGCCCGGCGTGTCGCTCAGCTGCATCCTGCCGGTGCCGCTGTCGAACGAGCCCTGCAGCTTGAAGTTGACCTTGTAGCCGCCGCCGATGTCCTCGCTGCCCTTGATGCCCCAGAAGCTCGAATAGATGCCGCCGTCCTTCATGCGGAACACCTTGCCGGTGTTCGGCGCGCTCGGGCCGAACGACGCGGCCGACGTGCTCTGGTACAGCAGGCCCGTGTCGACCACCCCGTACAGCGTGACGGAGGATTGCGCGTGCGCGAGCGCCGCACTGCCGGCAAGCGCCGCGAGCGCGGCCAGTTTCGTCTTCATCGAAGTCTCCAGGATCGTAATGGACCGCACGGGATCGAGCCCGGGCGGGTGCAGCAGGGGAAGCATCGAGGCAGGCGGGAGGGCGCCGGGTGCGACGCCGGTGCGAGCCGTGCGGAAAGACTACGCAACGGCGCGCGGCCGCTCCCCCCCATGCGCGGGGGGCAGGGTTGCGGAGAATCGGAGGGAAGCCCTGGTGACGCGGTTGTCATCAACGGCCGGGCAAGGCCGATCAAGGCCAGTTAAGGCGAGTTGACGCGAGTTGAGGCCGGTTCGGACGTGCGCAGGCGGGCAACGCGCGCGTCAAGGCGCGCTTTCGAGCAACCCGAGCACCAGCGCGCGGCGCACCGCGTGCTTGCGCGAGCTGGCGTCGAGCTTGCCGAACAGGTTCTTCAGGTGCCACTTCACGGTTTCCTCGCCGACGGCGAGCGCCACCGCGATCTCCTTGTTCGACAGGTTGCGCGCGAGCAGTTCGAGGATCGCGCGCTCCTTCGGCGTCAGCACGACGCTCGGCACCGCGCGCGGGCTGGCCGTGCTGCGCGGCGCGGGCGGCACGATGCGCGGCTGCGGCTGTGCGGGCCGGGCGGGTCCGTCGCCCGCGGCCGTCTCGTCGCCGATGCGGCGCGCCCAGTCGGCGACGGCCGGATGCGCGTCGGCGAGCGTGCGCGTGAGGCCGAACATGTCCGCGAGGTTCATCGCCTCGTCGAGCAGCGCGCGGCCGCCGTGCCCGGACTGTTCGAGCGCGAACGCGCTGAGCGCCATGATCTCGATGCGCTCGCGTCCCATGCTCATTTCGCGGGCCAGCACGGCGGCTTCGTCGAGCGCCGCGCACGCATCGTCCCAGCGGCGCGCGGCAAGCGCGGCGCCCGCGTGCGCCATCGCCTGCAGCAGCACGACGGGGCGCCGCCACAGCGGCCCGTGCGACGGAAACTCGGCCGCGGCAATCGCATCGATCCGCTCGACCAGCGCATGGCAGGTCGCCTCGCGATAGCGCGCCGCGTGAATGCGCACCTGCTCGGCGAGGCTCGCGACCGACAGGCGCGGCAGCCGGCGCGCGACGCCCATCGCGTCGAGCGCCTCGAGCAGGTCGATCGCGCGATGCTCGACGCCGCGCAGCAGCGCGATGCGCGCGGCCGTCCGGTAGCCGAGCAGCACGGTGTCGGGCGTGCCCGCGTGCTCGAGCACGTCGAGCCGGTTCGCGAGCAGCGCGGCGGCCTGGTCGACGCGATCGGCCTCGTACGCGATCGCCGCGCACATCGCCGCAAGCATGCAGGTCAGCGGATGGCGGCGCCCGAGATCGGCTTCCGCGCGGGCGAGCGCCGGCGACAACGCGTCGTCCGCGAGCCGGATCTGGCCTTCGCGCAGGTAGCTCAGGCCGGTGATCAGCTCGCCCCAGCGCGCGACGTAGCCGAACCCGGCCGCGGTCGCGCCGCGCGGCGCGGCCTGCTGGAAGCGGCGCGCCTGCGCCGGTTCGCCGACGATGATCGCGCGCGCCGACAGGCGGTTCGCATGCATCTGCGCGAGCCAGGTCGCCCTGGGCGGCGTGAAGTCGGCCCACGGTTCGAACAGCTCGACGAAATGGTCGATTTCGTCCGCGTAGTAGGCCGCCGCACTGAGGATCAGCGCGCATTCGTAGCGCATCGCGGCCGGCGTGCCGGGGTCGGCGAGGATGCCGGCGATCTGGCGCCGCGCCTCGACATGGCGCTCGCCGAGCGCCAGCGCCCACGCGACCGCGATCCGCAGCGTCGGGCGCTTGTCGAGTTCCGCATCGGGCAGCAGCGCGAGCCAGTCGAGCACGTCGTTGATGCGGCCCTGCTTGATCGCGTCCTCGAGGCAGCGCTGCGCGAGCGCGTATGCCGTCTCGAACTGGCCGGCCGCATACGCGTGGCGCGCCGCTTCCTCCGTCATCCCGTGCGCGTCGAGCCACGCGGCCGCGCGTGCGTGCAGCGCGCTGCGGTCTGCTTCGGCGCTCGTCGTCAGACGGTCGCGCAGCGTATCGCGCACGAGCGGATGCAGCCGGCACCAGTCGGAAGCGTCGGACGCGATGAACAGCGGCGTGTCGCGCGCGAGCCGTGCGAGCCGGTCGGGGGCGGCCGCGTCGTCGAGCAGCGCGGCGCACAGCGACGGATGCAGGCGGTCGGCAACGCTCGTGCGGGTCAGGAACGCGGTGTCGTCGGCCGACAAATTCGCGAGCAGCAGTTCGACGAGCCGGTCGCGCGTGCCGTCCATGCGTGCGGCGAGCGCATCGACGGCCTGGCGCGGATCGGCCGAGCGCGCCATCGCGGCCATCGCGAGCTGCAGTCCGAGAGGCCAGCCGTCGACGCGCTCGAACAGCCGCGCGCACGCGTCGGCGTCGACCCGCTGCGCAAAGCGCGCGCCGACCAGCGCGATCGTCTCGTCGAGCGTGAAGCGCAGCCAGTCGGGGCCCGCGAGCGTGCATTGCCCGCCGGCGAGCAGGTCGCCGGCCGCGTGATCGAGCCCGCGCCGGGCCGCGACGACCACCCGCAGGTTCTGCGGCGCGTTGTGCAGCACGTAGGTCAGCGCGTCGAGGCCGGCGGCGGGCAGCCGCTCCGCATCGTCGACGATCAGCAGCGCGTCGATCGACAGTTGCGCGACCTCGGCCAGCCACGCGGTCAGCCCCTCCAGCGCGCGGGCCGCGCCGTCCGGAATCAGGCGCCCGAACGCGGGCCGCGCGCAACCGGTGCGCACCGCCTGCACGAGCCCCTGCAGCAGGCGCGGCGCGTCGTCGCGCTCGTCGGCGGACAGCCACACGACCGCGCGGCCGAGCGCGAGCGATTCGCGCCGCCATTGCGCGAGCAGCGAGGTCTTGCCGTAGCCGGCCGGCGCCTGCACGAGCGTGACGGGCCGGGCGTCGAACGCCGCCGCGGCAAGGCTCAGCCGCGCGCGCGCGAGCAACTGCGCCGGCACGCGCGGCGCGGTCGTCTTCAGCACGAGTTCGGTCGGGGGCGCGTCGGCGCGTTCGGGTGGGTGAGCCATCGGGGCAGCAGTCGGAATCCGGCGCTGCCGTGCAGGCCGGCGTCCGGGGTGGGCGTGGGGGGAAGGATCGGCCGAACCGCGTTCGCGCGTCAATCCCCCCCGCGGCGAGTGGGGCCGCGCCGCCTCCCGGCCGATAGCATGGATTCCGAGGCGTGACGAACGCGATTGACGAATGCAACGGGGAGGGGCCATGAACATCGTATCGACCGGCGCGCGCCGCAGCGCGGCGAGCGCCGGATAAACGGAGCGGCACGATGTATCGCCATCTGCTCGTGACGGTCGACGGCGTGCCCGGCGGCATCGACGCGATCGGCCATGCGCTCGAACTGGCGCGTGCGGTCGGCGCGCGGGTCACGTTCGTGCTGTCCGGCGCGGCGCCGCAATCGCCTGGCTCCGACTCGCGTTTATCCGGAGCGCGGATGCCGGAACACGGTGCGAAAGTGGAAGCCGCCGCCCGGGCGCAGGGCCTGTCCCATGCGATCGCGGGGGCCGGCGATCCGGGGGCCGGCGGCACGTCGCCCGCCACGCTCGCCGGCGAACTCGGCTGCGACCTGATCGGCGTCGCGGCGCTGCCGCACGATGCCGATGCCGGCGCGGCCGCGCAACGGCGGTTGCTGCTGGCGACGAGCGGCGTGCCGGTGCTCGTGTGCCCGGCGCGGCGTGCGCCGGCAGAGGCGCGCGTGATGGCCCGCTGTCTCGCCGCGCATCGCGCGCTCGGCGCGCAGTTGCAGGCGCTGACGCAGTTGCAGGCGCCGACGCTCGCGAGCGAAGCCCCGGACTCGGCAACGCGGCCGGCCGCCGATGCAGACCGCGCGCTCGCGGTGCACGCCGCGTTGGCGTCGCTCGCGGCGCTGCAGGACGCGCGTTCCGGGCCGTCCGCCGAAGCACGCCTGTGCGCGGCATTGCGCAGACGGGCGGAGAGCACCGCGGCCGAACTCGACGAGCTCGACCGCCAGCGGCGCCGCGACGCGCACGCGCTCGACGCGCTGGCGCGGCTCGCCGCCGACGGCTTGCCGTCGGCCGCGTTCGATGCAGCGCTCGCCGTCTATGCGCGCGGCGCGTTCGAGCAGATGGGGCGCATGGAAGGCGTGATTTTCCCGGCCGCGCGGCGCTATTTGAGCGACGCCGACTGGACCGAACTGGACGCGCCTCCGGCGAGCGGCTCAGCCGCGACGACGCCGGACGCGGACGAACCCGACGATGCGTGACGCGCATCCGACTGAAACCCTACGGAGAACCAGATGGCACATGCAGTGCGATTCCACGAAACCGGCGGCCCCGACGTGCTGCGCTGGGAAGCGGTCGAAGTCGGCGACCCGGGCGCGGGGCAGGTCCGCCTGCGGCACGAGGCCGTCGGCCTGAACTTCGCCGACACGTATTTCCGCAGCGGCCTGTATCCGGTGCCGCTGCCGGCCGGCATCGGCGTCGAGGCCGCCGGCGTGGTCGAGGCCGTCGGCCCCGGCGTGACGAACGTCGCCGCCGGCGACCGGGTGACCTACACCGGCTTCCTGAACACGCTCGGCGCGTACAGCACCGAACGGCTGATCGCCGCCGCGCCGCTCGTGAAGCTGCCGGCCGGGATCGCCTGCGAAACGGCCGCGGCGATGACGATGCGCGGCCTGACGTCGGCGTACCTGTTGCGCCGCATCCACGCGTTCGCGCCGGGCGACACGATCCTGCTGCACGCGGCCGCGGGCGGCGTCGGGTTGATCGTGTCGCAATGGGCGAAGCTGCTCGGGCTGACGGTGATCGGCACCGTGTCGAGCGAGCACAAGGCCGCGATCGCCCGCGCGCATGGCTGCGACCATACGATCGACTACAGCCGCGAGGACGTCGCGAAGCGCGTGCGCGAACTGACCGGCGGCGCGGGCGTCGACGTCGTGTTCGACAGCGTCGGCAAGGACACCTTCGAGGGCTCGCTCGATTCGCTGAAGCGGCGCGGGCTGATGGTCTGCGTCGGTACCGCGTCGGGCCCGATCCCGCCGTTCGACCCGCAGCGCCTCGCGATGAAGGGTTCGCTGTACCTGACGCGCCCGGCGCTGGCCGACTACATCGCCGATCCGGCCGAGAAGAACGACCTAGCCGGCGAGCTGTTCGCGCACGTCGCGGCCGGCCGCATCCGGATCGAGATCAACCAGCGTTACGCGCTGCAGGACGCGGCACAGGCGCACCGCGATCTCGAGTCGCGCAAGACGACCGGCTCGTCGGTATTCATCGTCTGAGGAGACGCGCATGCGAGTCGAACCCCTGACCTGTGCGATCGGCGCGGAGCTGCTGGACGTGAGCCTCGCCGACGCCGTGCACGACGACGGCCTGTTCGCCGAGATCCGCACGCAACTGCTGCGCCATCGCGTGCTGTTCCTGCGCGACCAGGACATCACGCGCGCCGAGCACGTCGCGTTCGCACGCCGCTTCGGCGAGCTCGAGGATCATCCGGTCGCCGGCAGCGATCCCGAGCACCCGGGGCTCGTGCGGATCTACAAGTCGCCCGACCAGCCGAACGACCGCTACGAGAATGCGTGGCACAGCGATGCGAGCTGGCGCGTGGCGCCGCCGCTCGGCTGTGTGCTGCGCTGCATCGAGGGTCCGCCGGTTGGCGGCGACACGATGTGGGCGAACATGGTGCTCGCATACGAGAACCTGCCGGAACACGTGAAGCAGCAGATCGAAGACTTGCGCGCACGCCACAGCATCGAGGCGAGCTTCGGCGCGGCGATGCCGGTCGACAAGCGCCTCGCGCTGAAGGCGCAGTATCCGGACGCAGAGCATCCGGTCGTGCGCACGCATCCCGAAACCGGCGAGAAGGTGCTGTACGTGAACGCGTTCACGACGCACTTCACGAACTTCCATACGCCCGGGCGCGTGCGCTTCGGGCAGGACGCGAATCCGGGCGCCGGCCAGCTGCTGCAATACCTGATCAGCCAGGCTTACATCCCCGAATACCAGGTGCGCTGGCGCTGGAAGAAGAACAGCGTCGCGATCTGGGACAACCGCAGCACCCAGCATTACGCGGTGATGGACTACCCGCCGTGCGTGCGCAGGATGGAGCGCGCGGGCATCGTCGGCGACGTGCCGTTCTGAGCGCGCCCGCACCTTAACCGACTCGCAACCCTGTACACGACGCGCCAGGCCAGCCGCCCGGCGCGGCGGGATACGCACGCCCGTACGCCTGCACTAAAACGATTCCCACTGGAGGACGACATGCAATTTCTCGACGATTCGCTGCACCCGGAAAACCAGGACAAGGTAGTCATCACGGTCGCGCCGTACGGCCCCGAATGGATGCCCGCCGACTTTCCGGAAGACATTCCGGTGACGATGGACGAGCACGTGCAGAAGGCCGTCGACTGCTACAACGCGGGCGCGACGGTGCTGCACCTGCACGTGCGCGAACTCGACGGCAAGGGCAGCAAGCGGCTGTCGAAATTCAACGAGCTGCTCGGCCGGCTGCGCGAGGCGGTGCCCGACATGATCCTGCAGGTCGGCGGCTCGATCTCGTTCGCGCCGGAAGGCGACGGCGCCGAGGCGAAATGGCTGTCCGACGACACGCGCCACATGCTCGCCGAGCTGACGCCGAAGCCCGACCAGGTGACGGTCGCGATCAACACCGTGCAGATGAACATCACCGAGCTGATGAACCGCAAGGACATCGCCGGCACCTCGCTGAACGAAGCCGCGCTGTGGGACGCGTACCGCGAGATGACCGTGCCGGCCGGCCCCGGCTGGGTCGACGAGCACCTGCGCCGGCTGCAGGCGGCCGGCATCCAGCCGCATTTCCAGCTCACCGGCATGCACGCGCTCGAGACGCTCGAGCGGATCATCCGCCGCGGCGTCTATCGCGGGCCGCTGAACGTCACGTGGGTCGGCATCGGCGGCGGCTTCGACGGCCCGAATCCGTACAACTTCATGGAATTCGTGCGGCGCTGCCCGGACGGCGCGTGCATCACGCTCGAATCGCTGATGAAGAACGTGCTGCCGATCAACACGGTCGCGATGGCGCTGGGCCTGCATCCGCGCTGCGGGATCGAGGACACGATCATCGACCAGAAGGGCAACCGGATGACGTCGGTGCAGCAGGTCGAGCAGTGCGCGCGGATCGCGCGCGAACTCGGGCGCGAGATCGCCACCGGCAAGGAGGCGAAGGCGATCTACCGGATCGGCGTGCAGTACGACGGCGTCGACGAGACGCTCGCGCAGCTCGGGATGGCGCCGAACCGCCGGCCGGGCCAGCTGAGCGTGCCGCTGCGCGCGGCCTGACGCACCGGGCGACCGTGCAACCGGGCGGCCCGCGAGCGCCGCCCGCCGATCGATGTGGCGCGGCACCCACCCTCGCGCCGTGCGCGAGGCAAGCTCCGACGAACGGAGCGGGGCCGCGCAAGCCGCGCCGGCGCGTTGCCGCACCGGTGCCGGAGGAGACACGCATGCTGATTCATCACGTCGAGCCGTCGCTGCAGGACGTGGCGGCCACCGGGCGGCGCGCGCCGGCCTATGCCTGGCTCGTGTTCGGGCTGACCGTCGGCCTGCTGCTGTCGGACTACATGTCGCGGCAGGTGCTCAATGCCGTGTTTCCGCTCCTCAAGCACGCGTGGGGACTGTCGGACACGCAGCTCGGCTCGCTCTCCGGCGTCGTCGCGCTGCTGGTCGGCCTGCTGACGTTCCCGCTGTCGGTGCTCGCCGACCGCTTCGGCCGCGTGCGCAGCATCGTGCTGATGGCCGCGCTGTGGAGCGTCGCGACGCTCGGCTGCGCGCTGTCGACCAACTACGCCCAAATGCTCGTGTCGCGCGGCCTCGTCGGGCTCGGCGAAGCCGCGTACGGCAGCGTCGGCGTCGCACTGATCCTCAGCATCTTTCCGGCCCGGCTGCGCGCGACGCTGACCGGCGCGTTCATGGCCGGCGGCGCGTTCGGCTCCGTGTTCGGGATGGCGCTCGGCGGCCTCGTCGGCGCGCATCTCGGCTGGCGCTGGTCGTTCGGCGTGATGGCCGCGCTCGGCATCGTGCTGCTCGTCGCGTACCGCGGCGTGGTCACCGAACGGCGGCTCGCGGCCTGCCGCGTCGAACCGTGCCGGCCCCATGCCGATGCGCCGCGCGACCTGCGCGGCAGCGTGCGCGCGCTGATGTCGGGGCTGTTCGCATCGCGTTCGGTGATCTGCGCGTATGTCGGCAGCGGGCTGCACCTGTTCGTGCCCGGCGCGCTGTTCGCGTGGCTGCCGAGCTACCTGAACCGTTATTACGCGATGGCGCCGGACCGCGCCGCGGTGCTCGCGGCCGGCTTCGTGCTGCTGTCGGGCGTCGGGATGGTCGGCTGCGGGATCGTCACCGACCGTGTCGGCAAAACCGACGGCAAGCGCAAGTGGTTGACCGCGATCGCGTATTGCGTGCTGACGGGCGTGTGCCTCGCGGCCGCGTTCCGGCTGCCGCCCGGGCCGCTGCAACTCGCGCTGATTTGCGCGGGCATGCTGGTCGGTGCGGGCGCGTCCGGCGCATCGGGCGCGATGGTCGCGAACCTGACGCCCGCCGCGATCCATGCATCGGCGTTCGCGACGCTCACGCTCGCCAACAACCTGCTCGGCATGGCGCCGGGCCCGCTGCTGACGGGGTGGGTCGCCGATCGCGCCGGCCTCGTCGGCGCACTGCAATGGATTCCCGTCGTGCCGCTCGCGGCCGCCGTGTTGTTCGCGATCGGACGCGCGAGCTACGCGGCCGATCTCGCGCGCGTCGAACGCGAACGGCGCGCGTCCCACCTTTCCTGAACCGAACCCTCCCGGAGGCTGCATGACCCTGGCGACCGCGCCCACCATCCTGATCGTGCCCGGCTTGCGCGATCACGTCGAAGACCATTGGCAGACGCATCTGCAACGACGCCTGCCGAACGCACGGTCCGTCGCGCCGCTCGAAGCCGACAAGCTGAGCCGCGCCGCGCGCGTCGCGGCACTCGATGCGGCGCTCGCCGCGATCGACGGCCCCGTGATTCTGGTCGCGCACAGCGCGGGCGTGATGATCACGGTGCACTGGGCACGGCAGGCCACGCGCAAGATCCACGGCGCGCTGCTCGCGGCACCGGCCGATCTCGACACGCCGATGCCCGCCGGTTACCCGGCGCCCGACGCGATCGCCGCGAACGGCTGGACCCCGGTACCGACCGGGCGGCTGCCGTTTCCGAGCGTCGTGGCCGCTAGCCGCAACGATCCGCTCGCGCGCTTCGAACGCGTCGAACTGCTGGCGGCCGGGTGGGGCAGCAAGCTCGTCGATCTCGGCGAAGTCGGGCATCTGAATCCGGCGTCCGGGTACGGCGAGTGGCGGGATGCGGAGCGGCTGATCGGGGAGGTGATCGCGCTCGGTGCGGCCTGAGCGCCATCGGCAACGCGCCGCGCATGAATTCCCTGCCGGCGCGTCAACGTGAACCGATTCCATTTGAGCGCCCAGCGACATACGACGTCCTAACACGCCGCGTGCCCGTCGCCGTGTCGCGGCGCCAAATCGTTCAATCTACAAATCCTCGGGAAACGGAAGGTTTCTGTTAGGGAAATTCCCGCCCCGCGCCAGTCGGTTTTTTGTTGACCGACATCGTATAACGCCGTCATGATTTCCTGAAAAGAAAGGTCCCATCCACCGACCGAAGTGAGGAGACATGAACGCCACCCCGATCGCTCGCCGTGTCCGCCGGATCGCACTCGCGCTGGGTTTCACGCTGTCGGCCGCGGCAGCCGTTGCCGCACCCGTATCGCTGAACGTCGTCGACGTCGCGGGCAACCTGCAGCTCACGCAGAAGGCCATCGAGGCGTTCAAGGAGAAGAACCCGAATCTCGTCGCGAACGTCACGTTCACGAACGCGCCCGCGCCGCAGCTGCCGGGCAAGATCAAGGCGATGCAGGCGGCGGGGCGCGCCGACATCGATCTCGTGCTGACCGGCACCGACGCGCTGGCCGCCGGCATCGAGCAGAACCTGTGGCTGAAGCTGCTGCCCGACAACGCGGGCGCGTTCCCCGGCGTGCTCGACCGGTACGCGCCCGGCCCGCGCAAGATGCAGGATGTCGCGCAGGGCTTCGGCCTCGAAGTGACCTACATGCCGGCCGGCCCGCTGCTCGAATACAACCCGGCGAAGGTCGCCGACCCGCCGAAGACGCCCGAACAGCTGCTCGCGTGGTGCAAGGCGCATCCGAACAAGCTGATCTACGCGCGCCCGGCGAACTCGGGCCCCGGCCGCACGTTCCTGATGGGGCTGCCGTACGTGCTGGGCGACAAGAACCCGCAGGATCCGATCAACGGCTGGGACAAGACCTGGGCGTTCCTGAAGCAGCTCAACGACTGCGTGCCGTACTACCCGGGCGGCACGTCGGCCGTGATGAAGGAGCTCGGCGAAGGCACGCGCGACATGACCGTGACCGTCACCGGCTGGGACCTCAACCCGCGCGCGCTCGGCATCGTGCCGGCCGACTTCCGGATCCAGGCGTTCGACAACATGACGTGGGTCAACGACGCGCACTACATGGTGATTCCGAAGGGCGTGGCGAAGGACAAGCTCGACGTGCTGTTCAAGCTGATGAACTTCCTGCTCGAACCGGCGCAGCAGGCGATGACCTACGACGACGGCTACTTCTATCCGGGCCCGGCGGTGAAGGGCGTGACGCTCGAGATGGCGCCCGCGCACAGCCAGGAAGTGATCAGGAAGTTCGGCCGCCCCGAGTACGCGAAGCTGCTCGCGGAACGTCCGCACGTGCAGCCGCTCAACGCGCAGGCGATGGTGGCCGCGTTCCAGAAGTGGGACCGCGAGATCGGGTCGCAGAAGTCGAAATGACGGATGAACCCGCGGGCGCCGCGGCGCCCGCGCCGACGGAGTTCGCGTAATGAAGCACAGTTTCGAACGGTTGCGGCTCGACGGCGTGTGCCGCAGCTTCACCAATGCGGAGGGCGCGCAGGTCGCCGCACTGAACGGGCTCGATCTCGACATCCGGCGCGGCGAGTTCGTCGCGCTGCTCGGCCCGTCGGGCTGCGGCAAGTCGACCGCGCTGAACTGCATCGCCGGGCTGCAGCCGCTCACGAGCGGCGGCATCTGGCTCGACGACACGCGCATCGACGTGCTGCCGCCCGAGCGCCGCGGCTTCGGCATGGTGTTCCAGAACTACGCGCTGTTTCCGCACATGTCGGTGCTCGAAAACGTCGGCTTCGGGCTGAAGATGCGCGGCGTGCCGAAGCAGGAAACGCGGCGGCGCGCGCAGCAGGCGCTCGAACTCGTGCAGCTCGTCGGCCACGAGGGCAAGCTGCCCGGGCAGTTGTCGGGCGGGCAGCAGCAGCGCGTCGCGATCGCGCGCGCGATCGTCATCGAGCCGCCGCTGGTGCTGATGGACGAGCCGCTGTCGAACCTCGACACGAAGCTGCGCATCGAGATGCGCGCCGAGATCCGCCGCATCCACACGCAACTCGAACGCGCGACGATCTACGTGACGCACGACCAGGACGAGGCGCTGTCGATGGCCGACCGGATCGTCGTGATGAAGGAGGGCGTCGTGCAGCAGGTCGCGTCGCCGAAGGACGTGTACACGCGCCCGCACAACCTGCACGTCGCGCGCTTCATGGGCTATCGCAACGTGCTGCCGTTCACGCTCGAAGGCATGGCCGGCGATTACGTGAACGTCGCCGCCGCGGGTGTGCGCATCACCGGCGTGCCGATGGCGGGCTTCGACGGCAAGGACGTCGTGGTCGCGCTGCGCCCCGACGACATCGAGCGCGCACAAGCAGGCGCCGACAACGCATTCGACGCGACCGTCGAAACGGTCGAATACGGCGGCCGCGACTCGCTCATTCGCGCGATCACGCCGTTCGGCCCGATCTGGGCGCGCGTCGCCGGCGAATTCGCGCAGGGCGAACGGCTGCGGCTGCGCGTGAGCCCGGCGCGCACGCTCGTCTATGCGGGAGACGCGCGATGAACGGCCGCGGCGCCGCGTGCGCGGCAGCGCGCCCCCGGGAGGCCAGCATGAAAACCATCCCCGATCGCCGCCGGACGCACATTCTTGCGCAACGGAATGCTTCTGTCGGGCACTGTCGAAACAGCACTTGCAAGGGCGGTGCCGCATGAGCACGCTCGCGACCGGCGGCGCGCCGCGCGACGCGAAGGCGTGGCTCGTCACGCCCGCGCTCGCGTTCATCGTCGCGCTGTTCATCTATCCGTTCGCGTACGGCCTCGTGCTGTCGTTCCAGCCGACGAACGGCGGCGGCGTGCTCGCGAACTACGTGCAGTTCTTCACCGACACGGCGATGTGGCCGACCGTGCTCGTCACGCTGAAGCTCGCGGTGCCGGCGACGCTGATCAACGTCGGCATCGCGGTGCCTGTCGCGTTCGCGCTGCGCCGCAACTCGCCGTACCAGAAGTTCGTCACGACGCTGCTCGTGATTCCCGTCACGCTCGGCACGGTGCTCGTCGCCGACGGGATGCTCACGTACTTCGGCCCGAACGGCTGGTTCCCGCAGGCGCTGCAAGGGCTGCACCTGTACACCGACGAGGTGCGCCTCACGCACAACTACTGGGGCGTGCTGCTGTCGCTGATCGTGTCGGGCTTTCCGTTCGCGTTCCTGCTGATGCTGTCGTACATCAGCGGCATCGACCCGACGCTCGCGCGCGCCGCGGCCACGCTCGGCGCGAACCCGTGGCAGCAGTTCCGGCGGATCTACCTGCCGCTGCTCGTGCCGGGGCTCACGATGGCCGCGTGCCTGTCGTTCGTGCAGGCGTTCTCGGTGTTCCCGTCAGCCGTGCTGCTCGGCGCGCCGGCCGGGCCGACGCGAGTGATCTCGATCGCGGCCGCCGAAGCCGCGTTCGAGAGCTACGACTATTCGCTCGCGTCGGCGATCGCGATCGTGATGGGCTTCGTGCAGCTGCTGGTGGTCGCGTCGATGCTCGGCGCGCGCCGCTTCTTCTATACCGGTCCGGTCACGGGAGGCAAGGGCTGATGGCGACCGACAATCATGCCGCGCCGGCGTGGCCGCCGAAGCACAGCCCGCCCGGCGCGCAGCCGGTCAACGCGATGAAGCCGCGCAAACTGCGCGGCAGCCTCGCCGGCCGTGCATGGAAGGCGCTCGTGTGGGGGCTGATGGCGTTCTTCCTGCTGAACGTGATGCTGCTGATCGCGACCGTCGCGGTGAACTCGGTCGCGACGCGCTGGTTCGGCACGCCGCTGCCGCAGGGCTTCACGCTGCACTGGTATGCCAAGGCGTGGGAAGACTTCCAGCTCGCGAGCGTGCTGTGGGTGACGGTCGAAGTGGTCGGCGCGGTGGTGCTGCTGTCGGTCGCGCTCGGCGTGCCGGCCGCCTATGCGCTCGCGCGCGTGCAATTCCGCGGCAAGCGCTTCGCGCTGCTGGTGTTCCTGCTGCCGCTGATGGTGCCGCCCGTCACGTACGGGATCCCGATGGCGACCGTGATGTACAAGGTCGGGCTCGCCGGCACGCTGCCGGGCGTGATCCTCGCGAACCTGGTACCGGCGCTGCCGTTCGTGATCCTCGTGATGACGCCGTTCATCGAGCAGATCGATCCGAACCTCGAAGCCGCCGCGCGCATCTTCGGCGCGAACACGTGGCGCTATTTCCGCTACGTGCTGTTGCCGCTGCTGGTGCCCGGCATGCTCGCGGCCGGGCTGCTCGTGCTGGTGCGCACGATCGGGATGTTCGAGCTGACCTTCTTCACCGCGGGCCCGAGCACGCAGACGCTCGTCGTCGCGCTGTATTACGCGGTGTTCTCGACCGGCGTGCGCGCGCCGCAGTCGATCGACGCGATGGCGATGATCTACATGGCCATCACGCTCGTGTGGGTCGTGATCGCGCTGCAGTTCGTGAGCCCGACGCAGCTCGTGAGTCGCGTGAAGCAGGAGCGGCAATAGGCGTCCACGTGTGGCGGCGTGCGTTAACGCGACTCAACGCGAAGGACAGCGGCGGCGCAGCGATGCAGGCGGTCCTGCCGATGCTTGCGCGCGCCATCCGTGCAATTGGTTACAAATGGATACCGCGAACCGTGCACGGACGTTGCAGACTACGCAGCGTACCGGCCCGGCGATACGTTCGCTCGCATCGCCGCATGCCGCCCGACGTTCACCCGATTCGCGGAGTTCCATGAAGTTTCCCACGCTGCTCACGCTCGGCTGTGCGGCCACGCTGCTTGCCGCCTGCAACCTGCTCCACGACGGCCCCGGATCGAGCGACGTCGATGCCGCGGTGCGCCGCGCGCTCGAAGCGGAAAACCACGGCGGCCTGAACGCGCTGTTCGGCCAGCCGCTGCCCGTGTCGGCCGACGTGATCTCGGCGAAACCCGACGGCGACTGCAGGAAGGTCGGCGAACGGACCTACACGTGCGACGTCGTGGTCACGTGGCGCAACCACGATTACGCGCCGTCGCGCGCGAACCTGACCTTCGTCAAGGCCGCCGACGGTTCGTGGCAGACCTCGGGCGTCGACGCGGCCATCGCGACCGGCGCCGCCAAATCGCTGATCGACCGGATCGGCAAGGCGTGGCCCGGCAACGCGGCGAGCGGTGCGTCAGCGCCGCAGTGACGCGGCCGGCGACGGGCTTCGTCGCGCTTTCTTCAGAGGACGCTCCCGGCGCGCGGAACCGTACCGTTCTCCACGGACCGCTGGCGGACTGCGCGAACGGTGCCGCGACCGCGGCGGTGCCCCATCTTGTTCGACCCGTGCTCGGGCCCGGATTAGCGGCAAAAAAGGGCGCAAACGCGACCGGGTATCGACCGAACCCATCCTCGGTATGCGGATCGGAATATAGGGAAAACCCTTAATTCGAGCTATAATCACGACCTAGAAGAAAGGTCGAACCATGCCCGAACGTCTCCAATCCCTTGAAAAATTTGTGTTTTCCCTGGTCGTGATGTCCGCGGTCTTCTGCTCCGCGTTCCTCGCGTACGAGCGTCACCCCGAGATCAAGATCGCGCTGCACGAAGGCGAAGCGCTGATGCGCGAAAGCGCCAAGTATTCGGTCATCTGCTCGCCGTCCAAGGTCGATCCTTGCGTCGAGATGTCCGCTTACTGATCGATCTTCGCGTCGAGGCTCGCGCGCCGGTCGGCGCGGCAGCGAACGGTGTCCTGGGCACCGTTTCATCAGTTTTGGACTCGTCCTACAGATTTGGCGGCCTGATTTCCTTGAAGTAGCGCCCATCAGGAATTCGGAAACCGGCCGCAAGACAGGGCGGATGTACGAACCCGTACCGTGCCGAGTCGCTGGCGTAAGCAGCCCCCATTCCGTCGGCCCCGCTTCGAGCAATCGAGCGGGGCCGCTCCATTTGCGCGGTCGATCTGCGCGCCCCATTTACACGGCCCTGACTGCACGGCCCGAATTCGCGCGGTCCGCAGGTTCGGTCCGCAGCGACCGGCGTCACACCACCTGCCGAGGTTCGCCGCGCGCAAACGCGGCAACGTTGTCGACGAGCTGATCGGCCAGTGCCCGCATCGCCTCGTCGCTCGCCCACGCGACATGCGGCGTCAGGATGAACGCCGGATGCGACAGGATCGCGTGGAACGGGTGCGCGGCCGGCAGCGGCTCCTGCGTGACCACGTCGAAGCCGGCGCCCGAAATCTGCCCCGACTGCAGCGCGTCGACGAGTGCACCTTCATCCACGAGCCCGCCGCGTGCGGTGTTGATCAGCAGCGGCCGGCGCGCCATCCGCGCGAACGCGGCCGCGTCGATCAGGCCGCGGGTCCCCGGCGTGAGCGGGCAGTGCAGCGTGATCACGTCGCTGTCGCGCAGCAGCGTGTCGAGCGGCACATGCCCGGCGCCCCGCGCAGCGCCGTGCGCGGCGAACAGCACGCGCATGTCGAGCGCGCGGGCGATGCCGGCCAGCGCACGGCCGAGCACGCCGTCGCCGACGATCCCGAGCGTCGCGCCGGCCAGGTCGCGGATCGGATGATCGAAGAAGCAGAACTGTCCGCTGTCGAGCCAGCGCCCCGCGCGCACCGCGTCGCGATACGCGACGAGGCTGCGCCGCAGCGCGAAGATCAGCGCGAACGTGTGTTCGGGTACGGTGCGCACCGCATACCCGCGAATGTTGCTGACGACGATGCCGCGCGCGGCGCACGCATCGAGATCGACGATGTCGGTACCCGTCGCGGCGATCGCGATCATTTTCAGGTGCGGCGCACGGTCGAGCGCCGTCGCGTCGAGCCGGACCTTGTTGGTCACGACGATGTCCGCGTCGCCGATACGCGCGGCCACTTCGTCCGCGGCCGTCCGTTCGAAGGTCCGCAGCGCGTGCGGAAACGGAAACGGCTTCAGCACGGTCTGCGGCGACAGCGTCGCGCGGTCGAGAAACACGATCTGCGCAGGAGAGGAACTGGAAAACATGGCGGGCCTCGCTGACGGGCGCCCGGCGGGCGCGCAACGGCAACGATTCTGCCAACGGCGCATGCGATCGGGCTTGCGCATTGCGCGAGCGCGCTTTCCCGCGTGGAAAACGTCGATGCCATCCGTGCACGGCCGGCCCGACGACTTCCCGGTTCACTGTTCCGTCGCACGAGCCGCTGTGGCAGCGCCCCGTCGTGCTGCAGGCGATGGCGCACGCGGGCGCCACTGGGACGATGCGTGTGCGGCGCTCGACGAAGCCGCCGTGCTGGCCCGCGAAAAGAGCCACGCGCCCCTTTCCGTTCAGGAAAGGCTGGTTGAGCATCGATCGATTTTCGCCGGATGCGAACGCCGTCATGATCGCCGTCATCGACAACACGATTTTCAGGAGACAGTCATGACGCGCCCCCTGGACGGTATCCGCGTGCTGGAACTCGGCCAACTGATCGCCGGGCCGTTCGCGGGCCGGATGCTCGCCGAATTCGGCGCGGACGTGATCAAGGTGGAGCCGCCCGGCGTCGGCGACCCGCTGCGCAAATGGCGGCTGCTGCACGACGGCACGTCGGTCTGGTGGGCCGCGCAGTCGCGCAACAAGCGCTCGCTCGCGCTCGACCTGCGCACGCCCGAAGGGCAGGACGTCGTGCGCCGCCTCGTCGCCGGGACCGACGTGCTGATCGAGAACTTCCGGCCCGGCACGCTGGAAGGCTGGGGGCTCGACTGGGAGACGCTGTCCGCGATCAACCCGCGTCTCGTGATGCTGCGCGTATCGGGCTTCGGCCAGACCGGCCCGTATCGCGACCGGCCCGGCTTCGGCGTGATCGCCGAAGCGATGGGCGGCCTGCGCCACCTGACCGGCGAGCCCGGCCGCACGCCGGTGCGCGTCGGCGTGTCGCTCGGCGATTCGCTGTCGGCGCTGCACGGCGTGATCGGCATCCTGCTCGCGCTGCGCCATCGCGAACAGCAGGGCGGCAAGGGGCAGGTCGTCGACGTCGCGCTGTACGAATCCGTCTTCAACATGATGGAAAGCCTGCTGCCCGAATACTCGGCGTTCGGCGCGGTGCGCGAGCCGGCCGGCAGCAGCCTGCCGGGCATCGCTCCGACCAACGCGTACCGCTGCCGCGACGGCAGGTACGCGCTGATCGCCGGCAACGGCGACAGCATCTTCCGGCGCCTGATGGCGCTGATCGGGCGCCCCGATCTCGGCGACGATCCCGCGCTCGCGCACAACGACGGGCGCGTCGCGCAGGTCGCGCGCATCGACGCGGCGATCGGCGAATGGAGCGCGCGGCTCGATCTCGACGACGTGCTCGCCGCGCTGCACGACGCACGCATCCCGTCCGGGCGCATCTACGACGTCGCGGACATCGCGGCCGATCCGCATTACCGCGCACGCGACATGATCGTCGACGCCGCGCTGCCCGACGGCACGCCCGTGCTCGTGCCGGGCATCGTGCCGAAACTCGGCGCGACGCCGGGATGCATCGAGCGTCCGGCGCCCGCGCTCGGCGCCGATACCGACGCGGTACTCGAATCGATCGGCATCGATGCGGCGACGCGCGACGACTGGCGCACGCGCGGCGTGATCTGAAGCGACCAACCCGCCGCCACCCGGACGACGACATGAACCAGCCCCATCCCCAACGACTTTATATTCACGAAGTCGCGACACGCGACGGTTTCCAGAATGAAGCGGCGTTCGTCGACACCGACGACAAGATCGCGCTCGTCGACGCGTTGAGCGCGTGCGGCTACGCGAAGATCGAGGTCACGTCGTTCACGTCGCCGAAGGCGATCCCCGCGCTGCGCGACGCGGAAGCCGTGATGCACGGCATCGTGCGCGCGCCGGGCGTCGTCTATACGGTGCTCGTGCCGAACGTGCGCGGCGCGGAACGCGCGCTGTCGTGCGGCGTCGACGAGGTGAACCTCGTGATGTCGACGAGCGAGAGCCACAACCGCACGAACCTGCGGATGACCCGCGAGCAGTCGTTCGCGCAACTGCGCGACGTGATCGACACGGTGCGCGGCACCGGCGTCGCGCTCAACGTGTCGCTGTCGACCGCGATGGGCTGCCCGATGGAAGGCGACGTGCGCGCGCAAACCGTGCTCGCGTGGATGCAGCGCTTCGCGGATCTCGGCGTGCACGGCTTCACGCTGTGCGACACGACCGGCATGGCGTATCCGTCCCAGGTGCGCGACCTGGCCGAACGCGCGCGCGAACGCTTCGGCGCGCTGCAGCTCACGCTGCACTTTCACAACACGCGCGGCATGGCGCTCGCGAACACGCTCGCCGCGCTCGACGCCGGCATCGACCGCTTCGACGCATCGCTCGGCGGCCTCGGCGGCTGTCCGTACGCGCCGGGCGCGACCGGCAACGCGTGCACCGAGGAGCTCGTGCACATGCTCGCGCTCGACGGCTACGATACGGGCGTCGACTTGGCGGGCGTACTCGCCGCGGCCGCGCGGTTGCCCGCGCTGATCGGGCATGACGTGCCGAGCCAGATCCTGAAGGCCGGGCGCCGCTCGGACCTGCATCCGCCACCGCGCGCCGAAGCCGGCCACATGCCGGCGCAGCGGGCTTTCTCGTAACCGAACCGGAGCGAATCACATGGCACTGATTGACCACCTCGACCACCTCGTGCTGACTTGCGTCGATCCGGAGCGGACGAAGCATTTCTATACCGAAGTGCTGCAGATGCAGCTCGAAACCTTCGGCGCGGGCCGGCTCGCGTTCCGCTTCGGCAACCAGAAGATCAACCTGCACGTGCGCGGCGCGGAGTTCGAGCCGAAGGCGCACGTGCCGGTGCCCGGCGCGCTCGACCTGTGCTTCATCGCGTCGGTGCCGCTCGACGACGTGATCGCGCATCTGCACCTCGTCGAATGGCCGATCGTCGAAGGGCCCGTCGAGCGCACCGGCGCGACGCAGAAGATCCGGTCGGTGTACGTGCGCGACCCGGACCTGAACCTGATCGAGATCTCCGAGCTGATCTGAGTTGCGTTGCCGTGAATTGCACGGCGCGCGCGGCGGTCATGCCGAGCTGTCGTGCGGCGTGGGCGCAGCATCGCGTCCGTTCTGCCGGTTCCGCATGCGCCGGCGCGATGCGCCCGCCACGCAGCAATCCTCCGCCGAAAGCGGACAGGCGCGTACCGCACCCGCCGATTCCGGATAGGCGCGCCCCGTTGTACTGCGGATAATGGCGTGCATCGGCGCCGGTCCGTCCGCCGCCTTCGCAGCGGGCGCGACGCGCGTCCCGCGGATCCGCAATCCGACCCACGCACATTCCGAATGACGATCCTCTATCGCGGCATGGACCGCGCGGCGCTCGACGCCGCTTACCTGAACACGAAGGCCATTCCTGACTTCCCCGCGGTACTCGCGTCCTGCCAGGCACGCAGTGCCGCGCTTTACGCCGCGACGCCCGCGCAGCGCGACCTGCGTTACGGGTCGCGCCCCGCGCAGCGCTTCGACTGGCTGCGCTGCGGCCTGCCCGGCGCGCCGCTGTTCGTGTTCATTCACGGCGGCTACTGGCAGCACTGCGCGAAGGAAGATTTCGCGTACGCGGCCGCCGGGCCGCTCGCACGCGGGTTCGATGTCGTGCTCGCCGAATACACGCTCGCACCGGCTGCATCGATGACCGACATCGTCGGCGAGATCGGCGCGCTGCTCGACCATCTCGCGGCCGATCCCGATCGCATCGGCACCGGCGGCCGGCCGATCCACCTGAGCGGCCACTCGGCAGGCGGTCACCTGACCGCCGTGTATCGCGCGCATCCGGCGGTCGTGTCGGCGCTTGCGATCAGCCCGCTCGTCGATCTCGAGCCGATCTCGCTGTGCGTGCTCGGCGAGAAGCTTCGACTCACCGCGCAGGAAATCGCCGCCTACAGCCCGCTGCGTCATGTCGGCCCCGGTGCGCCGACCGTCGTCGCGGTCGGCGCGGCCGAGTTGCCGGAGCTGGTGCGCCATGCGCATGAATACGCGGACGCATGCGAGGCGGCCGGCGAGCCGGTTGCACGCGCGTGGCTGCCGGGCATGCAGCACTTCACGGTACTCGACGATCTAGCGCGACCGGACAGCGCGATGCTCGCCGCACTGCAGGCGATCGCGCCGCGCTGAGCGCGCCGTCCTGCGCCGTCTCGCGCGCTTTCGCCGCGTGCATGGCCGGGCGTATGATCGGCATCAAGCCGGTCGGGCGCCGTTCGCACGCGCCGCACGGCACACCCCAGGATCCTCGTCATGGTGAACCCGCTTCATTTCGATCTGCAGTCGCTGCGCGTGTTCGCGCTCGTCGCCGAGCACGGCAGCCTGACCAAGGCGGCCGAACACGGTCAGCTCACGTTGTCCGCGGTCAGCAAGCGGATCGCCGAACTCGAGAGCGTGACCGGCAGCGCGCTGTTCGTCCGGCATGCGCGCGGCGTCGAGCTGACGCCCGCGGGCCGCGCGCTGCTCGAACATGCGGCGAAGGTGATCGAGCAGGTGAACCGGATGGCGCACGAGATGAGCGATTACGTCGCCGGCGTACGCGGCCACATTCACGTGTGGACCAATACGTCGGCGATCGTCCAGTTCCTGCCGGCCGATCTCGCCGCGTTCCTGACCGACAACCCGGGCATCAAGGTCAGTCTCGAGGAAAGGCTGAGTCACGAGATCGTCGATGCGCTCGGGTCCGGCAAGGCCGATCTCGGCGTGTTCGCGGACAACGTGCCGGCGCCGGGCATCGAACGCCGGCTGTACCGGCGCGACGAGCTCGTGCTGCTCGTGCCGCGCGGGCATCGCTTCGCCGCGCGCGACAGCATCCGCTTCGCGGATACGCTCGATGAAGACTACGTCGGCCTGAGCGACGGCAGTTCGCTGCTCGCGCGGATGACCGACGCCGCGTTCGCGGCCGAGCGCTCGCTGAAGCTGCGCATCCAGGTATCGAATTTCGACGGCGTGAGCCGGATGATCGAGGCCGGGCTCGGGATCGGCGTGCTGCCGCGCGATGCGGTGACGGGCGAGCGCGCGGCGCGGCTCGGCGTCGTGACGCTCGACGACGCGTGGGCGACGCGCACGCTGTGGGTCGGCGTGAAGGCCGGCACCGTGCTGACGACGGACATCGCGAAGCTGTTCGATTTCATGTCGGCGCGCTGAATGCGAAGAATGCGACGAATGCGCGACCTGCGTTCAACGCGCGGCAGGCGCGACGCACGGGGCACGCATGCCCCGTGCCGCATACCGCGTCATACCGGGTTGATGTCGTCCTGGCTGCGCCGCGTGGTCAGCGGCCCGAGCACGCGCAGCGTGACCGCGACGATGCCGAGCGCGACCGAGATCACGCCGAACATCGCTCCGGCGCCGTGCTCGGCCAGCACCGGCAGCAGCACGAACGGCAGCGCGCCGCTGACGATGCGCGACAGCGAGTAGGTGCTGCCGATCGCGGTCGAGCGCACGCGCGCCGGGAAGATCTCCGCCTGATACACGTGATACGCGTTGCTGAACACGTTCGACGCGCAGGTCGTCAGGAACCCGAAGCAGACGATCAGCGCCGTATTGCCCGAATACGCGAAGCACAGCCCGAACGCGGCGATCGAGAGGATCGACACGATCACGAGCGTGCGGCGCTCGATCCAGTTCAGCAGCGGAATCGACAGCAGCGAGCCGATCGGATAACCGATGAACGACAGTGCGATGAACAGCGTGCTGTCGGTGACGTCGAACCCGCGGCTCTTGACGACCGTGCTCGCGAGCGTGCCGAAGCCGTAATAGCCGAAGCCCTGGAACAGGTGGAATACCGCGAGCATCAGGTAGCGCGCGCCGTAGGGCCGGCGGCGCAGCAGCGCGATGCGCTCGCCGACGCGCAGCGGCCGCTGCGGTTCGGCCGATGCCGCGAACTGGTCGGGCACGCGCACCCCCGCGCTGTCCGCGAAGCGCTTCGCCGCGGCATGCGCATCCGCGGCGCGGCCCTGCGCGAGCAGCCAGCGCGGGCTTTCCGGCAGACGATGCTGGACCAGCAGCACGTACACGGCGCCGAGGCTGCCGATCGCGAGGATGATGCGCCAGCCGGCCACGCCCGCGACGTGCAGCGGATTCAGCCACAGCGCGAGGAAGCCGACCAGCGGCACGGCGACGTACGAAGTCGTATAGGCCCATGCGGCAAGCCGTCCGCGCTTGTCCTTCGGCAGGATTTCGGACAGGAAGCTGTCGGCGACCGGGTAGATCGCGCCGACGCCGATGCCCGTGAGAAAGCGGCATGCGACGAGCATGTCGGCGTTCACGGAGAACGCGCCGATCAGCGAGAACGCGCTGTACCAGACGAGCGTCATCAGGAACGCCTTGCGCCGGCCGATGCGGTCGGCGAGGCTGCCGAGACACAGCGCGCCGACGAACATTCCGATGAATGCCGACGCGAGCAGCAGCTTGAAATCGACGCTTTGCCGGCTGAGCCCGTATTCGTGCTGCAGCGCGGAGCCGATCGTGCTGACGAGGAAGATCTCGTACATGTCGAAGAACAGCCCGATGCCGATCACCCAGACGACGAACCGGTGCAGCGCACCGACCGGCAGGTCGTCCATGAATTCGCCGAGCGTGATGCCACGCGCGGGCAGGGCCGTCGCATCGGCGCCGGCCCGGGCCGCGGACGATGCGGCGGACGCGGGTCCGCCCGCGGTGCCGCCAAGGTCGAGGGATTGGCTGTTCATCGTGTCTCCTGATTATCGATTTGCCGTGGCGCGATGCCCGGCCGTTCGCGGCTATTCGCGGCCGGCATCACGGGCCCGGTCGCGCGACGCGGCGCACGTGCCCGCAAGGCCCGCGAAAGGCCGGATGCGCGCGATCGCGCCGATCGTCCGAAACATGGTCGGCGAATTTGCGCGACGCGATAATTGCGGATGCTTCAAGCATCCTTTCCCGCGCAGAAAGGCCGGGAAACGCCCGCTGGGCGGGCGTCGGACGGAAGGCGAGCCGAAGCTGGAAGGTCAGGGCAGGGAAAACGATAGGCCGCGCTGCGCGGATTCGGCGGCCGGTGATGGTGATGGCGTACCGCGCGGTTCGGTATCCTCGGTCAATCCGCCGGCGCCGCGCGACGGAACGGCGGAGCGACGCCGCGGGACCTTGCATTCGTCAGCGTTCATCGATCGCTGCGACGCACCGAATGTGCAGCGCCGCCGCTCGTCCGCCCATCCGGCTCATGGCGACGCGCACGGATCGGACCGTTCATCCGTCGCCGCCGCACCGGCATCGGTGCCGGTCCCGACCCCGACGTCCGCCCGTTCATGCCGCACCGTCTCCGACGCAACCGCCTGCAGCTTCACCGCCAGGTCCGGCGCGATGCCGAGCTGCGCGGCTGCTTGCTCCCGCGCGCCCAGGGTGCGCACGTCGACGCCGGCGATCTGCTGGAACAGCACGAGGGCGCTGAGGTAAGCGCCCGTCACGCCCGGATGCTGATAGTCGAGCCGCGAGATCGGCGGGTCGTTGTGCGCGCGCATGCCGTACCACAGCAGCGGGGCGCCCGACGGCGCATACGGATCGGGATCGGCGATGCCCGCCATCCACGCGCGCTGCCATGCGCGGCCGACCGGCGCGACGGCCACGATCGACGGATCGGTGCGGCGGGCGCGTTCGAATGCATCGCGATACGCGGCGCCGAGTTCGGCGAGACGCTCGACATAGCGCGCGTGAAAGCCGGCGCTGCCCGGCTCGCCCGCTAGCGCCTTCGCGAGATCGGCGCCCGGCCAGGTTTCGTACAGATAGACGCGCGCTTGCGGTGCAGCAGCGCGAATGCCGCGCGCGATCTTCGCGACGCTCGCGCAGAAGGCGGCGGGATCGCTGGCACGGCTATGCGTGAGCACGAACGGCAGCGGCTTCGCGCTCAACTCCTGCAGCACGACCGCGTCCCAGACGGGCCGGTCGATCACGTCCGATGCAACGCGGTCGTGTTTGGCGAGACTCGTCGCCGACATCGCTTCGAGATGGACGTCATAGTCGAGCCCGGCTTCGACGGCAAACCGCGCGAAGATGCCCGGAATCCCGCCCCACGGGCCCGGCTCGCGTTCCGCGCGGGCGCCGGTCTGCCCGAAGTTCTCGTCGATCACCCGCGCCGCGGCCGCGCCTGCGGCCTGACGGCCGGCATGCATCGCGCCGTACGAACGCACGGGCGTGTAACGGCCGTGCGTGAGACTGTCGCCGACGAACAGGATGCGTTGCGGCGAGCGGATTGCGGGCGCCGGCAACCCGGGCGGCGACACCGCCGACGAGCCGGCCATCGCCGGCCCGGCGACCAGCCACGCGACGACGCACGCCGACGCGCAACGCATGACGACGCAACGCAACGCGGGCACGGCAGGCAAGTCGGTCATCTCGAAGTTCCGCAAGGACGCGTGGCCGAAGTATTTCACGAAGCGGCGCGACCGCGCTGCCCCCGCGTTGCGCAACGCGTACGGTAGACTGCTCGCTGGCTTTTCCCGCCCACGACACGACCCCACGCGCCCCCGCACACGACATGGACCGAATCGATGCGATGAAGGTGTTCGTCGCCACGCTCGACGAGGGCAGCCTCGCGGGCGCGAGCCGCCGGCTGGGCCGCTCGCCGGCGGCCGTCAGCCGCGCGCTCGCGTTTCTCGAGGAACACACGGGCACCGCGCTGCTGTACCGGACCACCCGGACGATCCGTTTGAGCGAAGCCGGTGAACGTTATGCGGCAGCGTGCCGCCGCATCCTCGCGGATCTCGAGGAAGCCGACATGCTGATCGCCGACGAACGCTCGGCGCCGCGCGGCCTGCTGACGATCACCGCACCGGTCGCCGCGGGCGAAGACGTGCTGCGTGCGCTCATCGACGAATTCATCGACCGCCATCCGGCCGTGTCGATTCGCCTGCAACTGCTCGACCGTCCCGTCAGCCTGATCGACGAGGGCATCGACGTCGCGCTGCGCATCGCGCACCTGAGCGATTCGACGCTCGTCGCGATGCCGGTCGGCGCGGTGCGGCGTGTCGTCGTCGCGTCGCCGGACTACCTTGCGAACCATCCGCCGATTACCGCGCCGGCCGATCTCGCCCGGCACCGGATCATCTCGATGACGCACTTCGGGCTCGATTCGTGGAGCTTTCCGCCGTCCGCGCCGTCGGCGCTGCCACAGGTGGTCCAGTTCGCACCGCGCTTCATCGTCAACACGATCCGCGGTGCGCTCGCGTCGGCGCTCGCCGGCCACGGCGTCACGCGGCTGTTCTCGTATCACGTCGCGGAGCCGGTGCGGGACGGCGCGCTGCGCATCGTGCTGCGCGACAGCGAGCACGCGCCGCTGCCGATTCATCTGGTCACGCCTTACGGACGCCTGTCGGTGCCGAAGGTGCGGACGTTCGTCGATTTCGCCGCGCCGCGATTGCGCGAGCATTTCGCGCAGCTGGCGGCCATCACCGACGGAGATTGAATCGCGTTGCGGAAGAATGGCTTCCGTGCTGCATGGATTCTCCCGATACCCGGTTCAATCTAGACTTCCTTCAACCGGCGGATGCGCGTGCATCCGCCCAGCGAATGGGAGGTCTCCATGCAACAAGCGCTTCTCGACCGGCCGCACGCCCCCGCGTTCAACGTGTGGCGCGGCACGGTATCCGGCGCCAGCGCGAGCCTGATCGGGATCGGCCTGGCGCGCTTTGCGTACACGCCGCTCTTGCCGGCGATCATCGGTGCGCACTGGTTTCCCGCGTCCACCGCCGCGTATCTCGGGGCGGCCAACCTCGGCGGCTATCTGGCCGGCGCGCTGGTCGCCGGCACGCTCGCGCGCCGCGCCGGCTCGACCGCCGTGCTGCGCGCGATGATGCTGCTCGCGACACTCGCATTCGTCGCGTGCGCGGCACCAGTGTCGTTCGTGTGGTTCTTCGTGTGGCGGTTCGCGTCCGGCCTGTCGGGCGGTGCGCTGATGGTGCTCGCGGCGCCGGCGATCCTCACGCACGTGCCGCCGTCCCGGCGCGGTTTCGCGAGCGGCGGCATCTTCACCGGGATCGGGCTCGGCATCGCGGCATCGGGCACGATCGTGCCGATCCTGCTGCGGCAAGGGCTCACCGTCACGTGGCTCGGGCTCGCGATCGTGTCGCTACTGCTGACCGCCGTCGCGTGGCGCGGCTGGCCGGCCGACGACGCACGGCCCGCAGCCGCCGCGGCGCATGCCGCGCACGCGCGCAACCTGCCGGCCGGCAGCCTGCGCGCGCTGTACGTCGAATACGGGCTCAACGCGGTCGGGCTCGTCCCGCACATGATCTTCCTCGTCGACTACGTCGCGCGCGGACTCGGCAAGGGCGTCGACGCGGGCGCGCAGTACTGGGTGCTGTACGGCCTCGGCGCGATCGTCGGGCCGCTCGCGTGCGGGCATCTGGCCGACCGTGCGGGCTTCGGCCGCGCACTGCGGATCGCATTCGCGATCGAAGCCGTCGCGGTCGCGCTGCCGCTGCTCGGCCTGGGCCCGGCCGCGCTGATCGTGTCGAGCCTGCTCGTCGGCGCGTTCACGCCCGGCATCGTGCCGCTCGCGCTGGGCCGCGTAAACGAGCTGCTCGCGCATCATCCGTCGGTCGCGAAGCGCGCATGGCGCAGCGCGACGACCAGCTTCGCGATCATGCAGGCGGTCGCCGCCTACGGTCTGTCGTACCTGTTCGCATCGAGCGGCGGCCGTTACGAAGCGCTGTTCGGCGTCGGCACCGCCGCGCTGTTGCTGGCGCTCGCGGTCGACGTGATCTCCTCGGCGAGGACGCGATGAGCACGACCGCCCACGCACCGGCCGCCGCACACGCCGGCCGCTCGAGCGCCGGCTACGCCGAACGCAATGCGCGCTACTGGCGCCGCAATCTCGCCGTGTGCGTGTTCGGTTCGTTCACGACGCTCGTGAGTCTCAGCATGCTGCTGCCGTTCCTGCCGCTGTATGTGCGGCAGCTCGGCGTCGACGCGCAGTCGGCCGTGATCCAGTGGTCGGGCGTCGCGTTCGGCGCGACGTTCCTCGGCACGGCCGTCACCGCACCGCTGTGGGGCCGCCTCGCGGACCGCTTCGGCCGCAAGCCGATGCTCGTGCGCGCGGCACTCGGGATGGCCGTCGTGATGTCGCTGATCGGCGTCGCGCACAACGTGGTGGAACTCGTTGCACTGCGGCTGATCGCCGGGCTCGTCGGCGGCTATGCGTCCGCGTCGACCGTGATGGTCGGCACCCAGGCGCCGCGCGAACGCGCGGGCTGGGCGCTCGGCATCCTGTCGACCGGCGCGCTCGCGGGCAATCTCGTCGGGCCGCTCGTCGGCGGCCTGCTGCCGGGCTGGCTCGGCATTCGCGGCACGTTTTTCGCGGGTGGCGCGATGATCGCCGTCGCCGCGCTGCTGACGATCGTCGTCGTGAAGGAGGACTTCGATCCGGCCACCGACGCGCACGCGCGGCACGCCCGCGCAACGTCGGCGAACCCGGCCCGGCGCACCGATCGCGTGGCGGTCGCCGCGCTGCTCGTGACGGCGATGATGGTGCTGCTCGCGAACATGTCGATCGAGCCGATCATCACGGTCTATATCGGCGGGCTCGGCGTGGACGGCAATCATCTGGCGCGCGTCGCCGGCGTCGTGATGGCCGGCTCCGCACTCGGCAGCATGCTGACCGCCGCGCGGCTCGGCGCGCTTGCCGACCGGATCGGCAGCTGGAACGTGATCGTCGGCTGCCTGCTGCTGACCGCGCTCGCGATGCTGCCGCAGGCGTTCGTCACGCACTGGTGGCAGCTCGCCGCGCTGCGCGTGCTGATGGGGATGACGCTCGCCGGGTTGCTGCCGTCGATCGGCAAGCTGGTCCGGCAGTCGGTCGACGAGCGCGCGACGGGCCAGATGCTCGGCTACCTGCAGTCCGCGCAGTTCGGCGGGCAGGTGATCGGCCCGGTGATCGGCGGACAGATCGGCGTCGCGCTCGGCCTGCATTCGGTGTTCTTCGTGACGGCCGCGCTGCTGGCGGCCTGCGCGGCGCTCGCATATCGGGTGCGCAGCCGGTAGAAGCGCTGCGCGCTGGCCCGCGGGCGGAGCTCTGGCGTAGCATGGGCGCAGTTGCGGGGCGGCCGGTTCGAACGCCGTGCGGAGGCGACGCCGCAACCACGCGTCGCGACGGCCGCGTCGTCGTTTGGTCAGCCGCCGTATCCGGCACCGCTTTCGCATTCGCATGACAGGGTCCATACGACGCACCGCGCATGCGCGACGTCGCCGGACCCGACCCAGCCGCTTCGGCCGGCAGCCGGCCCGAGCCTTCCGATCCCGGACGTTGCAGGAGGCAACGACATGAATCGACCGACCGACAACCGGACGCTGCTGCGCACGCTCGGCGTCCGCACTCCGATCATCCAGGCGCCGATGGCCGGCGTCAGCACGCCCGCGCTGGCGGCTGCCGTGTCGAACGCGGGCGGGCTCGGCTCGCTCGGCGTCGGCGCGACGAACGCCGACGGCGCGCGCAAGATGATCCGCGACACGCGCGCGCTCACCGACCGGCCGTTCAACATCAACCTGTTCTGCCACCAGCCGGCCCGTGCCGATGCCGCCGTCGAGCGCGCGTGGCTCGAGTGGCTCGCGCCGGTGTTCCGCGAATACGGCGCGACGCCGCCGGCGGCGCTGTCGGAGATCTACACGAGCTTCGTCGCGGACGATGCGATGCTCGCGATGTTGCTCGAGGAAAAACCGGCGGTCGTGAGCTTTCATTTCGGGTTGCCGTCCGACGAGGCGATCGCGATGCTCAAGCGCGCCGGCATCACGCTGTTCGCGTCCGCGACGCATCCCGACGAAGCCCGCCAGATCGCCGCGGCCGGCATCGATGCGATTGTCGCGCAGGGCATCGAGGCCGGCGGGCATCGCGGCGTATTCGACTCGACGGCGCACGACGACCGGCTCGGCACGTTCGCGCTGACGCGACTGCTCGTGCGCGAATGCGCGCTGCCGGTGATCGCCGCCGGCGGCATCATGGACGGCGACGGCATCGCCGCGGCGCTCGCGCTCGGTGCGCAGGCCGCGCAACTCGGCACGGCGTTCGTCGCGTGTCCCGAAACGTCGATCGACGACGGATATCGCCGCGCGATCCTCGGCGACGCGGCGCACCGCACGACCTTCACGACCGCGATCTCCGGCCGTGTCGCGCGCGGCATCGCGAACCGGCTGACGGCGCTCGGCGACGATCCGCACGCACCGGCGACGCCCGCCTATCCGATCGCGTACGACGCCGGCAAGGCACTGCATGCGGCCGCGAAGGCGAAGGGCGAGTTCGGCTACGGCGCGCAGTGGGCAGGGCAGGCGGCGCCGCTCGTGCGGTCGCTGCCGGCGGCGGAACTGTTCGCGACGCTCGAGCGCGAGACGCGGGCGGCCATCTCGCGGCTGCAGCACGCGCTGGACTGAGTGCCGGATCACGCGGCGCGCGGCGGACGCGCCGGAAGGCGCTGAAGTCCGCACCGTTCGCGACAAAATTGCAATGCTCTGTGTCTGCGCACCGCGCGGATACAGAGCGATACAACGCGTCCGCCCGGGTTCGATATAAAGCAGACATCACCTCTCGAGGAGCACGACATGTCTGCTACATGGTTCAACGGATCCTGCCATTGCGGCGCCGTGAAATTCCAGGTCCGGACCGCGCTTGCGCCGGCCGTTCGCTGCAACTGCAGCCTTTGCCGCCGTCGCGGCGCGTTGATGAGCCCGATGTTCCCCGCCGCCGACCTGAAGATCGTCGCAGGCGAGGACGCGCTGACGACCTACCGTTTCAACACGCGCACGGCCCGTCACTTTTTCTGCAGCCGGTGCGGTGTCTACCCGTTTCATCAGACGCGCAAGGATCCCGCGTGCTGGCGCGTCAATCTCGGCTGCCTCGAAGGCGTCGATCCGTATGCGCTCGACGCGACCGTCGCCGACGGCGCGAGCCTGTCCGTCGTGGAGGATGCATGAAACGCTGGCTGACGATCCTGCTGTTCGCCGCGGGCGGCCTCGCGACCGAAATCGCGCATCCGGTGCAGTGTTCGCTGCTGTCGATCAGCCGGCAACGGCACGGCGAGCGCCGGGGCCGGAACGACGGCGATCGAGCCTGAGCGTGAGCGGGCATCGCTCGCGTCGCGTGCTGTCGATCGGAAACGATAATCATGCTTCCGATAAGATCGCACGCGATATATAATGCATTCATCTGCGACACGCCCCCGTGTCGATGGAGGATGCTCATGAAACCGACCGAAACCCAATCGCCCGCCACGCCGAAGCTTTCCGAGTTCCTGTGCTTTGCGATCTACTCGACGAACCTCGCGTTCGGCAAGGCCTACAAGCCGATCCTCGAGGAGCTCGGCCTCACGTACACGCAATACATCACGATCATTGCGCTGTGGGAGGAGGGCGACCAGACGGTCGGGCAGCTCGGCGAAAAGCTGTTCCTCGAATCGAACACGCTGACGCCGATCCTGAAGAAGCTCGAGGCGATGGGCTATCTGGAACGGCACCGCGATCCGTCGGACGAGCGTCAGGTGGTCGTGAGCCTGACGAAAAGCGGTCGCCGCGTGCGCGAGAAGGGGCTCGACATGAATCTCGTCGAAGCCACCGGGCTCAAACCCGACGAATTCGCGAAGATGCAGAAGGCGATCGTCACGCTGCGCGGCAACCTGATCGATTCGATCGACGAGTAAACCACGAATAGCCTGGCCGCCGGCTCGATGTCGAGCCGGGATACGATTGCAGCCGGCTTCCTCCACGATTTCCATGCTTTTCCGGCCGTCCGGACCGACTTTTGCAATGCTGCGCCCGGTTGCTTACGGCTGACGCTCGGGCTGGCCCGTCCCGGTATCCTCACGCCCCAACACCAGCAATTGCATGTCGCGACGGATCGTGAAACCGAGCGCCAGATAGCGCTCGATTGCGACGCGATTCGACGACAGCACATGCAGAAACGGCGTTTCCGCCCGCGCATGAATCCGCGCGATCAATGCGCGGATCAGTCCGGCCGCGAGGCCCTGGCCGCGAAAGGCGGGATCCACGCACACGGCGCTGATCTCCGTATGGCCGCCGGCAGTCAGTCGCTGACCGGCCATCGCCACGAGCCGTCCTTCTCTCCGTACACCGAGATAGCCGCCGAATTCGATCGTGCGCGGGCCGAACGGACCCGGCTCCGTCGCCGCGATCAGCTCGAGCATGGCCGGTACGTCGACTTCGGTCAGCCGGACATGCTCCAGCGGCTGCGCATCGTCAGGCGTTCCCTGCCAGATCATCTGATGCAGCACCGCGCGCCGGACCACGGAACATCCGCCCGGCGTCGGGATCTCGTCAGGCGTGACCAGTGCCGCGGGCCCGTGCGTGTCGATCAATGCGCGCAACGCGTCGAAAGCGGCCGGGCTGCGCTCGGCGAGGCCGGCAAAGGGCGCGAGTTCGGGAGGAAAGCGCCGCGCGCGCTCGTCGCCGAGCGCAAAACGCTGCTGCTCGCCGGCGAGCGCATGCCAAACGGCGTTGTCGAGCGGATGCGCTCCGCTTCCTTCGTTCCCCGTCGTTGCTTGCCGCATTGCCTGCTCCCTGATTGAAGGTCGTTCGTCGCACAGCATAGACGCGATCGTCCATTCAGGTCTCAGACGAACAAAAAGCGCATACGATTATATCGCATACGCTTTATTTGATGGATGACGTCGTCGATTTCGGCGCGGTGCTCAATGACCGAAGTAGATCGAGCGCTCGGCCGTGCGAACGACGTTCCGGCTGCCGGCTTGCGTCGCGCCGTCGGCGTCGGTGCCGTAACCGGATGCGTCGGTATCGGCCGCTGTCGCAGCGTTGTCGCGCACCCGCTTCAGCGCGGTCTGCAGATTCTCCGGATAGTTCGGATCGTTCGGGCGATTCGGCAGGTAGCCGGCCTTCTGGAGCGCGGCCAGTTCCGCCCGCACCTGCGCGCGCGTGACGGTGCTTTCGGTCGCGAATGCCGGTGCGGCAGCGGAAACGGACACGGCGACGAGCAGGGCAGCAATCAGTTGGGTCTTCATCATTTACCTCGACAGAAAAGAGTGATCGGAGTGTGGGCGTCGCACGCCGGCAATCGGCGCCGATCGCGATTTCATTCAATGGCCGAAGTAGATCGAGCGCTCGGCGACCCGCATGGCAGGACGGCTGCCCGACTGCGTGCCGGCTGCCGCGTCGCTGCCGTAACCGGACGTCGCCGTATCGGCTGCGGCGGTGTCGTTCGCATGGATACGCGTCAGCGCGGCCTGCAGGTCGTCCGGATAGTGCGGATCGTTCGCGCGGCCCGGCACATAGCCGGCTTGCTGCAGCTGGGCGAGCTCGGCACGTACTTGCGCACGCGTCACGACGGCTTCATTGGCAAAGGCGGGGGCGGCAACGGCGGCGGATACGGCAACGAGAAGGGCGGCGATCACTTGGGTTTTCATCATTTACCTCGACAGATTCAATGGAAAGAAACGGGGCGTTCAGGCATGTGCGGCATGTCGACGCGATTCGTCCGGAATCGCGGATCGCGCTCAACGACCGAAATAGATCGAACGCTCGGCCATCTGCACGACCGCGCGTCGGCCCGACTGCGTCGCCGCGACGGCGTCACCGCCGTAGCCCGCGTTCGACGGTGCGTTGGCCACCGCGTCGTCCGCGTGGATCTGCGTCAGCGCGGCCTGCAGGTTGTCCGGGTAGGTCGCGTCGCTGGCGCGGTTCAGCGGGTAGCCGGTCCGTTCGAGCTGCACGAGTTCGGCGCGCACTTGCGCACGCGTCACGACGGCTTCATTGGCGAAGGCCGGCGCGGCAACGGCAGCGGACACGGCGACGAGCAGGGCGGCGATCAGTTGGGTCTTCATCATTTACCTCGACAAGAAAATGGCAGGAGATTCGGGAGGGCGGCGCCTGGCCGCCCGATTCAACGTTCAGACGATGCGGATTTCGACGTCGATGTTGCCGCGCGTCGCTTTCGAGTACGGGCAGGTCTGATGCGCGGTGTCGACGATGTGCTGCACGACGTCACGATCGAGCCCGGGCGCGCTCACGTTCAGGCGGGCCTGCAGGAAGTACGCGTTGCCGCCCATGCCCAGGTCCACTTCCGCATCGACCGCGAGATCGGCCGGCAGCGTCACCTTCGCCGCACGTGCCGCGAGTTGCATCGCGCCGATGAAGCAGGCCGACCAGCCGGCCGCGAACAGTTGTTCCGGATTCGTGCCGGTTCCGGCGGTGCCCGGCGACGACAACTGGATGTCGAGGCGACCGTCGGAACTGCGCGCCGCGCCGTCGCGGCCGCCGGAAGTCGTATGCGTCTTGCCCGTGTACAGCACTTTTTCGATCTTGCTCATCGTTCACTCCGTCAGGTTGGAAGGTTCCATCTAATGCGATTCGATCGCATGCGATGCAGTTTGGTCGAGACGCCGAACCTCATCAAGCGGATTCGATTAAATCGCATGCGATATTTTGTATTTCAATGTATCTGGATCGTGTACGGCCTTGCCAGGCAAGGATGTGCGGTGTTCCATCCCTTATATCGAAAAGATCGCGTCGCGCGACATTCCGGGCGCGGACAGGGCGGCCGCCGTCGGAACGGCGGCTGCCCGCGCAACCACAACGCGGCTACGCCGGCCGGATTTCGGCGATCACGACCAGAATCACGGCTGCGTCGGCCGGCAACTGGCGCTGGGAAAACGCCGAGCGCGCATGTCCGGCCTTGTCGCCGAGCACGGCGGCGAACAGATCGGATGCGCCGTCGATCACGGCCGGCTGGCCGAAAAAGCCGTCCGCCGACGCAACGTGCCCCTCGACACGCACGATGTGATGCAGGCGCTCGAACCCGCCGAGGTGTTTGCGGATCTGCGCGAGCACGTTCAGCGCCGCGAGTTGCGCCGCATGCCGCCCGTCGTCGACGTTCAGCCGTTCGCCGACGCGGCCTGTATAGGCAACCTTGCCGTCGACGAGCGGCAGTTGTCCGGAGATGAACAACAGGTTGCCGGCTTCGCTGACGGCCGTGTAGCTGCCGAGCGGTTGCGGCGGTTCGGGTAACGTGAGGCCGAGTTCGGCCAGCTTCTGTTCGATCGTCATCGCTTGCTCCTTCGGGGAAGCTTGAGTGGCGCCCAGGCTCGGAAGATTCACTCGCACGGGTCTCTGGCAGTCACTCTATTGAGGCGGTCGACGCCGGTAAATATCGTTCGCGCAATTGAATCGACACGCGATGTAACGAATCGCGCGCGGCGCAATGTGGCGCGAACGGTTGCCGGCGACGGTCGTCGGTACGCTGGTTTCCCGGCCGGGATTCATGCACACTCGCTGCTTCAGCGTCACGCGACGAAACGGCGCGCGCCGGCTCACCGCGAGCGCGATTCCGTGATGCCTACGTTCGCGTTGCCGGCCACGCCACGCACGAAGCAGCAGGAGCGCCCCATGCAGAGAAAATTCGACGACCTGCTGCTCGGCAGCATCGAGCTGTTCTGCCTGGCCGCGGAACTCGGCAGCTTCACGCTCGCGGCGACGGCCGCGAGCGTCACGCCGGCCGCGGTCAGCCGCTCGGTCGCGCGCCTCGAGGAGCGTCTCGGCGTACGCCTGTTCGTGCGGACGACACGGCAGATCCGCCTGACCGATTCCGGCCGGCGCTATTTCGAGCAATGCCGTGATGCGCTCTCGCAGCTCGTCGACGCCGAGCGCGAAGCGACGGGCCAGCAGGCCACGCCGGCCGGCGTGCTGCGCATCAGCATGCCGACGCCGTACGGACACTATCGCGTGTTGCCGCTGTTACCCGCGTTTCGCGAGCGATATCCGGACGTGCGCGTCGAAACGCATCTGAGCAACCGCAACATCGACTTCGCCGAGGAGGGTTTCGATCTTGCGATCCGCGGCCGCGCGCCGGCGGATTCGAGCCTGGTCGCGCGCAAGCTGGAGGATGCGGAACTCGTTGTCGTCGCGACGCCCGGCTACCTGAAACGCGCCGGCGTGCCGCGCGCCGTCGACGATCTGCACACGCACGAATGCATCCAGTTCGAGCTCCCGAGCAGCGGCCGGCCGATTCCGTGGTTGTTCAACGACGGCTCGGCGGAAATCGACGTCGCGACGACCGGCGGCTACGGCACGTCGGGCGACGTCCTCGCCGGCGTCACGCTCGCGCGCAGCGGCGCGGGCCTGTTCCAGACCTATCGCTTCATCGTCGACCGGGATCTGCGCGAGGGCACGCTCACGGAGGTGCTGTCCGGCCAGGGCGGCCGGTCGCGGCCGTTCATGCTGCTGTATCCCCACGCGCGCTATCTGTCTTCGCGCGTGCGCGTGTTCGTCGACTTTCTCGTCGAACATCTGCAACAGGCGCCCGGCAAGCGGGCGCGCTAGGCTCGTCCGGGGTGGAATGCCGGCAACGGGGCAGAGCGGGGCGCGAATGGCGCGGCTGCGCCGTTGCAGGACCGCCGCGCTCCGCGCCCCGCTCGCCATTCGCGCCATTCGCGTCAGCGCAGTCTCCCATCGTCGCCGCTCAATGCCCGGCGCTCTGGCCGCCATCCACGTGCAGGATCTCGCCGGTAACGAACGGCGCCGAATCCAGATACAGGATCGCGCCGACGATGTCGCTCATCTCGCCCATCCGGCCGACCGGATGCAGCGAGGCGAGCGTCGCGTGCGTGTCGGGCGCATGCATCGGCGACTTGATGATGCCGGGGGACACGGCGTTCACGCGGATGCCGGCCTTCGCGTACTCGATTGCGAGCGACTTCGTCGCCGCGTTGAGTCCGCCTTTCGTCAGCGATGCGAGCACCGACGGCACGTTGCTGTTCGCGTGGTCGACGAGGCTCGTCGTGATGCTGACCACGTGTCCGCCGCCGTTGCGTTGCATCGCCGCGATCGCGCGCTGCGTGACGTGGAAGAAACCGTCCAGGTTCACGCGGGTGATGGCCGCATAGTCGTCGGCGGTGTATTGCGTGAACGGCTTCGCGATGAACACGCCGGCGTTGTTGACGAGCGTGTCGACCCGGCCGAAGCGCTCGAGTGCGGTATCGACCACGCGCCGCGCGACGGCCGGGTCGCCGATGTCGCCCGCGACGGTGACCAGGCCGGGATCGTCCGACGCGCCGATCGAACGGGACGTCGCGACCACCCGATGGCCCTGGGCGCGGAATGCGTTGACCGTCTCCGCGCCGATGCCTTGCGATGCGCCGGTGACGATGATGACTTTGGATGTGCTCATGATATGCCTCGACAGGTGACTGGTTTTCGGCTTCGGTGCCGACCGGATCGATGAATCCGATGGACCAGACTTTAGGCGCGTCGCGCCGGAGTTCGAACACCCACCGTGGACCAACAGTCTTGCGTCGCGGGAACAAATGCGGGAAAGAACGGGGCGGCCGCGACGGCGATCGTTGCGGCGGAAGGGGAATCGACGCGGCTGCGAACGAAGCAGCAATCGCGGGCGACACCGCGCGTCGAATCGCCGTGAAATCCGGGATTCGTGCGAGGAAGTGCTGTCAATGCCGCGCGATGGCGTGCCCGGACGCGCCGGGTACTTCGATGGCTTATCGGATCTGTCCGGATAACTTTTCTTATCACAATAGCATCGATATGAATCGAAACCGGCGAGTACGAAAACGCGTCTGACCTGACCTGCATACGCTTCCTGTTCCGTCCGCGGCCCAGGCTTGCTCATCTGCTGGCGCATCGAATCGAACTGCAATCACCGCAACGGTCCGTACGTCTCCTTTTTCTCGCCTACGTCGGCCTCCGACTCAAGCCTCGGAGAACAGTCGGGCAAGGTGCGGTTCGAGATCGGGGAGAGCATCTGCGTGCCGATCTCCGAGCCGGTCTGGCGTCGAGGGCTTGGGTTCCGCGCCCAACCTGGCCGATGTCTGACCGACCCGATACCGCGGCAGATCGATGGACGACGCCTTGATCATCGCCATCGAGTTGCTGCACATCGCATTCCGCGTGCGCTTTGGACGAAAGACCGAATCCCCCCGGGCAATCGAGTCGCCCGTCAGAATGCAAACCCCGTCCTCTCGGGCAACAACTCTCCGCCAGGTCTGTTCGCCATATCGACACGCCGTCGAGCTGCTCTACGAGATGAGAACGGTGTCGGTTGACGGGCGCTCGAGAATCACGATGCGGACGGCCTCCAGGTTTGAGTGGCTCATGCACGCACGCTCATCCACTCCCGGAAAGGGCGGTGCGGCCGGAGGCGATCGCAGGGCGTCGAGAATCCTGTCCCAGCGATGCCGGTCGCTGATGCCGTTCGTGACATCGTCGGTACCTGGAGTGTTTTCCATAGCTTCATGATCGCCATTGGATAAGCGTCAAAGGCGACGTCGGCGTGAACCCGGCGTGTGCGATCGTGCTGACGCCGATCCGCGGCCACGCACCGTTCAACGAACGAAAAACGCGTGAAAAGCGGGAGAGGGAGGTGACCCGCGAATGCAGGTCACACTTGCAAAGTACGGGCGTCGACGTTTCGTGTCGGTAACTTCGGTCGTCACGCTTCAACTGGACGTGACGACGCACTGACGCGTGAGAAATCCAGAACGACCGTCACGCTTGTTTCGTCGATTTTGAGGCCGACCTGCGTGCGCGGTTTCGCGAACCTGCGTCATCGCATGCCGCCACTGGCGACGATATGCTCGCCCGTCAGCCACTTTGCGTCGTCGGACGCGAGGAAAACCGCAATCGACGCAACGTCGTCCGGTCTGCCCACGCGCCCGAGCGGCGTCTGGCTGACCGCGGAACTCTCGAACTCCGATCCGATCACCCCGGCGCTTTGCGCGCCTTCGGTCACGATCACGCCGGGATTGATCGTATTCACGCGAATGCCTCGCGGCCCGAGTTCACGGGCGAGCGCGCCGGTGATGGAATCCACCGCGCCTTTCGTGCCGCTGTAGACGGCAGTCGTCGCCGGTGTGAGCGTCGAGACGACCGAACTGACATTGATGATGCTGGCGCCTTCGCCCAGGTGCTGGACGGCGGCCTGTGTGGTGAGCAGCACGCCGAGCACGTTGATGTCGAACTGCCTGCGGTATTGCGCTTCCGTGAACGCCTCGATCGGGGCGAACTCGTAGACGCCCGAGTTGTTGACGAGGATGTCGAGGCGGCCGTACGTTTCGATCGCCGCATCGACGATGCCTTTTGCATCGGCAGCCTTCGACACGTCACCTCCGACGGCAACCGCTTTTCCTCCGGCCGTGGTGATGGCGGACACGACGTCATCCGCGCCCGTCTTGCTGCTTGCGTAGTTCACTACGATCGACGCGCCCTCTGCCGCGAGCGCCTTGGCGATGGCGGCACCGATACCCTTCGACGCACCGGTTACGACGGCCACTTTCCGTGCAAGCTTGCCCATGATGTTCACCTCAGTGTGAATGATTCCGTTGATGGACACCGGCATGCCGTCTCGCCCAATGCGATCGCCGGTGTTTTCTGCCTATGCGGACCTGCGTACGATCGCGATCGGGTGGCGCGGCGCGACTGGCCGGGCATCGATGCGCGGGACACGGCACCTTCAACCCGGCCATGCCGAATTGCGGATGACGGAACAGAAATTCCCCCGATGGAAATGAGGCTCCTTGTCGGCGATCACGTCGGCTTTCACGTTGCCGAACGTGGTTTCCGGCTTGTGCCTGATGCCGTCGTAGAACGCCTGAATGATCTCTTCCTTGAAGTGCGGCGGGCGGGGATGCGCATGCGTCACGGCTTCGCGCTCCTCGTGCGTGAACGCGTGGTACGACAGTCCGAGCACATCCATCTCGACCCCGGCGGTCACCAGCGCGACGACCGGGTGCATATGGCGCGGAATGCCGGGCGTGGTGTGCAGCGCAATCGCCGTCCAGACGAGATCGATGTCGGCCGCGTCGATGCCCCGGCCCGAGAGAAAGTCGCGGGCCGCATTGGCCCCGTCGACTTCGAAGCGTTCGGTGGCGCTGCTGTACGCTCCGGTGAGGCCGACGTCATGAAACATGGCACCGGCGTACAACAGTTCCGGATCGAATTTCAGGCCGCGGCGCACACCCTCCAGCGCACCGAACAAATATACGCGGCTCGAATGATGAAAGAGCAGCGGGGTGGACGTGTCGCGCACGAACTCGGTAATTTCCCGCGCAAGCTGACTGTCGGGCACCGCGACATCCTGAATGAACTCTGACATGACGGTCCTCCATCGAAATGTGAGCGGACGCCGGCGTCGTGGCGGACGCCGCACGCGAATGGCTGGCTACTTGGCTGCAGTCGTCGCCCCGATTCTTGCCAGGGCCTCGCGAACACCCGCGCCGTACTCGGGGTCGGCCTTCGTGCAATTGAGGATGTGGCGTTCCTGGATATGCGCCTGAACGGAGGCCATCTGGCGTGCGGTGTTGTCGAACAGCAATTGTTGCTGCGCCTGACTCATCAGGCGAAACAGGTTTCCCGGCTGCGCGAAGTGATCGACGTCCACGCGGTGGTCCCAATGCGCGGCGTCGCCTTCGATTCTCAGCGGCGGCTCGTGAAGATCGGGCCGCACTTCCCACTCGCCGGAACTGTTCGGATAGTAAGAAGGCGTGCCGCCGAGGTTGTCGTCGGTGCGCATGGCGCCGTCGCGGTGGTAGCTGTGGAAGGGGCACTTCGGCGCATTGACGGGAATGTGATTGAAGTTCACGCCCAGCCGATACCGTTGCGTGTCGCCGTAAGAGAACAGACGTGCCTGCAGCATCTTGTCCGGCGAAAAGCCGATGCCGGGCACGACGTTCGCGGGCGAGAAGGCCGCCTGCTCGACCTCGGCGAAATAATTGCCCGGGTTGCGGTTCAATTCGAGTACGCCGACCTCGATCAACGGGAAATCGCTTTTCGGCCAGACCTTGGTCAGGTCGAACGGATTGAACGGCAGAGACCTGGCCTCGTCGTCGTTCATCACCTGAATGAAGAGTGTCCAGCGCGGGAAGTCGCCGCGCTCGATGCTTTCGTAAAGATCGCGGCCATGCGTTTCGCGGTCCTTGCCCACGAGCTGTTCGGCTTCGTCGTCCGTCAGATTCGCGATGCCTTGCTGCGTACGGAAGTGAAACTTTACCCACGTCCGCCGATTGTCGGCATCGACCAGGCTGAACGTATGGCTGCCGAAACCATGCATGTGGCGATAGCTGCGCGGAATGCCCCTGTCGCTCATGACGATCGTGACCTGGTGAAGCGCCTCCGGCAAAAGCGTCCAGAAATCCCAGTTGCTGTTTGCGCTGCGCAGTCCCGTGCGCGGGTCGCGCTTGATCGCGTGGTTGAGATCGGGAAAACGCAGCGGATCACGGAAGAAGAACACGGGCGTGTTATTGCCCACGATGTCCCAGTTTCCTTCTTCCGTATAGAACTTCACCGCGAAGCCGCGGATATCGCGCTCGGCATCGGCGGCGCCGCGCTCGCCGGCGACCGTCGAAAAGCGCATGAATACGGGCGTTGCCTTGCCGATTTCCGAAAAGAGTTTTGCCTTGGTGTAGCGCGTGATGTCGTGCGTTACCGTGAATACGCCGTGCGCGCCCGATCCTTTGGCGTGCATGCGTCGTTCGGGAATCACCTCGCGGTCGAAGTGCGCGAGTTTCTCGATCAGCCAGATATCCTGCAGCAGCGCGGGGCCGCGCGGGCCGGCCGTTTCGATGTTCAGATTGTCGGCAACGGGCGCGCCCGTTGCGTGATCAAGACGCGTAGACGTATCGCGGTTTTTCATGCCTCGACTCCAGGAGGGTTGGGCGGACCGGCGCAGCGCCATACCGTTCCAGGCTGGCGGCCGCGCGAAACTTTACGGGCAAATCAGCGTGCTATCCCGGCGGGTGCGGTGAAAAAGAAACGGCCATACCGCGACGGCCACCCGCTCGATCCGTGACGAGCCGCGCAGGCATCGACGAGTCGATGTGAGAGAAGCGTACCTGTCGGGTGCCAGAACGATCTTGTATAAAACAACGATTCGATGGACGAATCGCGGACGGCCGTCGGACACCGGGGCAGTGGTTGAACTCGGATCAGAGGCGGTGGTGCGTCGCGCGTCGACGCATATCGAGCGGGCGCGCAAGCGCCGATAACGACGTTCGCACCTGTCCGGCGCTATCGGTTCCGCTGCGCCCAGTCTTTCGGCCCGCACCCTTCGAGGCGCGAGAACACGCGCGAAAAATGACTCTGGTCGAAAAATCCGCAGTCCGATGCGATGCTGGCCAGGCTCGCATCTGTTTCCCGCAACAGCGATTTCGCGCGCTCGATGCGGCGCTTGAGCAGCCACTGATGGGGTGTGCTGCCGGTCGTCTGCTTGAAGGCTTCACCGAAATAGCTGGTGGAGAGATTGCACTCGCGCGCGAGATCGGCAATCGAAGGATTGTCGTGCAGGTGGGACGCGAAATAATCTTCGATGCGCCGCATCTGCCACGGAGCGAGTCCCGAGCGGCGCGGCCGGAGCGCCGGATCGGCTCGGCCATATCGTGTGACGACGTGTTCGCAAAACGCCAGCGCGAGGTAATCGATGAACAGCGCACTCGTCAGGTCGGGATGCTGCAGGACCGCCTGCAGCGTATGCGAAAGACTGAACAGCACCGGGTCGCTGGCGCCGAGATGCGGCTGCACGAGTCCGCCTATGCGCCGGCGCCGCTTTTGATCGGTGAATTCCTCGATCGCGCTCTGGGCCAGATAGAGCCGCATGGTATCGAACGGCATGTCGAGACGGCGCGTCGGGCTCGAGCGCAGGTCGAGCAGAAAGCAACTGCCGGGACTGCACGACGCGGAAGCATCGAGGTTACCGCCTGAATAACGGAGGCCGGGATCGGGGCTCAGTATCAGCGGCATCTGAAAGACAAAGGCTTCCTCCGGTTGCGGCGTGAGCGAGCGCCCCGGTTGAGGCCGGGGGTTCGTCAACCGTGTGAACGAGATAGGCTGCCCGTGGGAGAAAACGCCGGCCCGCACGGTGGGCGCATCTCGCAGTAGAAACCGTTTGGCGAGGGCGTCGTCTGCAACGGGTTGCCCGAAATCGACGTGATTCCTATCGTTCATTCATCGCGCCTTGGAGTGCGCCCGTACAGGCGTCGTGTGCCTTTACCCGACGGCGGGTTCAAATGAAAACAGGCCCAATTTAGCGCAATTCGATGACTGGCGCGCGACTGGTGTCGTGATGCGCGAGACGCTCTCCGATTGCGGGCGCGACGCGCACGTCAATGGTGCGGTGCGCTATTGCGCGAACCAGGAACGTGCGCAGGCTCCATTGCGCGCGCCAGTGCAGGGCGGTGGCGTCAGCGTGAGCTCAACGACGTCTGCGCATCGTGCGATGCCGGGTCCCAGCCGCCGCCGAGCGCCTTGAACGTCGAGATCGCTGCACGAGCGGATTCCGTCTGTGCCTGTGCACGCGCGTCGGCGGCCTGGAGCAGCGTCTCGTTGGCGTGCAATACGTCGATGAAACTCGCTGCACCGCTGCGGTACGCGGTCATCGAGGAATCCTTGGCGCGGGAAAACGACGACTCGGCATGCGACAGCGTGGCAGCCTGCGCCTCTCGATTCACCAATGACGAGAGCGAGTTTTCGACGTCCTCGGAGGCGCGGAGCACGGCCTGCCGATAGGCCGCGAGCGCTTGCGCGTCGGCGCCTTTCGCCGCGTCGACATCGGCACTGATGCGGGCGAAATCGAACAGTCGCCAGCGCAGCCCGACGAGGCCGGCCGCCTGGTTGGCGCCGCCCGAGAACAACGTACCGGCGGCGGCCGAGGTCGCGCTGCCGAGGAAGGCGTTCAGCGAGACCGTCGGGTAGTACTCGCCGATCGCAGCGCCGATGCGCGCATTGGCGGCGGCGAGGTGACGTTCGGCGGCGATCAGATCGGGACGTCTTTGCAGCAGATCGGCTGGCGTGCCCATTTCCGCGAGCGCCGGCGCGACGGGGATCGGGGAAGGCGAGCCCAGCTCTGCCCGGTGCGTGCCAGGAGGTGTACCGAGCATCACGTCGAGGGCGTTCGACGCCGCATCAAGCGCCGCGAGGAGGACGGGCACGCTGGCCTGCACCTGGTCGAGCGCACCTTGCGCCTGCTGAACCTGATAGTCGGCTGCCGCGCCCTTCGAATACAGGAGTTTCACGTCTGCGAGAAGCGCCTGCTGCGTCTGCACCTGCCGGGTCGCGATATCCAGACGGGCCTGGAGCCCCCGGATCGTGACGTAGATATCGGCAGTCTGGGCCGCGACGGCAAGCCGGGTGGCAACTGCCGCCGCCTGCGTTGCCGAGTAATCGGCGAGCGCGGCTTCACGCTGACGGCGCAGACCGCCAAAAATGTCGATCTCCCAACCGGCCTCCAGGTTGGTTTCGTACGCGGTGCCCCAGCGCTCGTACCCCGGCGTGGCGTTGAGCAATCGCCCCAACGGCGTATCGACAGACTGATAGGCTCGTGCCGCCGACGCGGAAACCGAGGCCGACGGCAGGAGCGCCGCGTTGGCCGTGCCGAGGCGCGCGCGCGCCTGAGTGATTTGCGCGACGGCCTGGGCCAGGTCCAGGTTCTGGGCCAGCGCCAGCGAAACGTAATGCGTGAGCAGCGGGTCGTTGAAGCTTTCCCACCATGCGGACAGATCGGCAACCGGCGCCTTTGCCGCGCGGGCGGGCGGCTGGGTCATGTAGTGCTGCGCCAGCGGCGCATCCGGGCGGCGGTAGTCGGGACCCACGGCGCACGCCGAAAGGGCGGCGACGCTAGTCAGGAGAACAAGTGGACGGCGCAAGGGCATGATCATCTCGGGAGCGACAACGGGAGGGGAAATATAGTGACCAATATACAATATGGTCACACGTTGTCAACTGACGAGCGTCGGACTAAGCTTGAGGCATGAACAAACCGACTCCCTCCACCTCTTCGTCCCGTGGCCCCTCGGACCACGAAGTTCGCGCCCAGATCGTCGACGCCGCGACGGAATACTTCAGCCGTTACGGCTACGAAAAAACCACGGTCTCCGATCTCGCGAAGGAAATCGGGTTTTCAAAAGCCTATATTTACAAGTTTTTCGACTCCAAACAGGCGATCGGTCAGGTCATCTGCGCCAATCGCCTCGCCGCGATGATCGCCGCAGTCAGGGAAAACATCGACGGCGCGCACAGTGCGACGGAAAAATTTCGCTGCATGTTCAAGACCTTACTTTCAACCGGAGGCCAGCTTTTCTTCCAGGATCGCAAGCTCTACGATATTGCCGCCGTGTCGGCCGAATCGCTCTGGCCATCTGTCCAGAGTTATGAGGACCAGATCCGGCAACTCATCGCCGATATCCTGCGGCTCGGACGAGAAACCGGCGAATTCGAACGCAAGACGCCGCCGGACGAGGCGGTGAACGCGATCTTTCTGGTGATGAAGCCTTACTTCAATCCCTTGCTGCTGCAGTACAACCTCGATGGCGCGGAAGAGGCGACGGCCCAACTCGCGAGCCTGGTACTCAGAAGTCTTGCTCCATGAATCTCGCTGTGACTATTGACTGATTTAGTCACCGGTATCAGAATGAGGTCTCCTGTTCTTTGCGAGAGGGGATCTCATGTTCCGGCGCCATCGTCTTGTCTACACATTGGGCCTGGCTTCGCTTGCGCTCGCAGCATGCGGCGAGCATCCGGCTGCTGATCCGCGTACCGAGGCGCCACTGGTCCGTACAAGCGCCGTTCACGGTGCGGCGGGTGCGAGCCGGTCGTTTTCGGGTGTCGTGGGCGCCCGCGTTCAGAGCGATCTCGGTTTCCGCGTTCAGGGTAAAGTCATCGAGCGACTGGTCGACGCGGGCCAAACGGTCAAGCGCGGCCAGCCCCTGATGCGCATCGATCCGATCGATCTGGGGCTGCAGGCCCGTGCGCAGCAGAAACTCGTGGACGCTGCGCAGGCGCGCGCGACGCAGACGGCTGCCGACGAGGCGCGGTATCGGGATCTCGTCGGGGCGGGCGCGGTGTCGGCATCGACCTACGACCAGCTCAAGGCGGCCGCCGATTCCGCCAGGGCCCAGCTCGTCGCAGCGCAGGCGCAGGCCGTGCTCGCCAACAATGCTTCCGGATACGCCGTCGTCATGGCGGACGCCGACGGCGTGGTGGTCGAGACGCTGGCGGAGCCGGGCCAGGTCGTCGCGCCGGGACAAATCGTCGTGCGGCTCGCGCATGCCGGCCCCCGCGAGGCCGTCGTCCAGCTTCCCGAGACGCTGCGTCCCGCGTCCGGCTCGATTGCCGCGGCGACGCTTTACGGCGCGGACCAGAAGCCCGTTCCCGCCGTCCTGCGCCAGCTCTCCGATTCTGCCGATCGGCTGACACGGACCTACGAGGCGAGATACGTCCTCGAGGGCGCGCTCTCGAATGCACCGCTCGGCGCGACCGTGACCATCGATCTCGCCGGCGATGCCGGCCAGACACAGGCCGGCATGGTGGTGCCGGTCGGCGCCTTGTTCGATCCGGGCACGGGCACCGGCACCGGCGTCTGGACCGTCGATCGATCTCAATCGCGTGTGACCTGGCACAAGGTTCGTGTCACCGCATTGAGCGACGACAGTGCGACGGTGACTGGCGATCTTCGCGAAGGCGACCAGGTCGTCGCGCTCGGTGCCCAGTTGCTGCACGACGGAGAGCGCGTGCGTCTCGCCAACGACAAGCTGGCCGCGGCATCCGTCTCCACGCAAGGAGCCGCGCAATGAGCGGCTTCAATTTGTCGGCTCTTGCGGTGCGGGAGCGCTCGGTCACGCTGTTTCTGATCATCCTGATTTCGATCGCCGGCGTGATTGCCTTCCTGAAACTGGGGCGGGCCGAAGATCCGCCATTCACCGTCAAGTCGATGACGGTCATTACGGCATGGCCCGGCGCGACCGCGCAGGAAATGCAGGACCAGGTGGCCGAGCCGCTCGAAAAGCGCATGCAGGAGCTGCGCTGGTACGACCGGACCGAGACCTATACGCGTCCGGGGCTGGCCTTCACCACCGTGACCTTGCTCGACAGTACGCCGCCCGCGGACGTGCCCGAGGAGTTCTATCAGGCGCGCAAGAAGCTGCACGATGAAGCGGGCAACCTGCCGCCCGGGGTGATCGGCCCGCTCGTCAATGATGAGTATTCCGACGTAACGTTCGCGCTGTTCGCGCTCAAGGCGAAAGGCGAGCCGCAACGATTGCTGGTGCGCGACGCCGAGGGATTGCGCCAGCGGCTTCTTCATGTGCCGGGCGTCAAGAAGGTGAACATCATCGGCGAGCAGGCGGAACGGATCTACGTGTCGTTTTCGCACGACCGGCTCGCGACGCTCGGCGTGACGCCGCAGGAGATCTTTGCCGCGCTGAACAACCAGAACGTTCTCACGCCGGCTGGTTCGATCGATACGGCGGGCGCGCAGGTCTTCATTCGTGTCGAAGGCGCCTTCGACAAGCTGCAGACCATCCGTGACACGCCAATCGTCGTTCAGGGCCGCACACTGAAGCTCTCCGATGTGGCGACCGTCGAACGCGGTTACGAAGACCCGGCCACGTTCCAGATTCGCAACAAAGGCGAACCGGCGTTGCTCCTCGGCGTCGTGATGCGGGACGGCTGGAACGGGCTCAATCTCGGCAAGGCGCTCGACACGGAAGTCGCATCGATCAATGCCGGGCTGCCGCTGGGCGTGAGCCTCACGAAAGTGACCGACCAGGCCGTCAACATCCATTCGGCCATCGACGAATTCATGGTGAAGTTCTTTGTCGCGCTGCTCGTGGTGATGGTCGTGAGCTTCGCGAGCATGGGATGGCGTGTCGGCATCGTCGTGTCGGCGGCGGTGCCGCTGACACTCGCGGGCGTCTTCGTCGTCATGGCCGCAACGGGCAAGAGCTTCGACCGCATCACGCTCGGTTCGCTGATTCTCGCGCTCGGCCTGCTCGTCGACGACGCGATCATCGCCATCGAAATGATGGTCGTGAAAATGGAGGAGGGCTATAGCCGCGTCCAGGCATCAGCTTACGCGTGGAGCCACACGGCCGCACCGATGCTGTCGGGCACGCTGGTCACGGCTGTCGGCTTCATGCCGAATGGCTTTGCGCGCTCGACGGCCGGCGAATACACCAGCAACATGTTCTGGATCGTCGGCATCGCGCTGGTCACCTCGTGGATCGTGGCCGTCGTCTTCACACCGTACCTCGGCGTCAAGCTGTTACCCGACATCGCCGTAATCGAAGGCGGCCACGAGGCGATCTACAACACGCCGAACTACCGGCGCTTTCGCCGCTTCCTCGGGCGCGTGGTCGCGCGCAAGTGGATGGTCGCCGGGATCGTGGTGGCATCGTTCGTGGTCGCCGTGATGGGCATGGGGCTCGTGAAGAAGCAATTCTTCCCGACTTCCGATCGCCCGGAAGTGCTCGTCGAAGTGCAGATGCCCTATGGGACTTCGATCGAGCAGACCGCGTCGGCAACGGAAAAGGTCGAGGCATGGCTCGCGAAGCAGCCGGAAGCGCAGATCGTGACCTCGTACATCGGGCAGGGCGCTCCGCGCTTCTATCTGGCCATGTCTCCGGAGTTGCCGGATTCGTCCTTCTCGAAGATCGTGATCCGCACGAATGACGAGCGACAACGGGAAGCGCTCAAATTCCGTCTGCGCAAGGTCATCGCCGAAGGGTTGGTGCCCGGAGCGCAGGTTCGCGTCACGCAGCTGGTGTTCGGCCCTTACTCGCCTTACCCCGTTGCGTTCAGGGTCATGGGCCCGGACGCCCAGACGTTGCGCACCATCGCCGCACAGGTCGAACGGACCATGAACGCCAGCCCGATGATGCGAACGGTGAACGCCGACTGGGGGCCGCGCGTTCCCACCGTGCATTTCACGCTCGATCAAAATCGGCTCGGGGCGTTTGGACTGACGTCCAGCTCGGTCGCGCAGCAACTGCAATTCCTGCTGACCGGCATTCCCGTCACGCACGTGCGCGAGGACATTCGTTCCGTGGAGCTCGTCGCGCGTTCGGCGGGCGACATCCGGCTCGACCCGCAACGGATCGACGGATTCACGCTGATCGGCGCCGCAGGGCAGCGGGTGCCGCTCTCGCAGGTCGGCAAAGTCGACATCCGCATGGAGGATCCGATCCTGCGCCGGCGCGACCGAACGCCGACGATCACCGTGCGCGGCGATATCGCCGAAGGGTTGCAGCCGCCCGATGTGTCGACCGCGATGCTCGCGCAGCTTCAGCCCATCATCGCGAAGCTGCCGGGCGGCTACCGGATCGAGGAGGCCGGCTCCATCGAGGAGGCCAACAAAGCGACAACTGCGCTCGCGCCGCTGTTCCCGATCATGATCGCGCTGACGCTGCTCATCATCATTTTTCAGACCCGCTCGATTTCCGCCACGATGATGGTGTTCGCGACCAGTCCGCTGGGTTTGATCGGTGTGGTGCCGACACTCCTGCTGTTCAATCAGGCCTTCGGCATCAACGCATTGGTGGGACTCATTGCGCTCTCAGGCATCCTGATGCGCAACACGCTGATCCTGATCGGCCAGATCGAAGAGAATGCGCGCGCGGGCATGACGCCGTTCGATGCGGTGGTGGAGGCAACGCTGCAGCGCTCGCGGCCCGTGATCCTGACTGCGGTCGCCGCGATGCTTGCGTTCATTCCGCTTACCCATTCCGTGTTCTGGGGCACGCTGGCTTATACGCTTATCGGAGGAACATTCGCCGGAACGGTTCTGACGTTGGTGTTTCTGCCGGCCATGTACTCGATCTGGTTCAAGATCCGTCCCGGGGCAGGGGAAAACCACTCTGCGCTCGAACCCAGCGCCAGCGTGACGACGTAGGCCGGTGCGCTCCGGGCGATGACGGTCTCGCCCGGGGCGTCGATGTGAACCCGCAACGGCGCGTCCGGCCGGAAAGCAACTCCGGGTAATGCGTGGCATTCCCACAGCTTCTCGCAAGCCAGCGTCGGCCCGAAATCGGCGTAGCGATCACGGATGATCGACAGTGCTCGATCGGCCAGATCAGCGTCCAGCCGCCGATTACCGGGACGCCCACGCTTGCGCGAAGCCAGTCCGGCGGCGCCAGACTCACGGTAACGATCCACCAGACGCTGGAGCTGACGCACGGTCACGCCCAGTCGTTCGGCCGCGCGTCCGGGCTTGAGTCCCATGTCCACCACGGCCTGGATTACCTTCAGACGGTCGAGTTCTCGCATGTTCAGTGTCACCAATGCACCTGGATACATGGCCGGCTCCGTGGTCCCGCAAAGAACCGGCCAGCATACCGAGGTCAAAACACGACATTTCTAAGTAGCCAGAACACGACATTTCTAAAAAGCTACTACAACCAGTCATATCGATAATTGAGATTATGTCAAATATGAAATTCACCCGAAAACGCCCCTGAAATCCCCGCCGCACACCACCGGCCTCCTTCCTCACCAGTCACGCGCAGCCACCTTTCTTGCAGCGTGAACCCCGCCTCAGCAAAAACCTGCGGCACGCAATGCCCCCGACGGCCGCCCGCCAGACGCCGTCTCCAGCCACCGCAAACCGCCCGCAACAGGACGATCAGGACAACCACATCCCCTGCATCTTGTGCGAGAAATGCGCGCGCTCGGCCGTCTCCATCAGCGACAGGAATTCATCCTGCATCATGTGGATCAGCGCTTCGTGGTCGCCGGCCTCGAAATACACTTCCGGCTGCTGCGCGAGATGTTCCTCGAGGAACGTCTTCATCCCGTACGCCATGCACACCGGCGGCAACGCGCCCAGGTCGCAATCCTTGAAGAGTTCGCGCAGTTCGATTTCCCTGGCGAGCACGAGATGGCGGCCGGTCTTGACCCAGAGGTCCGACAGCCGCACCGCGTGCGACGTCGGCAGCACGGCGGCGACGTAGCCTTCGTCGTCCTCGAGCAGCACGGTTTTCGCGAGGCGATCGCCGGGGATATGCGCGGCGGCGGCCGTCTCCATGCTGGTATGGCTATACGGGTGGTACACGACTTCGTACCGCGATGACTTCTGGCGCAGGCAATCCTGCAGGGTGGCTGATACAGGCATGGCACACCTCTCTGGACGAATCGGACGAACGAAGTTCGCTCCGGGTTTGTTCAGCATAGGTCGCATTGCGGCCAATGGAAACGCCCTCGCACGACGCCCGCACCGACGCTCGCCCCGGCTTCGGCCCCCTTTTTCCGGCGCGCGCAATCCGGGCCCGGAATCCGCATGGAACATGTCTGCCTGCCCCCGCCTTTCCTGAAGACACAACGAGACGCAACGGGCGGTAACGGTTCCCGTACGAGGACCCCACCACATGTGATGGCGGATCTGCGCCAGACCGTTAGTTGCATTTTAAGGAAGAACGTCGAGACCTGAAAACCGTCGCCATCGGCGGGCCACGCACCAACGAGGCCACCGCAAACCGCGCCGACAAAGACAGAACCTCGCCCTATACTGAGCCAACACCCGCCATCCCGCGGCGGCCGATTCCGGGAGCGACCATGCATTACCAGCTGATCTACGAACTCGTCGACGATTACCTGTCCCGGCGCGAACAGTACCGCGCCGAGCACCTCGCACTCGCGCGGGCGGCAACCGAACGCGGCGAACTCGTGCTCGCCGGCGCGTTGCAGGATCCGGCCGACCAGGCCGTGCTCGTGTTCGAAGGCGATTCGCCGGAAGCCGCCGAATCGTTCGCGCGCGCCGATCCCTACGTGCAAAACGGCCTCGTCAAGTCCTGGCGCGTGCGTCCGTGGCGCGTCGTGGTCGGCAAGCACGCTCCGCGCTGACGGTGCACGGGGCCACGGCTACAGCCACCCCGCCCGCTTGAAGCGCCACCACAACGCGAGATCGGCTACGACCATCACGCCGATGCAGCCGTAGAAGCCGTACTTGAGGTGCAGTTCGGGCATGTTCGCGAAGTTCATCCCGTAGATGCCGGCAATCATCGTCGGTATCGCGAACAGCGCGGCGAACGAGCCGAGCCGCTTGGTCACCTCGTTCTCCGCAAGCGAGATCATCCCGAGATTGACCTGGATCGCGGTCACGACCATCTCGCGCCGCCCTTCGATCGTCTTCACGATCCGCTGCAGGTGGTCGTACACGTCGCGGAAGTAATGCTCCATCCCGCTGCAGACCTGCGGAATGCGTCCGCCGGTGAGCTTCGCGAGCGGCTCGATCAGCGGCGCCGTGTGCTGGTGCAGCATCACGAGCCGGCGTTTCAGCGAATAGAGATCCTCGATGATCGCGCGCGACGACGCGGGCGTGGCCTTGGTGAAGATGCGGTCCTCGAGTTCCTCGAGCTCGTTGCCGAGCGTCTCGAGGATCGGGAAATAGCGGTCGACGACCTGGTCCATCAACGCATAGAACACGAACGCCGACCCTTCCTGCAGCAGATGCGGCTCGCGCTCGCAGCGCTTGCGCACCGCGCGGAAGTCCTGTTCGGTATGGTTGCGGATCGACAGCACGTAGTTCGGGCCGACGAACACGTTCAGCTCGCCGACATTGAATTCGCCGTCGTGGTCGAGCTCGACCGTGTGCAGCACCGCGAACAGCGAATCGCCGTACTCCTCGATCTTCGGCCGCTGATGCCCCTTGCGGGCATCCTCGAGCGCGAGCTCGTGCAGCCCGAATTCCTCGCCCATCAGGTCGATCTCGTCCGGCGTCGGATCCTTCAGCGCGACCCATACGAAACACTCGGGTTTCGACACGTATTCGCTGATGGCGTCGATATCGATATCGGCCAGCTTGCGGCCGTCCTGGTATGCAGCACAGTTGATGAGCATGATGTCCGTCATGTTGCCGTTATCGCACCAGTTTACCGGGTTGCCGCGCGGGCGGCCCGGCTTGCGCGGCACGCCGATATTGGTCATGATCGGATTGCGTGCGCCGCGGCTCGCGCACGGCATCGCTTCGACAAGTGCACGGCACGGCCGTGCCGCCCAACCTTCAAGGAGACAGACCCATGTGGTATTTCTCGTGGATACTCGGCATCGGCGTGGCGCTCGGCTTCGGCATCATCAACGCGATGTGGCTTGAAGCGGAAGTGTTCTCGCGCGACGGCAAGCGCACCGCCGCACCGCGCACGGATTCGGGGAGCCGGTATTCGTGACGCACCTGGTGTTCTTCTGCGGTCATGCCGGCACCGGCAAGACCACGCTCGCGAAGCGGCTGATCGGGCCGCTGATGCGCGCGACCGGCGAAGCCTTCTGCCTGCTCGACAAGGACACGCTCTACGGCCGCTACAGCTCGGCCGCGATGGGCGCCCTCACCTCCGATCCGAACGACCGCGACAGCCCGCTCTACCTGAAGCATCTGCGCGATCCCGAATACCAGGGCCTGCTCGACACGGCCCGCGAGAACCTCGCGCTCGGCATCGGCGCGCTCGTGGTCGGCCCGCTGTCGCGCGAAGTGCGTGACCGGCGCATCCTCGACCGCACGTGGCTCGGCATCGGGCCGGACGTCGCGCTGACGGTCGTGTGGGTCCACACCTCGGAAGACGTCGCGCACCAGCGGATCGTCGCGCGCGGCAATCCGAACGACGCGTACAAGCTCGCGCACTGGGACGAATACCGGCAACGCCGCTTCGTGCCGACCGGCCACGAATGCGACGGCATCGTGATGTTCGACAACACCGCACCGTCCGACGCGGACATCGATGCGCTGCTGTACCGCATCGTGCCGCCCCCGCCGGCGGCAACGATCGTCCCGCCGCTGCCCGCCTGAGCGGCGCGCACCGCCCTGCTCCTCGTCGCTTCACCATGTCGCGTGAAGGCATCGCGACGCAACGTGTCGATTCGGCCGACGCCAATGCGATCCGTGAAGCCGTGAAGGGCTTCGACGCGCTCGTCAAAAAAAACGCCGGAAGCGCTGTTGCGCTCCCGGCGTCGCACGGCCCTCGTGCCTGGGACCGATCGTCAGGCGACTTCGTGCACGCGCTCCATCGTGCCGCCTTCGTACAGCTTGCCGAAGCGGTTCGCGAGGAACGCCTTCAGCGACACCTTTTCCTGCGGGATGAAACCGCTTTGCGGCAGCTTCTTTTCGCGGAACAGATCCAGCACCGCGCACATCGCGCCGGCCGTCGTGATCTGGATGGCGCTCATGTGCATCCCGCACACGTCCTTCGCGAAGATCTTGCGGGTGAACACGTCCTGCACGAGCTGGCCGTCCTTCACGCCCGTCACCGTGACGAACACGAGCACGACGTCCTGCTTCGTCGACGGCACCGCGCGGCGCATGATCGACTTCAGCGTGTCGCGGTCGCTCGACAGTCGCAGGTCTTCGAGCAGGAACTGCACGAGTTCGCGGTGGCCCGGATAGCGCACCGACTTGTAGTCGAGCGTCTCGACCTTGCCCGACAGCGTCTCGCACAGCGTGCCCAGGCCGCCCGACGTGTTGAACGCTTCGTATTCGGTGCCGTCGAGCGAGAAATGTTCGAGGCCTTCGAGCGGCTGCACCCACTGCTTGCGGCCGTCGCGGATCGCTTCGCACGGCTGGCAGTATTCGTTGATCAGGCCGTCGACGCTCCACGTCAGGTTGTACTTCAGCGCGTTGGTCGGATACTCGGGCAGCGCGCCGACGCGCATCTTCACGTCGCGCACTTCGCTGAAGCCGTTCACGAGCTCGTGCGCGGCGATGCCGATGAAGCCCGGTGCGAGGCCGCACTGCGGCATGAACGCGCGGTCCGAACCGTCGGCCAGTTCGCGGATCGCGTGGGTCGCGCGCACGTCTTCGGTCAGGTCGAAGTAATGGACGCCGGCCGCCTTGGCCGCCGCTGCAACGTTGACCGCCAGGTAGTACGGCAGCGCGTTGACGAGCGCATCGAAGCCCTTCACGGCTTCACGGATCGCATTGGCGTCGGCCGAATCGACACGTTGCGTCGCGATGCCTTCACGCGACAGCTTGGCGAGCGCATCAGCGTCACGGTCGAACGCGACGACTTCGTAGTCGCCCGTTTCACGCAGCATGTGAGCAATGGTGTGGCCGATCAGACCTGCGCCGACGATGGCGATTTTCATGCGCTTATCTCCTGATGATGGGTTTGGTGTTGGTGTACGGCGTCGAGCCATGAACACAGTTTAGGGACGTGCAAAATCAGTTCCAAGACGAAGAATGATGCGAAACGACCGATACTTTCGACGAAATGACTACACATTTCGTCACAACGACCAAATCATCTAAAAAACGCGTATACGACGGGCCGCAGAAGGGCCGCGATCGACGCGTGTGGACGCGTGTGGACGCGTGTGGCCGGACAGGAAAGAACCCGCAAGGCGGGACATGGCGGGCAAATGAATCGTTGCGCGCGCCCGGGCACGCATTCGACACAACGATGCTCGCGTGCGGACGCGCGAGGCAACGCCCCGCCCCGCGGCGAGCGCAGGCGGCGGGCATCAAGGCATCGAGGGAAGGGAAAGGAGGAAAAAACCTGCGCGACGAATCGAATCGCGCCGCGGCGTCACATGCAACACCGCATGCGACGCGTCATCCGCCGATCGTGCCGCGATCGATCTTGCGCGACAGAATGATCGACGTCGTCGTACGCTCGACGCCTTCGAGCGTGCCGATCTGGTCGAGCAGGTCGTTGAGCCGTTCCGGCGAATCGGCACGCAACCACGCGACATAGTCGTATTCGCCACTCACCGCGCACAACAGCTGCACCTCGGGCATCCGGTCGAGCTTGCGCAGCACGTCCTTGCCGAACTTCGGCGTGAGAATGATGCCGACGTATGCGTAAATGCTCGCGTCGAGCACGTCCTGACCGAGCCGCACGCTGTAACCGGCGATCACGTTGGTACGCTCGAGCCGCGCGATGCGCGCGACGACCGTCGTGCGGGCAACGTCGAGCTGTCGCGCGAGATCGGCGACGCTTGCACGCGCATCCGCTTGCAGCAGCGCGACGAGTTGCCGGTCGAGGTCGTCGAGTTGGTCGAGGCGAGGAGGACGCATGAGGCTGGGCCGGCGTGCAACGCGCCGGCGAAATGGAACGTGACGCGATGATAGCGCCGAACGCCGGTGCGCCCAAACGGGATCTCACGCGTTCGCATCGCCCCGCCTCGTTCGCGCGCGGCGCCCGACTCGCCGATCGAACACCATCGATCACCGGCCTTCCCCAGGTCCCTTTCAATTTCGATTCGTATCGGATGTAAGCAAGTGTCGCTTTCGCTGCTGCACTGCACTCAACGTGCTACTAATAAGGTGCGACGCGAGATGCGCGCTCGCGGCACTGGCCGCCGCGCCCGCTCGCACGACACCACCCCGGAGAGCCAACCATGAAGAAGATCTCGCTCACCCTCGCTACGCTCGCCGTTGCAGCCAGCGCATTCGCGCAAACCCCGCCGCAACCGCAGACGCCCGCTCCGGCAGCGGCAACGGCGTCGTCGGCCCCGAGCGCCGAGCAGCGTGCGGCGCGCCACGAAGCGCGCATCGAGCAGCGCATCAAGTACCTGCACGACCAGTTGAAGATCACGTCGGCGCAGGAACCGCAATGGAAGACGTTCGCCGACACGATGCGCGAGAACGGCGACACGATGGGCCGCCTCTATCGCGCCCGGATGGAAAGCCATGACGTGTCCGCGGTCGACGACATGAAGCAGTACGCGGAACTCGCGCAGGCGAACGCGGACGGCGCGAAAAAGCTCGCCGACGCATTCGCGCCGCTCTACGAGCGCTTCCCGGCCGACCAGAAGGCGCTCGCCGACACGACGTTCCGCAGCTGGCTGCACCACGGCGGCGAACACCGCGGCAAGGGCAAGGCCGCGAGCAAGGAAGGCAAGGCAGCAGCCGCGCCGGCCGCCAGCGCGCCCGCGCAACCCTGACGTCCGCCCCGTCGGCGCCGCACTGCCCGTGCGGGCCGAACGGCGTCGCGCATCCCGCGGGAATCCGGCGCGTCACACGGCGCGCCGGATTCGGGATAAGCTCCCGGCTTTTCCCGCACTTCCCCCCTGCCATGCTCGAACTCAAGCACCTCGATCTGCGTACCGACCCGCAGGCCCGTCGCGTCGTGAAGGATGAAACCGTCACGGTCGCATTCGCGGATGCCGACGGCGAACTGATGAGCCTCGAAGGCCCGAACCGCTATGTCGCGGGCGACGCGCTGATCACCGGCTCGACCGGCGACCGTTGGGTCGTGTCGCGCGCGCGCTTCGACGCGAAGTACCTGCCCGCCGATCCGGCGCTCGCGCACGGCGCGCCGGGCGCCTACCGGAACCGGCCGGCCGTCGTGCTCGCCCGTCGCATGGACGAGCCGTTCACGATCGCCCGCTCGGAAAACGGCGACACGCTGCGCGGCGTGGCCGGCGACTGGGTCATGCAATATGCACCCGGCGACTATGGCGTCGTGCAGGCGCAGCGCTTCGCGCAGGTTTATCGCGACGCGTAAGCGCGCGTCGCGTGACACGCGCCGCGCCGGCATCGTGCCGGCGCGCGCCGGCGTCGCCGCTCACGCAAAGTCTTCGTCGAGTTCGAGTTCCGCGGTGCGCTCGACGGCTTCACCCGCCGCGTGCCGCTCCTCGAGCGAGCCCAGCATCGCTTCCGTGTACGCATGCAGCACCGCGTGGCTGCGGGCGCGCTGCATCGGCCTGAGCGCCAGATAGCGCGCCAGCGCGGCCGGCACGATGCGGATATCGAGCGTCATCCGTTTCGGCGTCGAACCGAAACGCATCGCGAGCCACTGCACGGACAGGAAGCGCCCGCGTTCGTCGCTGCTTTCGGCAAAACGCGTCTGCTCCGGAAAGAGATCGCAGATCACGCGCGCGAGCGCGTCGAATTCGGCGCTTGCGCATTCGATCAGATAGTCGTCCATTCCGCCTCTCCCGTCAGGCCGCCGCGCGCGGCGACCGGCACGTCTTCACCAGCACGGCGACCAGGATCGCGGCCAGCACGAAATACACGGCCTCGAGCGATCCGGCCGGCAGCACGCGCACCTGGTACAGCAACGCCGGTGCGGCCGCCAGCGCATGCAGCACGATCGCGAGCGGCAATACGCCCGCGCGGCCGGCACGCACGCCGCGCCAGACCAGCACCGACAGCGCGAGCTGCACCGCGAACGCCGCGCAGCGCTCGATCAGCAACAGCAGGATCGACTGTGCCGACAGCGTCGCCAGCATCACGTGCAGCCGCACGACGGTATCGCCCGGCAGGTCGGCAAGCTGCGTCTCGAGCTGCCCGCGGCTCGCGAGCCACGCGAGATACGACCACTGGCCCCAGACGAGCACGCCGACGAACCAGGCTTCGGCGCCGGCATGGCCGATCCCGTAGCCGATGCCGCGCCCGTCGCCGGCCGACGCGCCGTAGCGGCGGTTCAGGAACCGGATCCCGAGATAACGGCCGACCTCCTCGAACACGGCGGTCGCGAGCGCGCTGTACGCGACGAATGCGAGCGGCTGCGTGAGCCAGCCGCCGGCGGGCGTCTGGCTCAGCACGAGGCCATGGAATGCGCGTTCGACGATCATCGCGAACAGCGTGAAGACGGCGACGCCGACGATCGTGTCGCGGCGGTCGAGCGCAAGCGGCTTGCGCAGGGTACGGAAGAGAACGAACGGCAGTAGCGCGATGATCAGCGTGGCGGCGATCAGCACCGCCAGCGTGACGGGAGCGACAGTCATGAATTTCCTTGTTCGGGGCAGCGCACCTGACGCGCCGCGTGCCCCGCATGATACTCAGCTTGCGGTCGACGCGCGCGCAATCAGCTCGCCCGGCAGCATCGCGACGCGCACGTCGCCGACCGCGCCGTCGATGCGCTCGTGCACGAATTCGACGGCCTTGTAGCCGATCTCGTAGGTCGGCTGACGGATCGTCGTGATGCCGATCAGCTCGGCCCACTCCGGATCGTCGATCGACAGCAGCGCGGCCTTTTCCTGCCATGCGGCGCCGAAGCGGGCGCGCAGGTGGCGCGCGATCGCGAGCGCGACCGGCGCGTTCGCGGCGAACAGCGCCGCCCGCACGCCGCGCTGCGTGGCCGCGTCGACGCGCGCGTCGAGGTCGGCGAGCGCCACGGCGGCCGCGGCCGGCTCGTTCAGGTCGAGCACGACCGTCGGCGGCACCGGCAGCCCGCGCGCCTCGAGCGCCGCGCGGAACGCGGCCTCGCGCAGGCGCCGCGAGCTGACGCGCTCGAACGGCTGCACGACGAAATGAATCGCATCGAAGCCGCGCGCGATCAGGTGCGCGAGCGCCGTCTCGATCGCATCGGTGTTGTCGAGCCCGATCAGGTCCGCCTCGAAGCCCTCGACCGTGCGGTCGACGAGCACGGCCGGGATGCCGCCGCCGCGCAGCGGGCGCAGCACGTCTTCCTCGGCGCCGAGCGCATTGACGATCAGCCCTTCGACCCGGTAGGTCGTGAGCAGCTGCAGGAAGCGCCGCTCCATCTCGACTTCATTCGCCGCGTGGCAGATGAGCGGCATGTAGCCGAGCGCGTGGCACGCGGCCTCGACGCCCAGCAGCACTTCGACGGTATAGGGATTGGTCAGGTCGGCCGCGAGCATGCCGAGCAGCCGGTTGCGGCCGCGCTTCAGCCCGCGCGCCATCTGGTTCGGCCGGTAGTTCAGGCGCGCGATCGCCGTCTCGATCCGCTGGCGCAGATCGGCGGACAGCACGTGCGTCTCGCCGTTCAGATAGCGCGAAACGCTGGTCTTGCCCGTGCCTGCTTCGCGTGCGACGTCGCTGATCGTCGCCGGACGCTGCGTGGAAGGTTGCGAATCGCTCAAGTCGTGCCTCGCGACGTACGATCCGCGCCGCTTCGTGTGCGGACGGACCTTTGTTGTTGGATACGAACGCCCCCCGGCGCACGCCGCCGCTCCCCTGCTTCGCGGTCGATCGAAGCCGGCGCCTTCGCGTCCGCTCCGCTCGCCTGACACGCACGGCGATCGGCCGCACCGGGCTGGCACGGATGCCCGTCGCCGGACGCCGCCGGCCGCGTGGCCGGGTCGTCGATGCGCGACGAGCGGGCGATCATAACGCAGCCTGCCCTCCCGCACCAAGACCATCGACTCTAACGGCGGCGGCGGCCCGCCGGCCGGCCGCCGCCGCTCAGACGCGCGCGAGCGCGTCCGGATTGACGAGATTCGTGCGCAGCGTGCCGGCCAGCGCGCCGACCAGGTTTTCCGCGGCGCAGCGCGCCATCGCATGGCGCGTCTCGTGCGTCGCCGAGCCGATATGCGGCAGCGCGACGACGTTGCTCATCCGCAGCAGCGGCGAGTCCGCCGCCAGCGGCTCCTTCTCGAACACGTCGAGCCCCGCGCCGCGGATCGTGCCGGCCCGCAGCGCGTCGATCAGCGCGGCCTCGTCGACCACCGGCCCGCGCGACGCGTTGATCAGGATCGCGCCACGCTTCATCTTCGCGAATTCGGCCGCGCCGATCAGGTGATGCGTTTGCGGCGACAGCGGCACCTGCAGGCACACGAAGTCCGACTGCGCGAGCAGCTCGTCGAGCGTCACGCGGCGCGCGCCGTACTGCGTCTCGGCTTCGGCGTGCGCGGCACGGTTCGTGTACAGCACCTGCATCCGGAAGCCGAGCGCCGCGCGGCGCGCGACCGCGCCGCCGATCCGCCCGAGCCCGACGATGCCGAGCGTCTTGCCCTGCACGTCGGTGCCGTACAGATCGGGGCCGATGCTGCGCTGCCAGTGGCCGGCCTTCACCCACTCCGCCAGTTCGACCACCCGCCGCGCGGACGCGAGGATCAACGAGAACACGGTATCGGCGGTCGATTCGGTCAGCACGTCGGGCGTATGCGCGAGCACGATCCCGCGCCGCGTGAGATCCGCGACGTCGAAGTTGTCGTAGCCGACCGAGATCGTCGACCAGGCCTTCAGCCGCGGCGCGCGATCGAGCATCTGCGGCGTGACCTTCAGGCTCGCGCCGATCGCGCCGTCCGCGTCGCCGAGGGCGTCGGCGAGCGCGTCGGCGCCGTCGGCCTGCACGAGCTCCGCATGCTCGCGCAGGTACGCGAGCACGTCATCGGGCAGCGGCTTGTACGCGACGATACGAGGCTTCATCGTTTTCATTTTCCTTGCAGCGGCGTCGCGAGCGGGTGCGCATCGCGCGCCTGGGGTTTGACGGACAGCGTGAGGATCACCGCGGCGACGAGCGCGACGCTCATGAACGCATACGATGCGACGGGCGACCCGGTCGCCCCGTTCAGGTAGCCGACGAAATACGAGCCGACGAACGAGCCGAGCGCGCCCATGCTGTTGATCAGCGCCATCGCCCCACCGGCGACGTTCCTCGGCAGCAGTTCCGGCACGATCGCGAAGAACGGGCCGTACGGCGCGTACATCGCGGCGCCCGCGACGACCAGCAGCGCATACGAGATCCAGAAGTGCGACGAGCCGAGCGCATACGACGCGGCGAACGCGGCCGCGCCGACCAGCAGGAACGGCCACACGAAGCCGCGGCGCGAGCCGACCTTGTCGGACGCCCACGACGCGACCAGCATCGCGATCGTCGCCGCGAGGTACGGCAGCGCCGACAGCCAGCCGGTCGCGACCATCCCGAGCTCGGAGCCGTTCTTGACGATCGACGGCAGCCACAGCACGAAGCCGTACACGCCGATGCTCCAGCAGAAATACTGCGCGCACAGCTTGATCACGGCCGGCGAGCGGAACGCCTCGCCGTAGTTGCGCACGGGCTTGATCGCCGCCTGTTCGGCCGCGAGCGCGGCGTCGAGGTCGCGCTTTTCCTGCGCGGTGAGCCACGGCGAATCGGCCGGCTTGTCCTGCACGAGGAACCACCAGCATACGGCCCAGATGATGGCCGGCACGCCTTCGGCGATGAACATGTGGCGCCAGCCGAATTCGTGCACGAGATAGCCCGACACGATCGACATCCACAGCACCGTGACCGGGTTGCCGAGGATCAGGAACGTGTTCGCACGCGAGCGCTCGTTCTTCGTGAACCAGTTGCTGATGTAGATCAGCATCGCCGGCATCACCGCCGCCTCGACCACGCCGAGCACGAAGCGGATCGCCATCAGCGACGGGATGTTGGTGACCACCCCCGTGAGCGCCGCGCACGCGCCCCACAGCACGAGGCTGGCGAACACGAGCTTCTTGACGCTGCGGCGCTCCGCATAGATCGCGCCGGGAATCTGGAAGAAGAAGTAGCCGAGGAAGAACAGCGCGCCGATCAGCGACGACAGGCCCTTGCTGATCCCGAGGTCCTGGTTGATGCCGGCGGCTGCAGCGAACCCGTAGTTCGCGCGGTCGAGGTAAGCGAGGCTGTAGGTGATGAACACGATCGGCATGATCGTCCACCAGCGTCGTGCTGCGAGATTGGCTGCCATCAGAGTGTCTCCTTGGGTGATCGGAGTGGGCGGGTCAAACGCCCGGCTCCGCTCCCGTCCTTTCGGGAATCGACCGGCGTCGGCGCGATGGCGCCTGCTCCGGCCTCATGCAAAACCGTGCACGAAGCACGAATTGGGTCCGCGGATTGTGCCGTGTCCGGCCTCTCATTGCGCGGTGACGGTTTCCTCTAGGCGATCGGCGCGATTGCTGACGTTTTCGAGCCGATCGAGCGCCGCGCGGGTCGGCAAGCCTTCCGAATCGCCGATCACCTGGATCGCGAGCGCCCCGATGCGATTGCCGCGCGCGACCGCCTGCTCGACGGAGCGGCCTTCCAGCAGCGCGCTGACCACGCCGACCGCGAAGCCGTCGCCGGCGCCGACCGTGTCGACCACGTTCGCGACACGCTCGCCCGCCACCGTGCCCTCGCGGCCGTCGGCCGTGCGGAAGTACGCGCCGTCGGCGCCCAGCTTGATCACCACGCCGCGCGCGCCCTGTGCCAGGTAGAAGCCCGCGATGTCGGCCGGCGTGTCGTGCCCGGTGAGCTGCTGCCCTTCGGCCAAGCCCGGCAGCACCCAGTCGGCGAGCGACGCGAGCGCGTTCAGCGTCTTCGCCATCACGTCGGCGGACGGCCACAGCGTCGGGCGCAGGTTCGGATCGAACGAGATCGTCTTGCCGGCCGCACGCATCTCGCGCGCCAGCCGGAACGCAAGCTCGCACGACGTCGCGGAGATCGCGGGTGCGACGCCCGTCAAATGCAGGTGCCGTGCGCCGAGCACGTAGTCGGCCACGTAGTCGTCGCACGACAGGTGGCTCGCGGCCGAGCCCTTGCGGAAATATTCGACGGTCGGGTCACTGCCGTCGTCGTTGCGCGACTTCAGCTGGAAGCCGGTCGGATAGCGCGGATCGACGGTCACGCACGACGCGTCGATGCCTTCGCGCGCGAGCGTGTCGAGCACGTAGCCGCCGAACGAATCGCGGCCCACCCGGCTCATCCAGCCGACCCGGAAGCCGAGCCGCGACAGGCCGATCGCGACGTTCAGGTCCGCGCCCGCGATCCGTTTCGTGAATTGCGCGGCGTGCGCGAGGTGGCCGGGCTCGGCGGCGACGAACATCGCCATCGCTTCGCCGTAGGTCACGACATCGAGTGCTGCCTTCATGAGTGCATTCCTCCGTATCCTTCGAGCGTCACGCGGCGGCGAGCCACGCGACGCGCCGGCCGGCATCGCCCGCCAGGTCGGCCGCATCGAACGGGAATTCGATGCCGCGCGGCGCCGCTTGCGGCAGGGCCGCGAGCACGCCCGTGACGAGCGTGTCGCCCGGCGCCGGCGCCACCGCGAAACGGCGCGCGCCCTCGCCAGCGACTGCCTTGCAATGAATGTATTCCACATGCGGCGCGAGTGCGTGCGCGCATGCGAGCGGCGCTTCGCCCGGCCACTGCCAGTTGCCGATGTCGAACGTCATGCCGAGCGCATCGGGCGCGCCCGCCTCGGCCAGCGCCGCGAACAGCCCGCTGAATTGCACGAGCGCGCCGCCCACCGGCAACTGGCCGTTCTCGACCACCACGCGGGCACGCGCGCCGCGCGACAGCGCGACGATCTCGGCTGCGTGCGCGTTGCCGGCGAAGCCGCCGAGCTGGAACTTGACGAAGCGCGCGCCGAGCGCGTCGGCTTCGACGAGCGTGTCGCGCAGCGCTTCGGCGTCGAGCGCGCCGGTTTCCGTGTACAGCGTGGCCGGCGTCGAATAGACCGACCACAGCCCGTGCGCGGCGAGCGCCGTGCCGAGCTCGGCCAGCGCGCCGGGCGTCGCGTCGTCGTCCGATGCGAACAGTTCGCGCCGCACCTCGAAGCCGGTCGCACCGGATGCCGCCGCGGTCGCGATGAATGCACGGTGGCCCTCCTGACGCACGCGGTCCATCCCGAATGCGCTCGCCACGATCACGATGTCTGCCATGTCTGCCCTTTTTTCTCCGGAATGGAACCGGTTCCATTTGCTTGAGACGGATGGTGCGCTTCGCCCCGGGCGCACGCCATAGAGGAAATCCCTAAGGATGGCCGCCGCACGAACGTGCGCGGGCGCAGGGGCATCCGGCGCTCCAGGACCGGCTTCGGGTGTCTACCCGGCGTCGTGCGCGAGGCTCATTTCCAGGAACTGGGCGGCCACGCGCGACGGCGCCGCGCCGTGCGGCACCAGGATCGAGAAATGACGCGTGAGCGGCGCGGGGGCGAGCGAGCGCGGCACGAGCGCCGCACCCTCGTGGCGCAGCGACATCGCGGACACGAAGCCGACGCCCATCCCCGCGCGCACGGCCTCCTTCACGGCCTCGACACCGGCGATCTCGAACGCGACACGCATCGGCGCGCCGCCGTGCGCGAACGCGCGTTCCACGAGTTGCCGCACGCCGGAGCCCTCCTCGCGCAGCACGAGCGGATGCACGGCGAGTGCCTCGAGCGTGACGCCGGCTGCGTACTCGGGCGCGGCGAGCGCATGCCCGGCCGGCACGACCGCGACGATCTCGTCCTCGTGCCATGCGTGCACGGCGGTGCCGGGCGGCAGCGCCTCGCCGGGCGGCCCTTCGATCATCGCAATGTCGAGCGATGCCAACGCGGCGACCACGTCGGCCGTGTTGCCGCTCATCGTGTGGATCGCCACCCGCGGCACGCGCGGCTGGAACGCCGCGATCAGGTAAGGCAGCAGGTAGCTGGCCGGCGTCGTGCTCGCGCCGATCCGCAGCGTGCCGGCGTCGAGCCCGCGCACCGCGTCGCGAAACGCGCGCGCCTGCGCGAACGTGTCGCGCTGGGCCTTCGCGTACTGCGCGAGCTGCTCGCCGACCGGCGTCAGGCGGATGCCGCGGCCGTCACGCTGGTACAGCGGCTCGCCGAACTCGTCCTGCAGCAGGCGCAGCTGGCCCGATACCGCCGGCTGCGACAGATGCAGCGCCACGGCAGCGCGGCTGATGTTCAGATGTTCGGCGACGGCCGCGAACGTTATCAGTTGATCCGGGGTCATGGGGATGAATTATCGGCTTCCCGGATAGTTTACGTCACAAATCACAATTTTTCATATCGATATAACCAAACTAGGATTAGGCCATCGCAACCTGCTTGATCACGGTGCCCCATGTCCACTGCTCCGACTCCCCATCTTGCCCACGCCGCGCCGTCGCTGCGCGGCCAGTTGAACGGCGTGCTGTTCGTCGCGCTGTTCGCCGCCGCCGTCACGAGTCTGTCGCAACTGCCGGCAGTCGCCGGGCTCGGCCTGTCGCCGCTGATCGTCGGCATCGTCGCCGGTGCGCTGTACGGCAACGCGCTGCGCGACGGCATGCCCGCGAGCTGGGCGGCCGGCATCAACTTTTCCGCGCGCAAGCTGCTGCGCATCGCGGTCGCGTTCTTTGGCCTGCGCGTGAGCCTGCAGGAAATCGCGCAGGTCGGCCTGCCGGGCCTGACGGTGTCGGTGCTGATCGTCGTCAGCACGCTCGCGATCGGCACCTGGGTCGGCATGAAGGTAATGAAGCTCGATCGCGACGCGGCGCTCCTGACCGCCGCCGGCAGTGCGATCTGCGGCGCGGCCGCCGTGCTCGCGTTCGAGTCGACGCTGCAGTCGAAGCCGCACCAGAGCGCGATGGCCGTGGGCAGCGTGGTGCTGTTCGGCACGCTGTCGATGTTCCTGTACCCGTTCGCGTATCACGCCGGCCTGCTCAACCTCGACCCGACCGGCCTCGGCCTGTTCTTCGGCGGCACGATCCACGAGGTCGCGCAGGTGGTCGGCGCGGCGAGCGACATCAGTCCGGAGGTCACGCACGTCGCGACCATCGTGAAGATGACCCGCGTGATGCTTCTGGTGCCGGTGCTGCTCACGCTCGGCTGGTGGCTCGCCCGCTCCGCGCGCTCGGCCGATGCGACCGCTGAAGGCGCGCAAGGCAAGCGCAAGGTGGCGGTGCCGTGGTTCGCGCTCGGCTTCCTCGGCTTCGTGATCGTCAATTCGCTGAACGTGCTGCCCGCCGACGTCACGCACACGCTGAACCTGCTCGACACCTTCGCGCTGACGATGGCGATGACCGCGCTCGGCATCGAGACCCGCGTGTCGCAGATCCGCGAGGCCGGCCCGCGCGCCTTGACCACCGGCCTGATCCTGTACGTGTGGCTGATCGCCGGCGGCTACGGGATCACCTGGGCGGTACAGCACTGGCTTGGCTGAGCCGCGCAGCCACGCCGCGACACGCGCCGCGCCCGACGGGAAGGTCCCGCGGGCGCGGCGCAGTGCTATGCTTCGCGTCGTTTTCCTTCGTCCTCTTCATCACCCTCTTTCAGCCGTGCTCTCGTTCCTGCTGAAGCTGCGCACTCGCGCCCAGACGCTGTTCCGCCTGTCGGACGCCCATACGATGCTGATCTGGTCGGCCGTCGTCGGCGTCGGCGGCGCCTTCGCCACCATGGCGTTCCGCGAAGGCATCGACCTGATGCAGCGCCTGATCTCGGGGCACAGCGGCAGCTTCGTGGAGATGGCGAAAAGCCTGCCTTGGTACGTGCGCTTCTGGATGCCGGCCGCGGGCGGCTTCCTCGCCGGCTGCGTGCTGTTGCTCGCGACGCGCGGCGACCGAAAATCCGGCAACATCGACTACATGGAAGCCGTCGCGCTCGGCGACGGCGTCGTGCCGGTGCGGCAGAGCCTGTGGCGCAGCGTGTCGTCGCTGCTGACGATCGGCAGCGGCGGCTCGATCGGCCGCGAAGGCCCGATGGTGCAGCTCGCGGCGCTCGCGGCGTCGCTGGTCGGCCGCTTCGTGCACTTCGACCCGCCGCGCCTGCGCCTGCTCGTCGCGTGCGGCGCCGCGGCCGGTATCACGTCCGCGTACAACGCGCCGATCGCCGGCGCGTTCTTCGTCTCCGAGATCGTGCTCGGCACGATCGCGATGGAGAGCTTCGGGCCGATGGTCGTCGCGTCCGTCGTCGCGAACATCGTGATGCGGGAATTCGCCGGCTACCGGCCACCGTACGAGATGCCGGTGTTCCCGGCCGTGACGGGCGCCGAAGTGCTGCTGTTCGTCGTGCTCGGCGCGCTGTGCGGCGTGCTCGCGCCGCAGTTCCTGCACCTGCTCGATGCGTCCAAGAACCAGTTCAAGCGGCTGCCCGTGCCGCTGCCGGTGCGGCTCGCGCTCGGCGGCCTCGTGGTCGGCGTGATCTCGGTGTGGATTCCGGACGTGTGGGGCAACGGCTACAGCGTCGTGAACCACATCCTGCATGCGCCGTGGACCTGGCAGGCGCTCGTCGCGGTGCTGGTGTTCAAGGTGATCGCGACCGCCGCGACCGCAGGCTCCGGCGCGGTCGGCGGCGTGTTTACGCCGACGCTGTTCGTCGGCGCCGTGTTCGGTTCGCTGTTCGGGCTCGCGATGCACGCGCTGTGGCCCGGCCACACGTCCGCGTACTTCGCGTATGCGATGGTCGGGATGGGCGCGTTTCTGGCCGGCGCCACGCAGGCGCCGCTGATGGCGATCCTGATGATCTTCGAGATGACGCTGAGCTACCAGGTCGTGCTGCCGCTGCTGGTGTCGTGCGTGTTCGCGTATTTCGTCGCGCGCGCGACCGGCACGACGTCGATGTACGAGATCACGCTGCACCATCACCAGGACGCACAGGAACGGCTGCGGCTGCGCACCACCCAGATGCGCGAGCTGATCCAGCCCGCGCAGACGATCGTGCCGCTCACCGCGAGCGTCGCCGACATGACGCGCGTGTTTCTCGAATATCCGGTGAAGTATCTGTACGTGACCGACGACGCCGGGCGCTTCCGCGGCGCGGTCGCGCTGAAGGACATCACGTCCGACCTGCTCGACAAGCGCGACACGACCGACAAGACGGCCGCGCACTACACGCATACGCCGTTTCCGCTGCTCACGCCCGACATGCCGCTCGCGACCGCGCTCGAACGCTTCATGGCGTTCCAGGGCGAACGGCTGCCGGTGATCGAAAGCGAAGCCGAGCCGACGCTCGCGGGCGTCGTCTACAAGACGTCGCTGCTCGACGCGTACCGGCGGATGACCGGCGAGCGGTGACGGCGCCGGTGCGCGGCGCCCGATGTGGCGTCGTGGCCTTGTCGGTCGCCGCACCGGCGCACCACCCGTAGGCCGCGCCCGCTTCTCCGTCCGCCCGCCCGGCCGTTCAGTCCGGCGCGCGCCCCAGCACGACCCGTGCGAAGAACCCTGCGAGCACCGATTCGGCCACGTCGGCCGACACGTGCTGCGGGTCGGCCGTGTAGTACGACTGCACGCCGTCGCACAGGCACATCAGGCCGAACGCGAGCGTCTCGGCCGGCAGCAGCAGCGGCGTGCCCGCGCGCTCCGCGAAGCGCTGGATGAATTCGGCCATCTGCAGCCGCTTGCCGTGCAGGAACTGGTTGAAGCGCACGCGGAACTTCGCGTCACGCGCCGCCTGCAGCTTCGCCTCGCCCCACAGCAGCGAATATTCGTCGTCGCGAAACAGCGTCCGGTAGTACGCGAGCGCCATCGACTCCATCTGCTCGCGCGACCCGCCTATCTCGAAGATCGCCTCGAAATCGGCCCGCACCGAATCGTGGTCGCGCTCGAGCAATTCGAGCAGCAGTTCCGACTTGCTGCGGAAGTTCGAGTAGAACGCGCCGCGCGTGTAGCCGGCCGCCGCGGCGATGTCCTCGACGCTCGCCGCGACAAAGCCTTTCTTCATAAAAATGCGGTGCGCGGCAGTCAGCAGACGTTCGCGCGTCTGGTCCCTGCTCTGCTCGCGAGTTAAGCGCTGAGGTTTCATGGCGCGCAGTCTAGCACCAACTTCCTTTCAGATTCATCTTTGCATTCAGATACAGCAGTGTATTAGAATCCACCGCAGTTTCCGAACGACCCCGTTCGGCTGTGTTCGTGTGCGCCGGACTGGCGCCACTCGGGGCAAGCGCCCGCCGCGCTTGCCGGCTTCGTTCCGCTCTCACCTCATCTGGGGGTTTCGTGAATCGCTCCGGTTCCCGCGCCGTGCTGCTGGTCGGCACCGCGCTCGTCCTCGCCGCCTGTCATCCGAAGGAAGCCGCGCCGCCCGCGCCGCGCCCGGTCGTCGCGCTGCCCGCGCGCGCCGACGGCGCCGCGGCCGCCGCCACGCTGCCCGGCGAGATCCAGCCACGTTATGCGACGCCGCTGTCGTTCCGCATCGCGGGCAAGATCGTCGAGCGCAAGGTGCGGCTCGGCGATACCGTCAAGGCCGGCCAGGTCGTCGCGCTGCTTGATCCGTCCGACGTCGAGAAGAACGTCGCGAGCGCGCAGGCGCAACTCGATGCCGCGTCGCACAGCCTCGCGTTCGCGAAGCAGCAGCGCGATCGCGATCGCGCGCAGGCGCGCGAGAACCTGATCGCAACGGCGCAGCTGGAGCAGACCGAGAACAGCTACACGTCGGCGCTCGCGCAGCGCGACCAGGCGCAGCAGCAGCTCGCGCTTGCGAAGAACCAGCTCCGCTATGCGACGCTCGTCGCCGATCACGCCGGCACCATCACCGCCGAGCAGGCCGACACCGGCCAGAACGTATCGGCCGGCCAGGCCGTCTACCAGCTCGCGTGGTCGGGCGACGTCGACGTCGTCAGCGACGTGCCCGAGGCCGCGCTCGCATCGCTCGCGCCCGGTCACGCGGCGAGCGTCACGCTGCCGTCGCTGCCGGGCCGCCAGTTCGCCGCGAAGGTGCGCGAAATCGCGCCGGCCGCCGATCCGCAAAGCCGCACCTGGCGTGTGAAGCTCACGCTCGCCGCGCCCGATCCGACCGTGCGCCTCGGGATGACCGCGAACGTCGCGTTCGACGGCGCGCCGGTTGCCGGCAACGCGCCGAGCATCACGCTGCCCGCGACCGCACTGTTCCACGACGGCCCGCATCCGGCCCTGTGGGTCGTGCGCACGAAGGACGACACGCTCGAGCTGCGCCGCGTCGACGTCGCGCGCTTCAACGAACGCACGGTCACCGTGTCGAGCGGGCTGCAGCCGGGCGAGCGCGTCGTGCTGCAAGGCGTGCACACGGTCAGCGCGGGCGAGAAGGTGCGGCCGGTCGCCCCGCTGCACGCGGAGGACTTCGCGTCATGAGCAGCCCCCGCGAAGAAGGCCGCTTCAACCTGTCGGCATGGGCGCTGCGCCACCAGGCGCTGGTCGTCTACCTGATCGCGCTCGCGACGCTCGCGGGCATCCTCGCGTACACGCGGCTCGCGCAATCCGAAGACCCGCCGTTCACGTTCCGCGTGATGGTGATCCGCACGTTCTGGCCCGGCGCGAGCGCGCGGCAGGTGCAGGAACAGGTGACCGACCGGATCGGCCGCAAGCTGCAGGAAACGCCGGCCATCGACTTCCTGCGCAGCTATTCGCGGCCCGGCGAATCGCTGATCTTCTTCACGATGAAGGACTCGGCGCCCGTGCAGGACGTGCCCGAGACCTGGTACCAGATCCGCAAGAAGGTCGGCGACATCGGCCATACGCTGCCGCCCGGCGTGCAGGGCCCGTTCTTCAACGACGAGTTCGGCGACGTCTACACCAACATCTGGACGCTCGAAGGCGACGGCTTCACGCCCGCGCAGCTCCACGACTATGCGGACCAGCTGCGCACCGTGCTGCTGCGCGTGCCCGGCGTCGGCAAGGTCGACTATTTCGGCGATCCCGACCAGCGGATTTTCATCGAGGTGAACAATGCGCAGCTCACGCGCCTCGGCATCTCGCCGCAGCAACTCGGGCAGGCGATCAACGCGCAGAACGACATCTCGTCGGCCGGCGTGCTGACGACCGCCGACGACCGCGTATTCGTGCGGCCGAGCGGCCAGTTCGACAACGTCGCCACGATCGCCGACACGCTGATCCGCATCAACGGCCGAACGTTCCGGCTCGGCGATCTCGCCACCGTGAAGCGCGGCTACGACGATCCGGCCATCACGCAGATGCGTGCGAACGGTCACGCCGTGCTCGGCATCGGCGTGACGATGCAGCCGGGCGGCGACGTGATCCGGCTCGGCAAGGCGCTCGACGCCGAATCGAAGGATCTGCAGGCGCGGTTGCCGGCCGGCCTCAAGCTGACGCTGGTGTCGAGCATGCCGCATGCGGTCGCGCATTCCGTCGACGACTTCCTCGAAGCCGTCGCCGAAGCGGTCGCGATCGTGCTGGTCGTGAGCCTCGTGTCGCTCGGCCTGCGCACCGGAATGGTCGTCGTGATCTCGATTCCGGTCGTGCTCGCCGTCACCGCCCTGTTCATGTACCTGTTCGACATCGGGCTGCACAAGGTGTCGCTCGGCACGCTCGTGCTCGCGCTCGGGCTGCTCGTCGACGACGCGATCATCGCGGTCGAGATGATGGCCGTGAAGCTCGAGCAGGGCTACAGCCGCGCGCGCGCCGCCGCATTCGCGTACACGAGCACCGCGTTCCCGATGCTGACGGGCACGCTCGTCACCGTGTCGGGCTTCCTGCCGATCGCGCTCGCGAAATCGAGTACCGGCGAGTACACGCGCTCGATCTTCGAGGTGTCGGCGATCGCGCTGATCGCATCGTGGTTCGCGGCCGTCGTGCTGATCCCGCTGCTGGGCTTCCACCTGCTGCCCGAACGCAAGAAGCACGCGCACGAAGCGCACCTGCCGGACGATCACGAGCACGACATCTACGACACGCGCTTCTACACGCGCTTGCGCGGCTGGATCGACTGGTGCATCGAGCGGCGCTTCGTCGTGCTGCTGATCACCGGCGCCCTGTTCGTGGTCGCGCTGGCGGGCTTCTCGCTCGTGCCGCAGCAATTCTTCCCGAGCTCCGATCGCCCCGAGCTGCTGATCGACCTGCGGCTGCCCGAAGGCGCGTCGTTCGCGGCGACGCTGCGCGAGACCGAACGCCTCGAGAAGGTGCTCGACAAGCGGCCCGAAATCGACCATTCGGTGAATTTCGTCGGCAGCGGCGCGCCGCGCTTCTACCTGCCGCTCGACCAACAGCTGCAGTTGCCGAACTTCGCGCAGTTCGTCGTCACCGCGAAATCGGTCGAGGATCGCGAGAAGCTCGCGGCCTGGCTCGAGACCACGCTGCGCGACCGCTTCCCGGCCGTGCGCTGGCGCCTGTCGCGGCTCGAGAACGGGCCGCCCGTCGGCTATCCCGTGCAGTTCCGCGTGAGCGGCGACGACATCGCGACGGTGCGCGCGATCGCCGAGAAGGTCGCGGCGACGATGCGCGGCGACGCGCGCACGGTGAACGTGCAGTTCGACTGGGACGAGCCGGCCGAACGTTCGGTGCGCTTCGAGCTCGACCAGAAGAAGGCGCGCGAGCTGAACGTCACGTCGCAGGACGTGTCGAGCTTCCTCGCGATGACGCTGTCCGGCACGACCGTCACGCAATACCGCGAACGCGACAAGCTGATCGCGGTCGACCTGCGTGCGCCGCGCGCCGATCGCGTCGATCCCGCGCAGCTCGCGGGCCTCGCGATGCCGACGCCGAACGGCCCCGTGCCGCTCGGTTCGCTCGGCCGCTTCACGCCGACGCTCGAATACGGCGTCGTGTGGGAACGCGACCGCCAGCCGACCATCACCGTGCAGTCCGACGTCCGCGCCGGCGCACAGGGCATCGACGTCACGCATGCGATCGACGGCAAGTTGAATGCGTTGCGCGCGCAACTGCCGGTCGGCTACCAGATCAACATCGGCGGGTCGGTCGAGGAAAGTGCGAAGGCGCAGACGTCGATCAACGCGCAGATGCCGCTGATGGCGATCGCCGTGTTCACGCTGCTGATGATCCAGCTGCAGAGTTTCTCGCGCGTGCTGATGGTCGTGCTGACCGCCCCGCTCGGCCTGATCGGCGTGGTCGGCACGCTGCTGCTGTTCGGCCAGCCGTTCGGCTTCGTCGCGATGCTCGGCGTGATCGCGATGTTCGGGATCATCATGCGCAACTCGGTGATTCTCGTCGACCAGATCGAGCAGGACATCGCGGCCGGCCACGGACGCTTCGACGCGATCGTCGGCGCGACCGTGCGGCGCTTCCGCCCGATCACGCTGACGGCCGCGGCCGCCGTGCTCGCGCTGATCCCGCTGTTGCGCTCGAACTTCTTCGGGCCGATGGCGACCGCGCTGATGGGCGGCATCACGAGCGCGACCGTGCTGACGCTGTTCTACCTGCCCGCGCTGTACGCCGCGTGGTTCCGCGTGAAGCGCGACGAACGCGACCCGCGCGACGCCCCGCCGCACGACGGCGGCACGCCTGCCGCGCCGTCGGGAGCCTGACCATGGAACTGTCGATGAACCTGAAAACGAAGGCCGCGCGGGTGGTCGCGGCCGCGAGCCTCGCCGGCCCGCTCGCCGGCTGCGCGTGGTTCGCGCCGAGCGGCGAGCCGCCCGCGATGCCGTCGCCCGCGCATTACGGCGCCGCGCCGCAAGTGCCGCAGACCGTCGCCGCGCAAGGCGTCGCGCAGCAGTTCGACGTCGGCGCGCAGCCCGTGCCCGACTGGTGGACGCAGTACCGTTCGGATGCGCTGAACGCACTCGTCGACGAAGGGCTGCGCAACAGCCCGACGCTCAGCGCCGCCGCGCACTCGCTGGATGCCGCGCGCGAGCAGTTGCGCGGGCAGATCGGCAGCTCGATGCTGCCGTCGATCGACGCCGGCGGCCAGGCCACGCGCCAGCGTGCGCTCGGCGTGCCGATCCCTGCGCTCGGCGCGCCGACGTTGCTGTACGACACGTTCGTCGGGCAACTGCAGGCGAGCTATACGGTCGACCTGTTCGGCGTATCGCGCTTCGCGAACCGGGCGCTTGCGAAACGCGTCGACGTCAGCGCGTTCCAGCTCGAATCGGCACGCCGGGCACTCGCCGCGAACATCGTCACCGCATCGATCACGGTGTCGGTGCTCAACGCGCAGATCGCCACCACCGAACGGCTCGTCGCGCTCGCGAACGACCAGGCGCACGACGCGCAACGCCGCTACGCGCTCGGCTCGGCATCGCGCAGCGACGCACTGAACGCGCAGCAAAGCGCGGACACCTTCGCCGCGAGCCTGCCCGCGCTGCGCCAGCAGCGCGACTCGGCGCGCCATGCGCTGGCCGTGCTGGTCGGCCGTACGCCCGACCGGCCGCCCGCTGATCTCACGCTCGCCGACCTTCACCTGCCCGCGCAAGTACCGGTGGTCGTGCCGTCAGACCTGCTGCAAAGCCGCCCCGACATCCAGGCCGCCGACGCGGGGCTGAAGGCAGCCGCCGCCGAAGTCGGCCTCGCGACCGCGCAACTGTTCCCGCAGCTGTCGCTGTCGGCCGCGATGGGCAAAGGCGGTTTCAGCTGGCCGGCGATGCTGTCGGGCGCCGGTTCGATCTGGAACGTCGGTGCGTCGCTGAGCCAGCCGCTGTTCCACGGCGGCGCGCTACTCGCGCAGCGCCGTGCGGCGAAGGCGACCTACGAGGCGGCGGTCGACCAGTACAAACAGACCGTGCTCGCCGCCTTCCAGAACGTCGCGGATTCGCTCGCCGCGCTCGAGCACGATGCTGAGGCGCTCGATGCGTCGTCGCGGGCCGCGCTGTCCGCGCGCGGCGCGTACGACGACGCGGCCGCCCGCGTGCGGCTCGGCGCGCTGCCGCCGTCGGCCGCGCGAGCAAGCGAGCTGCAGTACCGCAACGCGCGGCTCGACGAGATCCGCGCGACCGGCGCACGCTTCGCGGATACCGCGCGGCTCTATCAGGCGATGGGCACGCCGCCGGTCGACCCGGCCGGCAAAGCCGGCAAGGCTGAAAAAGCCGAAAAGGCTGGAAAGGCCGACCCGGCCGGCGACATCGGCAACGCGGCTCGAATCTCCCCCGGCGCCCAGGCGCGCGCGGTCACGCCCGACGCGCCGCCGCCACCGCAATGACCGCAATAGCGCGCCGTTTGCGTCGGGCGCGCGGGACCAACCCCGCGCGCCGATCCGCGATCTTCCGCTTGACCCTCACGTAGCGTAACGTTCGAGACTCCAGTGTGCGCACCGAACGGAGGACACCATGCGGCTGAAAGTGGGAGAACTGGCGAAACGCAGCGGCCTGACCGTCCGCACGCTTCATCACTATCACGCGATCGGCCTCCTGACGCCTTCGGCGCGTGCCGACAACGGCTACCGGCTGTACGACCGCGACGACATCGCCCGGCTCCACCAGATCCAGGCCCTGCGTCGCTTCGGACTGTCGCTCGCCGAAATCGGCGACTACCTGAACCGGCCCGGCACCCCGCTCGTCGCGCTCGTCGCGAGGCAGATCGCGTCGCTCGACCACCAGCTCGCGCAGACCGCGCAGCTGCGCGAGCGTCTCGTGCACCTGCACGCGCAGCTCGCCGCGGGCACGGAGCCGGAGCTGGCCGACTGGCTCACCACACTGGAGTTGATGACCGTGTACGACAAATACTTTTCCGAGGAAGAACTCGCGCGCCTGCCGATGTATCGCAAGAGCCAGGCCGGCGACGCGGAATGGACAGCGCTCGTCGCCGACGTGCGTGCGCTGCACGACGCGGGCGTGCCGCCGGAGGACGAGCGCGCTCGCGCGCTTGCCGGCCGCTGGATGGCGCTGCTCGTGCGCGACACGAACAACGATCCGCGGCTGCTGGCGAAGCTCAACCTGATGCACGAGCGCGAACCGTCGATGCAGTCGAAACTCGGCATCTCGACCGTGCTGCGCGACTATGTGCTGCGCGCGTCCGCGGAAACGAAGATGCGGATCTTCGAGAAGTATCTCGCGCCGGACGAGATCCGCTTCATGCGGGCGCACTTCGGTGAACGCTCGATGGAATGGCCGCAACTGATGGGCGACGTGCGCGACGCGATCGATGCGGGCGCGCAGCCCGATTCACCGGAAGGCCGCGCGCTCGCGCAACGCTGGCTCGACCTGTTCCGCAGCTACGCGGGCAACGACCCGGCCACGCACGCGAAATTCCGCAACGCGATGATGACCGAGCCGGCGCTGACGAAGGACTCATGGGTCGACGACACGCTGCTCGGCTTCATGCGCGAGGCGATGGCGCAGCTTGCGCCGGCGCGTTGAGGGTCCAACGCCCCGGCAGCCCGGGCGGTGCGTGGCCGTTGCGCGCCGCCCGGACACGTCGTCAGGCGAACCGGCTCGTATCCGGCCGCGCGTCGAAAACGCCGCGCGATCGCGTCTCACCGGCAGCGCCGAGCCGCGTGCTTCCTCACCACTTGCAGCCCGTATCGCGAACCGCATCCAGCGCGAGCATCGGGAGTGCGAGCAAGCCGGCACCCGAGTAGGCGCGTCGGCAGTCGGCGCGCCGTGCGTCCGCCACCCCGCTTGCCAGCGTCTCGTCGACCGAATGGCGACGCGCGGCCGGGAGGCCGGACGCTGCGCCCAGCGCACCGACCGTGGCCGCCGCAGGGCTGCGCCCCGTCGCACGACGCGTGCCGATCGTCGCCAGATCACGCCCCCAGTCGACCTCGGGGGTCGGCGCACGCACCGGGCTGCTTTCAGCCGAATCCGGCGCGCCGCCGGTCGTTGCCTGCGCGGGCGCGGCCGCAAGCGAACGTGTCGCCCGGCGCGGCGTCGCCGCTGCGCCGGAACGGCTTTTCGGTTCGCGCGTCTCTCGCATGGCTGCTGTCGGACCGGTGCGCCGGTCGACCTCGGTTGCGGGCGCAGGTTCGGGCGTCACGGGAATCAACCGGACGCTCAATGCAATCCGGCCCGACGACGCATCGACCCGGGCCGCAACCGGCCGGCGCGCCGCCGGCATCCGCTGCAGCGCATACCAACCGATCGCATGCAGCAACACGGCGATCACGCCTGCAACTGCCACGATGCCCGGCCGACGCCGCCGCGCCGCGTCGACGCTCGGCGCGTGCGGCACGTCAATCCGGCTCGCCGCCGCCGTCATCGCTGAACGCGAGCAGGTCGCCCGGCTGACAGTCGAGATACCGGCAGATCGCCTCCAGCGTCGCGAAGCGGATGCCCTTGACCTTGCCTTGCTTGAGCAGCGACAGGTTCGGTTCGGTGATCCCGACGGCCGCCGCGAGATCCTTCGAGCGGACCTTGCGGGTCGCGAGCATCACATCGAGTTTGACCACGATCGACATCGCGCGCCTCAGACGAACTGCCGGTGTTCGGCATCGAGCTCGCTCGCCTGCCGCAGGATGTGCGCGATCACCGCGATACAGGCCGCCGTGAACAGCGCGACGACGTACGGCAGGCTGAAGCCGATGCTGACGACGCGATGGCCGACCGGTTCGCGAAACGTCGCCCACACGCTCAGCAGCGGTTCGCACAGCAGGCTCAACAGCACCCACAGACCGATCGCGCGCCCCGTCTTGCCGAGATGGCCGGCCGCCTGCGCCGAGAAATAGTCGCGCCGAGCGTAGGTCCGGAACAGCTCGCGCAAGTGGCGCAGGCCGCCCGCGAGCGCAACGAGCGGGACGCTCGACAGCAGGATGCCGACAGCCTTCTGCCACCACGGGAACGCGCCGACATCGACGCCCAGGTTCGTGACCACCGAATCGGTGAGGCCGAATACGAGGCCGGGCCCGGTGGCCGCGCTCAACGACGGGAACGCCCAGCACGCGGCGTTGAGCACCAGCATGCCGACGATGAACCACAGCGTGACGGTAGCCATGCGCTGACTGATACGGGCAATGCGATCGGAATGCATGCGACCTCCTCGATACGGTGTGAACACGCATCGATTGTAAGCCAGATAATTATCGTAAAACGATAATTATTTTGTGCAGAACAGTCATTTTTTATCGTCAATCATGACAGCCGACTGCCAGCTCGCCCGACCGGCCGGGCAATCGGCGATCGTCGTGCAGGCCGATCGCGCGCCCGCGCTTCGTCATGTCGCGAAGGAACACGGGCCGGGCGTTCGGGTCCGCATTCGGCACAGGCGGCGCGCCGCCGTCCATCAGCTTGCCGCTTGATGCGACCGGTCGGCGGCAGCCAGGCACGACGCGCCCGCTCACCGGTCGCGCACCCCGAGCCCGAGCGTCTTCATCCGCCGGTACAGCGTGCGCTCGCTCATCCCGACGTGCTCGGCCAGTTGCTTGCGCGTGCCGTCGAACGTGCTCGCAAGCCGCACGAGCTCCGCGTCCGACACGCCGCGCGCGTCCGCCGCACGCGCCGGTGGTGTCACCGACGCCGCGACCAGCTCGGCCGGCAGATGCTCGACGCGAATCGTGCCGTCGTCCGCGAACAGGCACGCGCGCTCGAGCACGTTGCGCAGTTCGCGGATGTTGCCCGGCCATGCATACGCGTCGAGGCACGCGCGCGCGCGCTCGGTCAGCACGAACGGCCGGGCCGCGAACGGCCGCGCGCTCGCGTCGCCCGCGCCGGCGCGCGCGTTCGCGATGCGCCGCAGGATCGACTCGGCCAGCAGCGCGACGTCGCCACGCCGCTCGCGCAGCGCGGGCAGCGGAATCGGGAACGCGTTGATCCGGTAGTACAGGTCCTGACGGAACCGGCCGTCGTCGATCATCTCGCGCAGCGGCTTGTGGGTCGCCGCGACGAGCCGGAAATCCGCGCGCAGCGCCTCGACGCCGCCGACGCGCCGGAACGTCCCCGACTCGATCAGCCGCAGCAGCTTCACCTGCATCGGCAGCGGCACGTCGCCGATCTCGTCGAGAAACAGCGTGCCGCCCTGCGCGGTCTCGACGAGGCCCGGCTTGCGCTGGTTCGCACCGGTAAACGCGCCCTTCTCGTAGCCGAACAGTTCGCTCTCGAACAGGGTCTCGGCGATGCCCGAACAGTCGACCACCACGAACGGCCCCATCGCACGCTCGCTCGCCTCGTGCAGCGCCCGCGCGAACAGTTCCTTGCCGGTACCCGATTCGCCGAGCAGCAGCACGGGCAGCATCGACGGCGCGACGCGCTGCAGCGCGCCGAGCGCCGCATTGAACGCGTCTGCGCCGCCGACGAGCCCTTCCGCACTCGGCTGCGCCGACGCGCTGCGCACCGTCGTCAGCCGCTCGACGTAGGCGATCACGTCGCCGCGCGCATCGAAGATCGGCCGCAACTCCACGTCGACGTGCTCGGGGCCGCGCGGCGTATGGTGTATGTGCAGCACGCGGTTCAGGCTGCGCGACTCGCGCGCCTGCTTCATCGGGCAATGCTCGCCCGCCTGGTCGCACGGCACGTCGTAATGATGCGAAACCCGGAAGCAGTGCCGGCCGACGTGCTCGACGCCCGCCACGCCGAACTGGCGCCGGTACGCATCGTTCGCGGCGAGGATGCGGTAGTCGGGATCGACGACGATCATCGGCTGCGGATCCTGTTCCAGATACGCGACGAGCGCGCGCACGTCGGGCATGACGTCGCGCGACGGCGCGGGAACGATCGGAATGGTGTCGTGCGGATTCATCGGGAGGCTCGGAAACGGATGGGCGGACGGACTGCCAGGCAGACTGCCAATTCTGCCACGACGCTGCCAGATATGGCAGTCGACGTCGACAGCACCCCGTCGCCGGTGCCTGCGACCCACCGCGGCCACGCCAAAAATCCGAGCCGAATCAATTACCTGCCACATCATCCGGCAGCGCGGCGCGAATTGGCATGCTTCTTGAACATGGGATGTCCGATTGCAGACGCAGAACCCGATCGAGGACATCCCGTGAGCCATGCCCCCCTGCTGTCGGTCGAAGGCTTTTTCGACCCGGCGACCCACACCGTCAGCTATCTGCTGCTCGACACCGAAAGCCGCGCATGCGCGCTGATCGACAGCGTGCTCGACTACGACCCGAAATCCGGCCGCACGCACACCGCCAGCGCCGACCGGCTGATCGCGCGCGTCGCCGAACTCGGCGCGACCGTCCACTGGCTGCTGGAAACGCACGTGCATGCCGACCATCTGTCGGCCGCGCCGTACCTGAAGGCGCATGTCGGCGGACAGATCGCGATCGGTGCCCACGTGCGCCGCGTGCAACACGTATTCGGCACGCTGTTCAACGCCGGCCCCGGCTTCGCGCAGGACGGCCGCCAGTTCGACCGCCTGCTCGACGACGGCGACACGCTCGCGCTCGGCGCGCTGACGATCCGCGCGCTGCACACGCCGGGCCATACGCCGGCGTGCCTGACCTACTGCGTCGACGACGCGACGCAGCGCGCGGCGTTCGTCGGCGACACGCTGTTCATGCCCGACTACGGCACCGCCCGCTGCGACTTCCCGGGCGGCGACGCGCGCACGCTGTACCGTTCGATCGCGCGCGTGCTCGCCCTGCCGCCCGACACGCGCCTGTATCTGTGCCACGACTACCAGCCGGGCGGCCGCGACGTGCAGTTCGTGACGACGGTGGCCGAGCAGCGTCGCGCGAACGTGCACGTGAAGGACGGCGTGACCGAGGACGATTTCGTCGCCATGCGCACCGCGCGCGACGCGACGCTCGACATGCCCGTGCTGATGCTGCCGTCGGTGCAGGTCAACATGCGCGCCGGCCACCTGCCCGAGCCCGAAAACAATGGCGTGCGCTACCTGAAGATCCCGCTCGACGCGATCTGAGCCGCCGCCCCGACCGGAGAACCCCCGACATGACCATCCGCCCGCTGACCGACCTGCTGTCGGTCTCGCCCCAGATCGCCGCGACCGACCTGCCCGCGCTGCACGCGGCCGGCATCCGCACGATCGTCTGCAACCGCCCCGACGGCGAAGGCGCCGACCAGCCGACCGTCGCCGAGATCCGCGCCGCCGCCGCGCCGCTCGGCATCGCCGTGCACTACCTGCCCGTCGACACCGGCAAGGTCACCGACGACCAGGCCGCGCAGTTCGGCACGCTCGTCGCGTCGCTCGCCGGCCCGGTACTCGCGTACTGCCGCAGCGGCACGCGTTCGGCGACGCTGTGGGCGCTCTCGCAGGCAGGCCGTCGCCCGGCCGGCGACATCGTCGCGATCGCCGCCACGGCCGGCTACGACCTCGGCGCGCTCGCACCGCGTCTCACGCGAGATCTCGCGCAAGACGGCCGCCAGGCCGCGCCGGCCGTCGACGCGCGGCACGACATCGTGATCGTCGGCGCGGGTGCGGCCGGCGTCGCGGTCGCGTCGAGCCTGCTGGCACGCGACGCATCGCTCGATATCGCGGTGATCGACCCGGCCGATACGCACTACTACCAGCCGGGCTGGACGATGGTCGGCGCGGGCGTGTTCCGGCCCGACACGACCGCGCGCCCGATCGTCGACCTGCTGCCGCGCGGCGTGAAATGGATCCGGGCCGCCGTCGCCGGCTTCGAGCCCGACACGCACACGGTGGTGCTCGACGGCTGCCGGCGCATCGGCTACCTCAAGCTGGTCGTGTGCCCGGGCCTCAAGCTCGACTGGCACGCGATCGACGGCCTCGCTCAAACGCTCGGCCGCAACGGCGTCACGTCGAACTATCGCTACGATCTCGCGCCGTACACGTGGGAACTGGTGCAGGCGTTCCGCGGCGGCAATGCGCTGTTCACGCAGCCGCCGATGCCGATCAAGTGCGCGGGCGCCCCGCAAAAGGCGATGTACCTGTCGTGCGATCACTGGCGGCGCGCGGGCCGCCTCGGTGCCGCGAACGTCGAGTTCCTGAACGCGGGCGGCGCGCTGTTCGGGGTCGCCGATTACGTGCCCGCGCTGATGGAGTACGTGAAACGCTACGACATCGCGCTGTCGTTCGGCCACAACCTCGTCGCGATCGACGGGCCGGCGCGGCGCGCGACGTTCAAGCGCGCGCTGCCCGACGGCGGCACGGAAACCGTCGAGCGCCCGTTCGACATGATCCACGTCGTGCCGCCGCAGAAGGCGCCCGATTTCGTGCGCGCGAGCCCGCTCGCCGACGCGGCCGGCTGGATCGACGTCGATCCGGCGACGCTGCGGCACAAGCAGTTCGCGGACATCTTCGCGCTCGGCGACGTCACCAACACGACCAATGCGAAAACCGCCGCCGCGGCCCGCAAGCAGGCGCCCGTCGTCGCGCACAACGTGCTCGCGTCGCTGGGCCGCGCGCGCGGCGACGCCGCGTACGACGGCTACGGCTCGTGCCCGCTCACCGTCGAGCGCGGCAAGATCGTGCTCGCGGAATTCCTGTACGGCGGCAAGGTCGCGCCGACCTTCCCCGCGTGGCTGATCGACGGCCGGCGCCCGTCGCGGCTCGCGTGGCTGCTCAAGGAGCGCGTGCTGCCGCCGCTCTACTGGAAGGCGATGCTCAAGGGCCGCGAATGGCTCGCGAAGCCCGCGATCGCACGTTGACCGGAATCCGATGACACCATGCTGATTTCCCTCGTACTCGGCAGTCTCGTCGGCGCCGTGCTCGGCCTCACCGGTGCGGGCGGCGGCATTCTCGCGGTGCCCGCGCTCGTCGTCGGGATGGGCTGGCCGATGCAGCAGGCCACGCCCGTCGCGCTCGTCGCGGTCGCGGGCAGCGCCGCGCTCGGCGCGCTCGAAGGGTTTCGCCGCGGGCTCGTGCGCTATCGCGCGGCGTTGCTGATGGCCGTCGCCGGCGTGCCGCTCACGACGCTCGGCGTGAAGCTCGCGCACGTGCTGCCGCAACGCGTGCTGCTGGCGCTGTTCGCGCTGACGATGCTGGTCGTCGCGGGCCGCCTGCTGCGGCAGGCGCTGCGTCATGCGCCCGGCGACGCGGACGCGTCGCCGCTGTGCGTCGGCCGCGTGAATCCCGACACGGGCCGGCTCGTCTGGTCGTGGCCGGTCGGGCTCGCGCTCGCGTCGACCGGCGCGGTGACGGGGCTGATGACAGGCTTGCTCGGTGTCGGCGGCGGTTTCGTGATCGTGCCGATGCTGCGCAAGTTCACGAACGTGTCGATGCACGGCGTGGTCGCGACGTCGCTGATGGTGATCGCGCTGGTCGGCACCGGCGGCGTGTTCGCGACGCTCGTGTCGGGCACGCGCGCGCCGCTCGACATGACGCTGTGGTTCACGGTCGCGACGGCAATCGGGATGGCGATCGGCCGCAGCGCGTCCCGGCACCTGTCCGCGCGGCACGTGCAGGCCGGCTTCGCTGCGGTGCTCGTCTGCGTGGCGCTCGGGTTGCTCGCGAAGGCGGCGTTCGGCGCGTAAGCCGCACGCGGCTCGCATGCCAAACAAAACGCCCGGGCCGACTCGTCGTCGGCACCGGGCGTTATTCGTTGCGTCGGCAACCTGTGCGCGAGCGCGTCAGGCGGCGAACGCGGCCATCCGCTTGCGTTCCTGGCGCAGCATCACGAAGTTCGCGATCACGACGCCCGCCGTCACCGCGACGATGAACAGCGTCGCGAGCGCATTCATCTCCGGGTTCAGGCCGAGGCGCACGCGCGAGAACACGACGAGCGGCAGCGTCGTCGAGCCGGGGCCCGACAGGAACGCCGACAGCACGAGGTCGTCGATCGACAGCGTGAACGACAGCAGCCAGCCCGCGATCAGCGCCTGCGAGATCAGCGGCAGCGTGATCGTGAAGAACACCTTCAGCGGCGTCGCGCCGAGATCGAGCGCCGCTTCCTCGAGCGACGGGTTCAGTTCGCGCACGCGCGACTGCACGATGATCGCGACGTACGAGATGCACAGCATCACGTGGCCCAGCCAGATCGTGAACACGCCGCGCTCGGCCGGCCAGCCGATCCACTTCGCGAGCTCGATGAACAGCAGCAGCAGCGAGATCCCCTGGATCACCTCGGGGATCACCAGCGGCGCGTTGATCATCCCGCTGAACAGCGCAAAGCCGCGAAAGCGCCCCATCCGCGCGAGCACGAAGCCGGCCCACGTGCCGATGAACACCGACGCGAACGCGGTCAGCACGCCGATCTTCAGCGACAGCCACGCGGCCGTCAGCAGCTCGTCGTCCTCCGCGAGCGCCGAGTACCAGCGGAACGAGAAGCCCGACCACACGGTGACGAGCTTCGACTCGTTGAACGAATAGACGATCAGGCTGATGATCGGGATGTACAGGAACGCGAAGCCGGCGAACAGCGCCGCGAACTGCAGGTAGCGATTCGGCTTCATCGACGGCGGCCCTCCTGCTCCTTCGCCTGGAAGTGCTGGAACATCGCCATCGGCACGAGCAGCAGCAGCACCATCGCGCAGGTCACGGCCGACGCCATCGGCCAGTCTGCGTTGTTGAAGAACTCGTTCCACATCACGCGGCCGATCATCAGCGTGTTCGCGCCGCCGAGCAGTTCCGGAATCACGTACTCACCGACCGCCGGAATGAACACCAGCAGGCAGCCCGCGATGATCCCGTTCTTCGACAGCGGCAGCGTGATCTGCACGAACGCCTTCCACGGCTTCGCGCCGAGATCGTACGCGGCTTCGAGCAGGCGGAGGTCCATCTTCACGAGATGCGCGTACAGCGGCATCACGAGGAACGGCAGGTACGAATACACCATCCCGATGTACACCGCGTAGTTCGTGCGGTACAGCTCGATCGGCGTATGGGTCAGGCCGATCCACATCAGGAAGTTGTTCAGGAGCCCGTTGTTCTTCAGGATCCCGATCCACGCGTACACGCGGATCAGGAACGACGTCCAGAACGGCAGCATCACACCCATCATCAGCAGGTTGCGGGTCGCCGGGTTCGAACGCGCGATGTAGTACGCCATCGGATAACCGATCAGCAGGCACAGCAGCGTCGTGATCGCCGCGACCACCACCGAATTCACGTAGGTCGCGAAATACAGGCTGTCGGTGAGCAGGAACGCGTAGTGCGACAGGTTCAGCGCGATGTGCACCACGCCGTCCGCGTACGACGCGAGTTCCGTATACGGCGGGATGCCGAGCTGCAGCTCCGCGAAGCTGATCTTCACGACCAGCACGAACGGCACCAGGAAGAACAGCACGAGCCACGTGTACGGCCCCGCGACGACCGCCGAGCCGCCGGTCAGGTTGAAGCGCCGCACGGGCCATGCGAGCAGGGACTTGAGCGTGCTCATGACGTCAGCACCACGCCGGCCGTCGCGCTCCAGCGCACGTAGATCTCGTCGCCGAGCGCCGGCGTGTCGAGCTCGGAGATCGCGAGGCTCGACACGTTCGCGATCACCGTCTTGCCCGCGTCGAGCTTCACGTGATACAGCGAGTAGCCGCCCATGTACGCGACGTTGGTGATCTTCCCGTGCGCCCAGTTGAACGCGCCTTCGGGCGGCTTGCGGGTGAGCGCGATCCGCTCGGGGCGCACCGACACCGTGACCGGCATCCCGAGCGGGCCCGTGATCCCGTGGCTCACGTACAGCCGGCTCGGCAGCTCCGGCGATTCGATGTACACGTAATCGGGTTCGTCCTCGACGGTGACGCCTTCGAACAGGTTGGTCGAGCCGATGAACTCGGCCGAGAAGCGGCTGTTCGGATATTCGTAGACTTCGTTCGGCGAGCCGATCTGCACGATCTGCCCTTCGCTCATCACGGCGAGCCGGTTCGCCATCGTCATCGCCTCTTCCTGGTCGTGCGTGACCATGATGCAGGTGACGCCGACCTTGTTCAGGATGTTGACGAGCTCGATCTGCGTGCGCTGGCGGATCTGCTTGTCGAGCGCCGACATCGGCTCGTCGAGCAGCAGCACCTTCGGGCGCTTGACGAGCGAACGCGCGAGCGCGACGCGCTGCTGCTGGCCGCCCGACAGCTGGTGCGGCTTGCGCTTCGCGTACTTGCTCATCTGCACGAGCTCGAGCGCCGCGGCGACGCGCTCCTTCAGCTCCACCTTCGGCGTGCCTTCCTGCTTCAGGCCGTAGGCGACGTTCGATTCGACCGACATGTGCGGGAACAGCGCATACGACTGGAACATCATGTTCACGGGCCGCTTGTACGGCGGCATCTGTGCGAGGTCCTCGCCGTCGATCAGGATCTTGCCCGACGTGACCGTCTCGAGGCCCGCCAGCATGCGCAGCAGCGTCGACTTGCCGGAACCCGAGCTGCCGAGCAGCGCGAACAGCTCACCCTGGCGCACCGTCAGGTTCACGTTGCGCACCACTTCGGTGTCGCCGAATTTCTTGACGACGTCGACGATCTGGACAAAATTCTCGGCGCGCGTATCGGCGCCGGACGGAGGAACGAAGGACGGTGCGCCCGCGACCGGCGCACCCGACTGGCTATTCATGATGTGCTGCTTCTCTCCTGCGTTTGACGAACAAAGCCCCCGGGGACACCAGGGGCTTCATGACTGCTGGCTGACTCCGGCTCGCTTCAGCGGCCCGATTTCAGCTCGGTCCACAGACGCGTCTGCAGACGCTGGATTTCAGGCGGCAGCGGCTTGAGCAGGAACAGCGTCTTCACGACGTCGGCCGGCGGATAGACGGCCGGATCGTTCGCGACGTCGGGCCGCACGTACTTGCGCGACTCGGCGTTCGCGCTCGGGTAGTACACGGCGTTCGTGATCGCCGCGTGCACCTTCGGATCCTCGATGTAGTTGATCCACTGCAGCGCGGCGTCCTTGTTCTTCGCGTCCTTCGGGATCGCCATCACGTCGAACCAGACCGGCGCGCCGCCCTTCGGAATGTAGTACTCGACCTTGTACGGCTTCTTCGCCTCGATCGCGCGATGCTTCGCGATCACGACGTCGCCCGACCAGCCGAACGCGAAGCAGATGTCGCCGCCGACCAGATCGTTGATGTAGCCCGACGAGTTGAACTGCGTGATGTACGGGCGGATCTTCTTCAGCACCTCCATCGCGGCCTTGTAGTCGGCCGGGTTCGTGCTCATCGGATCCTTGCCGATGTAGTGCAGCGCCGCCGCGAACATCTGGTCCGGCGCGTCGAGCACCGACACGCCGCAGGTCTTCAGCTTCGAGATGTTTTCCGGCTTGAACAGGATGTCCCAGTTGTCGAGCGGGACCTTGCCGAGCGCCTGCTGCGCCTTCGTCAGGTTGTATGCGAGACCGGTCGTGCCGTACGCCCAGGGCACCGAATACTTGTTGCCCGGGTCCGCGCCGGCGACGAGCGCCATCAGTTGCGGATCGAGGTACTTGAGGTTCGGCAGCTTCGACTTGTCGAGCGGCGTGAAGATGCCGGCGGCGATCTGCTTGCCCGCGTAGTTGCTGGTCGGCACGACGATGTCGTAGCCCGAGCTGCCCGTCAGCAGCTTCGCCTGCAGCGTGTCGTCGCTGTCGTAATTGTCGTAGCGGACCTTGATGCCCGCCTGCTTCTCGAAGTTCGGGATCGTGTCCTTCGCAATGTAGTCCGACCAGTTATAGACATTGAGCTGCGTATCCTTCGCCGCCGCCGCCGATGCACCCACGCACAGCGCGAGCGCTGCGAACCGGCCCACTACGTTTGCTTTCATCCCGTTCTCCCTCCGGCCGGACCGCTTGTCCGGCTGCCGTCTGCCTCGTCATGGCGGCGCGTTCCGGCACGCCGCCCCTCGAAAACCCCGAACGCTACCACCATTCGCGCTCCGTCACAAAAAAATCATGCCCGTGTCGCGCAAACGGAACAGATTCCCGCCGCCGGCCGCTCGGGCGGCCCGCGCAGCGGGGCGTTCCGGGGGAATTCTATCGGGTAATCGGCGTCTGTCCATCGGGAAAAGAAAGCGGTGGCGAAACCGCGTGCCGCATGCAGCACAAGCGGCCCGCGCGACGCGCGGTGCATGCGGCCGTTTCACCGGTGAAATCGCGACGCGCTGCGACACGCGCCGCGCGCCGTGCCCGGCCCTGTCCGGCACGGCGGGCCAGCCGTCGCCGACGGCGATCCGGCCATCGTCCAACCGTTCGGCCGACCGGCCGCACCGTCACGGCAACGCGACCGTACGGCACGCTAGCGGCGTCCGCCGGCTGCCCCGTCCCGATGCATTAAAATGACGCCCTGACGATCTCACTGCGCGAACCCTCCCGATGGCCTCCAATCTCCACGACCTGCCCGACAGCCCCTGCATCGGCGTGTGCTCGACCCTCTTCGACGAAGTCTGCAAGGGCTGCGGCCGCACGGCCGGCGAAGTGTCGAACTGGGTGTTCCTGAGCGACGACGAGAAGCGGGCCGTGTGGGAGCGCATTACGCGCGAAGGCACCGCGATGCGCTTCCAGTACGACAAGCTGTAAACCGGCCGCACAAAAAAAGAGCGGCATGCCGACTGCCATGCCGCCAACCCCAACTCTGTTCTTGTCCGCGAACCGTTAGAACTTCATCCCGACGCCCACGCCGACGATCAGCGGATCGATGTGCAGCGTGCCGATGCCCTTGTCGCCGAGCGTCGCATCGGTGCTCATCCAGATCTTCTTCACGTCGACGTTCATGAACACCTTCTTCGTCAACTGCACGTCGACGCCGAATTGCAGCGCCGGACCGAAGCTGCTCTTGTTGATCGACACGCCTTCCCCGCCGACGTTGAGCCCGTTGTTGTAGAAGTACGTGTAGTTCAGGCCCGCGCCGACGTACGGACGCACCTTGCCGGCATGGTTGAAGTGGTACTGCAGCAGCAGCGTCGGCGGCAGCACGCCCACGCCGCCGAGATTGCCGAGGCTCGACGTCATCTGGTGCCGCGACGTGCCGAGGATCAGCTCCACGCCCAGGTAGTCGCGGATCATGTAGGTGAAGTCGAGTTCCGGCACGATCGCGTTGTTCACGCCGGTGTTGATCGCGCCGAGCGTGTCGCTCGCGCGCTCGTTCGGCTGGATGCTGATCGCGCGCAGGCGGACCAGTACGTCACCCTGGTTGATCCCGTCGCCCGGCGACGCCGCGTGCGACAGCGTGGGCATCGTGACCAGACTCGCCGCGACGGCGGCAGCGGTGACACATGTTCGAATCGTTTTATGCATGGTAAAGACCCCTGAAGAATGCATTCCATTTTCCTCGTAGGGTCTTTTCGTCGTTTTGATATCCGTCAAGCCAGCGTAAACCTCGGACGGTTTGTCGCAGTCGCCGCGGCACGGCCCGTCAGCAGCAGGTCGAGCAGATCGCGCACGCTGCGGATCGCGTTGCCGAACGGCAGCGCTTCGCGGCCGCGGAAGAACAGGCCGTTCGCGACGTCGCCTCGCAACGCGGCCGCGAGCCGCGTGTCGATGCAGAAATGACCGAACTTTTCGATGCCGTCGCGCAGCCCGCAGACGCTCAGGCACTCGAGCGCGGTCGGGCAGCGCTGCCTGAACGCGCCGAGCTTGTCGCGAATGCGCGTTTCGTTGCGCAGGTAACGATCGAGCCACGGTGTCTTCACCGCGCGCGCCGGCAGCCCCGTCACGCTGACGAATTCGACGATGTCGTCGGGCAGCGCGTCGGCCAGTACGCGCTTGAAGTTCGGATGCGCGTCACCTTCCTCCGTCACCGCGAACGGCGTTCCGACCTGCACGCCGTTCGCGCCGGCCGCGAGCGCCGCACGCACCGAGTCGTGACTGTTGATCCCGCCCGCGACGATCAGCGGGATCGTGTCGCGCGCCAGGCCGAGCGACGCCATCACCTGCGCGGCCTCGTCGAGCACGCGCGCGAAATCGAAGCGCGCATCGTGCATGTCGTCGATCTGCGTGACCCCGAGGTGGCCGCCCGCATGCGCGGGATGCTCGATCACGATCGCATCCGGCAGCCGCCCCTTCTTCATCCACTTCTTCAGCACCAGCGCGATCCCGCGGCTGTCCGACAGGATCGGGATCAGCGCGATGTCGCGCCCCTGCGTGAGATCGGGCAGATCGAGCGGCAGGCCCGCGCCCATCACGATCGCGTCCGCGCCTTCGTCGCACGCGACGCGCACGTAGTCCGCATGCGTGCGCACCGCCTTCATCACGTTGACCGCGATCATCCCGCGGCCTTCGCCGTAGGTCTTCGCGAGGCGAATCTCGCGCGCGAGCGCGTCGAGGTTCGCGGCCTCGAGCGTCGCGCGGTCGGGATTCGCGCGACAGCGCGCGAGCAGGTCCGCGTGGTGGTGACGCAGGTCGATGCTCGCGATCGTGCCGAGCGCGCCTTCGCGCGCGACGCTGCCCGCGAGGCGGTGCGCGGAGATGCCGACGCCCATGCCGCCCTGCACCACGGGCAGCAACGCGCGGCCGCGAATCGTGAGCGGCGGGAAGGAAGTGCGTGCGGTCATCTGAACCTCGTCGAAACATCGGAAATCGGAAACGCGATGATCGACGATCCACCGACGCGCATCTTGACGGCCGTCAATAAAAAAACGGCACGCGAGCGTGCCGTTTCGGTTCAAGCGCGGTGCGACGCTCAGGCCGGATTCGCCGGCTTGAGCTGCATCGACTTGTATTCGAGATACTCTTCGAGCCCGTACACACCGTTCTCGCGGCCGTGCCCCGACTGCTTGTAGCCGCCGAACGGCGCGGCGCTGTTCCACGTGCCGCCGTTGATGTCGACCTGCCCCGTGCGGATGCGGCGCGCGACGCGCATCGCGCGTTCGTCGCTGCCCGCCCACACCGCGCCGCCGAGCCCATAAGGCGAATCGTTCGCGATGCGCACGGCTTCGTCTTCGTCGCGATACGTGATGATCGACAGCACCGGCCCGAAGATTTCTTCCTGCGCGATCGTCGATTTCGGATCGACGCGGCCGAACACCGTCGGCTTCACGAAGAAGCCCTTCGCGAGCCCTTCCGGCAGGCCCGTGCCGCCCGTCACGAGTTCCGCGCCGTCGTCGATCCCGCGCTGGATGTAGGCCTGCACGCGCTGCTGCTGCGCGGCCGATGCGAGTGCGCCGAGGCGCGTCGTTTCCTGGCGCGGGTCGCCCGCGACATACGCTTCGGCCGCCGCCTTCGCGAGCGCGCGCGCCTCGTCGTAGCGCGCTTCCGGCACCAGCATCCGCGTGTGCGCCGAACAGGTCTGGCCCGCGTTCAGGTAGCACGCGTTGACCGTGCCCTTCACCGCCGTCGCGAAATCGGCATCGTCGAGAATCACCGACGCCGACTTGCCGCCCAGTTCGAGCGCGACGCGCTTCACGCCCGCGGCCGCGAGTTCGGCAACGCGCTTGCCGGCGCGCGTCGAACCCGTGAACGACACCATGTCGACGTCCGGATCGGTCGCCAGCACCTCGCCGACGACCGGGCCGTAACCGCATACGAGGTTGAACACGCCCGGCGGCAGGCCCGCTTCGTGAATCGCCTCCGCGAGCATGAACGCGTTGAGCGGCGCGACTTCGGATGGCTTCAGGACGACCGTGCAGCCGGCCGCGAGCGCCGGCGCGACCTTCAGCGTGACCTGGTTGAGCGGGTAGTTCCACGGCGTGATCGCCGCGACGACGCCGACCGGCTCGCGCACCACCAGCGAGTTGCCGACCGTCGCCTCGAATTCGAACGATTCGGCGAGTTTCGCGTACGCCTTCCAGTTGTAGATCGGGCCGCCGACCTGGATCGCACGCGACAGCTTGATCGGCATCCCGACTTCGCCGGTGATCGACTGCGCGAGTTCCTCGCTGCGCGCCTGCAGACGCTCGACGATCTTGCGCAGGTAGCCCGCGCGCGTCGCGGCCGGGGTCGCGGCCCACGCGTCGAACGCCGCGCGCGCCGCGCGGATCGCGTCCTGCGCGTCCGAGGCCGTGCCCTCCGGAATCCGGCCGATCACGGCCTCGGTGCCCGAGTCGATCACGTCGATCGTGCCCGTTCCGGCCGGCTTGCGCCATGCACCGTCGATGTAGAACTGGTTGTAGATTTTCATCGCTTCCTGTCTCCCGGAAAACGGCCATTCTAACGAGTGTGGCGCCGCCCGGCGATGACGCCGGACCAGACCGCGAGCGCCGCCGAACGGTCCGCACGGGCGCCGGCGAGCGGGTGCCGGATACCGGACGCCCGCGGCTGCGGCATCCGCGCCACGCCGGCACGCCACGAGGCCGCACGACGTGGCCCGCATCGTGCTATGTTTTTAGTATCGGCGCCGGCCGCTGCAGGCCGCGCCACCCGGAATCGATGCCTTCGTGAGCGCTGCCATGACCGACGCATCCCATATCCTCGGCTCGCAAGATCGCCTGGAGCTGCTGTGCTGGCTCACCTGCGGCAATCTCGGCGCGTTTTACCTGAACGAAACCTGGCCGGACGCATCGTTCCAGGTGCAGGCCGCACACCGCTGGCTCGACCGCCATCACCGGCAGGCCGACTGGCTCGCGATCGCGAAGCTGGCCGCACTGGCGCAGGACATCGCCAAGCGGCACGCCGACTTCGTCGACGCGTCGTGGGCGCGTGACGCGGTCGAGGAAATCGTCGATACCGACGATCTCGATTACCGGGCGAAACTCGTGCAATGGGTGTACGAAGACTGCTGCAAGGCGCTCGCCGACAAGCGGCTCGCGGATTGATGCGACGGCACAGGGCGGCGGGCACCGGGCGGCGGGCGAGGTGATGCGCCGGTTGCGGTCGCAGCGCCTGCCGGCCGGAAACGGCGCCGCCGCGTCGAATCGTCATCGAGGGTGCCGCACCCGACCTGACATTTTCCCTTCAATGGCCGTCGTGCCGATCCGGTAACGGCGAACATCTGCCCGGATACGAAAAACCCGCCAGGCTTGCACCTGGCGGGCTTCCGGTACATCAGGTCGGGCATGGCCGCCCGGGCAATTACTCCTGCCCCTGACTCGTCAGGAACTCCTCGTAATTCCCGCCGAAGTCGAACAGCGTGCCGTCCGTGCGCACTTCGATGATCCGGTTCGCCAGCCCGCTCACGAATTCGCGGTCGTGCGACACGAAGATCAGCGTGCCTTCGAACTGCTCGAGCGCGATCTGCAGCGACTCGATCGACTCCATGTCCATGTGGTTGGTCGGCTCGTCCATCAGCAGCACGTTGTGGCGGCCGAGCATCAGCTTGCCCCAGATCATGCGGCCCTTCTCGCCGCCCGACAGCACCTTCACCGACTTCTTGATGTCGTCCGACGAGAACAGCAGGCGGCCCAGCGTGCCGCGCACCATCGTTTCGTCGTCGCCGTCCTTGCGGTACTGGTCGATCCAGTCCATCAGCGTGATGTCGTTCGGGAACTCCTCGTACGTATCCTGCGGCATGTAGCCGACGTTCGCGTTCTCCGACCACTTCACCGTGCCGTGATCGAGCTGCAGCGCGCCGAGCAGCGAACGCAGCAGCGTCGTCTTGCCCGCGCCGTTCTCGCCGATGATCGCGATGCGCTCGCCCGGCTGCACCGACAGGTTGAAGTTCTGGAAGATCGTGCGCTCGTACTTCTTCGTGATGTCTTCGGCGACCACCGCGACGTTGTGCAGCTTCTTCTCGAACTCGAAGCGGATGAACGGGTTCTGACGCGACGACGGCTTGAATTCCTCGATCTTGATCTTGTCGATCTGCTTCGCGCGGCTCGTTGCCTGGCGGGCCTTCGACTTGTTCGCCGAGAAGCGGCGCACGAAGTCCTGCAGCTCGGCCACGCGTTCCTTCGCGCGCGCGTTCGCCGCGGCCTGGCGCTCGCGCGCCTGTGCCGATGCGAGCATGTAGTCGTCGTAGTTGCCCGGCCAGACCTTCAGCGTGCCGTAGTCCATGTCGGCCATGTGCGTGCACACCGAGTTCAGGAAGTGACGATCGTGCGAGATGATGATCATCGTCGAGTTGTACTCGTTGAGCGTGTGCTCGAGCCAACGGATCGAGTTGATGTCCAGGTTGTTGGTCGGTTCGTCGAGCAGCAGCACGTCCGGCTTCGAGAACAGCGCCTGCGCGAGCAGCACGCGCAGCTTCCAGCCCGGCGCGACGTCGGCCATCGTGCCGTTGTGGAACTTCTCCTCGATGCCGATGCCGAGCAGCAGCGCGCCCGCGCGCGCCTCGGCATCGTAGCCGCCGTATTCGGCGAACTTGCCTTCGAGCTCGGCCGCGTGCATGTAGTCGTCGTCGGTGGCTTCCGGGTTCGCGTAGATCGCGTCGCGCTCGGTCATCGCGGCCCACATTTCGGTGTGGCCCATCATCACGACGTCGAGCACGCGCACGTCTTCATACGCGAACTGGTCCTGGCGCAGCTTGCCCAGGCGCACGTTCGGCTCCAGCGCGACGTTGCCGGCGCTCGGCTCGAGGTCGCCGCCCAGGATCTTCATGAAGGTCGACTTGCCGCAGCCGTTCGCGCCGATCAGACCATAGCGGTTGCCCTCGCCGAATTTGACCGAGATATTCTCGAACAAGGGCTTCGGCCCGAATTGCATCGTGATGTTGGCAGTAGAAAGCACGGCAGGTCCCGTAAGAGAGAAATCGACGGAAAACCGTGTATTTTAGCAGGTGTCGGAGAAACTGCCGACCGCACTGTTCCGGCCCCGCCAGCCGGGCCGCCGCGCGCGGCGCCGGCGCCTCCCTTCGGGGCCCCTACTTGCCTTCCTTCACCGCGCGCTTCTGCGCCGCCTTCTCCTTCATTTGCCCGAACAGCTCCGCGCACGGCACGTCGCGGTTGTTGCTCGGCGCGATCAGCGGAACCAGCGCCGCGAACGGGTTGATCAGGCCGAGCCCGACCATCGCGCCGGCGCGCAGCGCGAGCGCGCCCGCGTCGACGCCGACCTTCGGGTTCTTGAACGTGCCCTTCGCATACAGCGGCGAGCGCAGCGAGAAGACCCGGAAACCCTTCGTGTGCGGGTGGATCTTCAGGTCGATCGATTCGTCGCGCAGGTTGACCGGGCCGTCGACGTTGATCAGCGCATCGTCCGTATCGAGCGCGAACACCTTGGGGTCGAGCATCCCGTCGGTCGCGACAAAGTCGATCGCCGCGCAGTTGATGTTCACGTCGCGAGTGCCGAACAGCTTCTCGTAGACGACGTTCGCGACGTTCAGCCCCGCCGCCTCCATCAGCAGCAGGCTGATGCGGCCATCCGTGATGAGCGCCTTCACTTCGCCGGTCGAGGTACCCGCGAGCGCGGCCGGCGAGTTGCCGGTCGCCGACAGCGACGCATCGCCGTTGATCTCGCCGAGCGCGGTCTGCATCACCTTCTGCGTCGGGAACAGCTGCTTGAGCCTCAGGTGACGCGCGGACAGCGTGAAGCGGCCCTTGAGCGGCGTGCGGCTGCCGTCCAGATGCGCGGTGGTCGCGAGCGTGCCGCCCGCGACGCCGAACTTCAGCGGCTCGAGTGTCAGCACGCCGTCCTGCAGCAGAACGTGCGTGTACAGGTCGGTAATCGGCAGCTGCGGGCTCTTGATCAGCTTGCGGCCGGTGAACTTCACGTCCGCGTCGATCGCGCTCCAGCGCTCGGTGCGGAACCTCGAAACCGGCAGCACGCGGTCCGGCGGCTGGCGCGTCGTGTCGCCGCGCTTGGCCTTGCTCGCGGCCGTGTCGGCGCCGATCACCGGCGCGAGGTCGGAGAACTGCAGCAGTTTCGACTCGAGCTCGCCCGACAGCTTCGGCCGCGGCTCGCGCTGCGCCCAGGTGAGCGTACCGCGCAGATCGCTGCCGCCCACGCGGCCGTTGAAGTCCTCGTAGCGGAACGTGCTGGCGTTCTGCTTGATGTTGCCGATCAGCCGCCCTTCGGTCGCATACGGCGGCGTGTCGGGCAGCGTGATGCCGGTAATCTGGTAGAGGTGCGACATCGACGTGCCCTGCAGCCATAACCGCAGGTCGAGCGCCGCGAGATGCATCGGGTCGGTCAGCGTACCGACGATCGCGAGCCGCGTGTCGCCGGCCTTCACGTCGGCCTGCAGCGGGAACGGCTGCGTCGACTTCTCGATCGCCAGCACGCCGCCCACCTTGCCGGTGCCGCTGATCGGCACGTTCTTGTAGCGGCCGTCGACCTTGAGCCCGAACGCATAGGTCGGGCCGGACGGCTTCGCGGGCGCGGCGGCCGCCGACGCACCGGATGCACCTGACGCACCACTCGCGCCGGATGCCGGCGGGGCCGTCGATGCAGAGGAAACCGAAGTAGCCGGAGCGGCGCCGGACACTCCCGACGCCGCAACGGCAGACGCCCCGCTCGCCGCCTGCGGCGCCGACGCACCCGATGCGGCTTCCGCATTCGCCTTCGCGCTCAATTGCGCGGCGCCGTGCTTGCCGACGCGCTGGGCCGATGCCGCACGCGACGTCTGTTCCTGTTCCTTCAGCACGTCGCCGAGCGGAATCGGCTGGCCGAGCGTATCGATCGCGACCGTGAGATCGGCCTTCGTGATCGCATCGCGATACGTGACGATGCCCTTCGCGAACCCGAAGCTGTCGAGCCGCACCTTCCACGGCGACGGTTGCGCGGATTGCTTGAACTGGAAGGTCCACGTATTGCGGCCGTCGGCGAGCCGCTCGAGGTCGACCGCGGGATTGACGACATCGATCGACGGAATGACGATTTCGTGCGCGAGGAGCGGCAGGATGGCGAGATCGAAATGCGCGGCATCGACCGTGGCGAACCTGGGCCCCTTCGCCCAGTCCGGATTGCCGATCTCGAGTTGCGTGGCCGAGAAGCTCGGCCAGGGTACCCATGCACGCCAGCCGGTCTCGCCGTCCGGGCGACGCCAGCCGACCTTGAGATCGCCGTTGATCGCAAACGAACGGCCAAGCGCGGTACTCACATGTTCGTTGACCCACGGTTTCGCGCGGTTCCAGTCGAACGTGACGATAAAAATGCCGGCGGCCGCGATGATCAGTGCGACGATGCAGACGATCCATGCAGCCGATTTGCCGATGGCTCGGGCTAGCGTCATGGCGATTCCGTTGTTGTTATGCAGAATGTGCACGCCATGTCGGGCCACGTGCGTGAATGAACGAAGCACGACACTGGCGGCTTTTCAATCTGTATTATGACGCACGCTCCGACGACGCCTCGGCGCCATTAACGCTTTTTTTCATTTTCGACATGACAGCCCCGACCGGTCTCATCGATGCGCAGCACATCACGCGCCGCGACGCCAGCAGCGGCAAGACTTTGCTGGCGCCGACCGACTTCAGCCTCGCCGCGGGATCGCGAATTGCTATCACCGGACCATCGGGTTCCGGCAAGAGCGTGCTGCTGCGCGCGCTCGCGCTGCTCGATCCGCTCGACGGCGGTCAGATCCTGTGGCGCGGCAAGCGGATCAGGCGCAATGCGATTCCGCGCTACCGGCGCAGCGTCGCCTACGTGCGCCAGCGACCCGCGCAGATGGACGGCACCGTCGAGGCGCAATTGCGCTATCCGTACTCGCTCGCGATCTATCGCGACGCGACGTTCGACCGTGCGCGCGCCGAAGCGCTCGTGGCCCGCGCCGGTCGCGGCGCCGATTTTCTCGACAAGCGCGCGAGCGAACTGTCGGGCGGCGAAGCGCAGATCGCCGCGCTGCTGCGCGTGCTGCAACTCGACCCCGACGTGCTGCTGCTCGACGAGCCGACGTCCGCGCTCGACCCCGACTCCACGCGCGCGATCGAAGCGCTCGTCGGCGCCTGGTTCGACGCGGCCCCCGATGCGCGCGCCTGCATGTGGATCTCGCACGATCCGGCGCAGGCCGCACGGATCGGCACGACGCGGCTCGTGATGCAGGCCGGCGTGCTGCACGCCGCCGCGAGCACGACGGAGGCGGCACGATGAGCCCGGCACTGCAGGATCTGAGTCTCGTCGACGTCGGCATCGCCGCCGCGCTCGTCGCGGTCAACGGCGCGATCTCCGCGGCGCTGTCGCTCGGCCTCGGGCGCAAGCTCGCGCTCGCCGCCGTGCGCACCGTCGTGCAGCTGCTCGCGATCGGCTACGTGCTCGGCTGGGTGTTCGGCCATCCGCACTGGACCGTCGTGCTGCCGCTGACCGCGTTGATGACGCTGATCGCGGGCTTTGCGGGCGCCGGCCGCGGCAAGCGCACGTATCGCGGACAGCGCGTCGACAGCATCGCGTCCATCTGGTTCAGCAGTTGGTTCGTCGCGGCGATCGGGCTGTTCGTCGTGATCCGCATTCATCCGTGGTACACGCCGCAATATGCGATCCCGATCCTCGGAATGATCCTCGGCAATACGCTCACGGGCGTGTCGCTCGGCGTCGAACGGATGATGGAGGAACTGACGGCACGGCGCGACCGCGTCGAGACCGCGCTCGCACTCGGCGCGACGCGCTGGGAAGCCGCGCAGGACGCCGCGCGCCAGGCCGTGCGTGCGGGCATGCTGCCGACGCTCAACCAGATGGCCGTCGTCGGTGTCGTGAGCCTGCCGGGGATGATGACCGGCCAGGTGCTGGCCGGCCAGTCGCCGCTGCAGGCCGTGCGCTACCAGATCGTGATCATGTTCCTGATCGCCGCGGCGTCCGCGCTCGGCACGGTCGGCGCGGTGCTGATGACGTATCGCCGGCTGTTCTCCGCCGATCACCGCTTTCTCGCATCGCGGCTCGAGGAACGCGCGCATTGACGCGCGGCGCCGCGACCCGCGCGGCGTGCGGTCAGCGGGCGCTGCGGCGTTTGCCGAGGGCCTGGCGCAACGCGGCCTTGACGTCGGCATCGGGTGCCAGCCCGTCGACCGACGCGACGAGCCGCACCGCGCGTGGTGTCGTCACATAGGCCTGCGCGCCGACATAACCGCCGCTGCCGGCCGAGCGCGTCGTGACGACGAGCGCCTGCGGCGCACGCGCACCGAGGTCGGCCGTGAAGGCGTCGGCGACGGTGCCGTCACGCGCATGCAGCACACCGGTTACGTAGTCGTCCGTATCGAAGCCGGGCGCGGCATGCGCGGTCGAATACACGCGCACCGCATAGCTGCCGGTCGAACACGGCTCGAGTGCGCCGCTCGACACGACGGCGACCTGCTGTCGCGACGGCAGCTCGACTTTCTTCGCGAAGCTGCAATCGTCGGCTGCCTGCGCATGAGTGGCGACGAACGCAGCGGCCGACAGCAGCGCGCGCATGCAATGTTTCATCGGGATGTCGTACGGGGAAGAGGGAGAAGCCCGGGAGGATAGCGCGACATCCGCATCACGTCACGCGCGCCGGGGGGCGAATGGCCGCGCTGTCGGTGCGCACCGGACACGACGCACATCAAACCTCAAACAACGGAAATACGCGAAGCCGCGCGCCACGAAACCGTCACGCGCGGCACTGCCCGGATCACCGGATACGCATCGCGGTTGGTTGCGCACGCACCGGACGTCTTGCCGGCCCGCGCGCACCGCTCAGCGCTTGATCGACACCGTCACTTTCGTGCCGTCGCTCATCGAGACGGACTTCGAGCCGCCATTGGTCGAAATCGACACCCACTTGACCTGGCTCACCGACACGACATCCGGGCACTGCAGCGACTTGCCGCCCGCGCTCACGTTGCGCGTGCCTTTCGGCGCAGCGGCCTGGAAGCTCATCTGCACGTTCGCGATCCCCTTCGCGTCGACCGACGGCGCGAGCCGCACCTGGGTCTGGCGCACCATCGCGCCGTTCGCGTCGCGCGGCAGGTTGTCGGCGTTCGGGCAACCGTCCGGCATCGCGACCGCGCCGCCCGGCGGCACCGACTTCCAGTTGAAGTCGTCCGTTTCGCCCGAGCGGATCTTGCGGGTCTCCTGCGTATTGCCGAAGGTCTTCGAATCGACCTTGACGGTGTATTCGAGCTGCCCTGTCCCGCCGCCCTTCAGGCTGCCCTTGACCGGCGGCGCCGCGAATACGCTCGCGCTGACGCACGCCGCCGCGAACACGGCAGACCACGATGCGGCGACTGACAAGCTGCGTTGGCTCATGCTGACCTCCTTGTAATGCGGCGGCACGCGCGTGCCGCGCGGTTTTCGATGCATGATGCGTTGCCAGTCTACCGCCAAGCGGCATGCAATGCGCCGCAAACGCATCGGGTGTTACCCCGCTTGCGTTCGCGACGCCGCATCCCGTACGCGCGACGCCGGCGCTCGGGAACACGCCGGGCAGACCCAGGTTTTCCGCCCCGAAGGAAGTCCCCTTGGGGGATGCCCATCGGCGCCTGGCGCGAAGCGACGGGTCTGCGGCACTCAGAAGCCGCTCAGCACCAGCTTGCCGATCGCGCGCCCGGCTTCGAGCAGCTGATGCGCGCGCCGCACGTTGGCGGCGTTGATCGTGCCGAGCTGTTCGCCGAGCGTCGTGCGCAGCGTGCCGCCGTCGACGAGCCGCGCCACCTCGCTCAGGATCTTGTGCTGCTCGATCATGTCCGGCGTCTCGAACATCGCACGCGTGAACATGAATTCCCAGTGAAACGCGGCGCTCTTCGCCTTCAGTTGCTCGACCGGAATCGGCTTCTCGTTCTCGACGATCGTGCAAATGCCGCCCTGCGGGCGGATTACTTCCGCCGCGGCAGGGAAATGACGGTCCGTGTCGTTGAAGATCAGCACGTAGTCGACGCTCGGGTGGCCGATTTCACGCAGTTGCGCGGGCAGGTCGCCGAAATGATCGACCACGTCGTCCGCGCCGAGCGAGCGCACCCATTCGGCCGACGCCGGCCGCGACGCGGTCGCGATCACGCGCAGCCCGGCGAGCGTCTTGGCGAGCTGGATCGCGATCGAACCCACCCCGCCCGCGCCGCCGATGATCAGCACCGACTTGCCCGCGTCGGCGCCCTGAGGCGACACGCGCAGCCGGTCGAACAGCGCCTCCCAGGCGGTCAGCGCGGTGAGCGGTAACGCCGCCGACGCCGCGAAATCGAGCGAGCGCGGCTTGAGCGCGGCGATCCGCTCGTCGACCGCGTGGAATTCGCTGTTCGCGCCGGGCCGCGTGATGCTGCCCGCGTAGAACACCTCGTCGCCCGGCCGGAACAGCGTGACCTCGGCACCGACCGCGACGACCGTGCCGGCCGCATCCCAGCCGAGCACGCGCGGCGTCTCCTCGACCTGCGGTTTCGGCGCGCGCACCTTGGTGTCGACCGGGTTCACGGAGATCGCCTCGACCTTCACGAGCAGGTCGCGCGGGCCCGGCACCGGTTGCGGCAGTTCCACGTCGACGAGCGCCTGCGGGTCGTCGATCGGCAGGTAACGGGTCAGTCCAACGGCTTTCATCACGAAACTCCTTCAGGGAAATCGGGCGGGCCGCGGCGCGGCCCCATGCATGCCATCGTAGGCGCCCCGATCATTCGAGAAAACCGCTATATTTCCTGAAACATTTTCAGGAATTTCAGAATAATGACGTCCGATCCGATTGCAGCCCCCGACAAGCCGCTCGACCTGCTCGACGTCGGCCTGTTCGTGCGCGCCGCGCTGCTCGCGAACGTGAGCGCGGCCGGGCGCGAGTTCGGCGTATCGGCCGCGGTCGCGAGCGCGCGCATCGCGCAGCTGGAGCGCCAGCTCGGCGCGCGGTTGCTGCATCGCACCACGCGCCGCATCAGCCTGACGCAGGACGGCGAAGTCTTCATGGCCCGCGCCGAGGCGCTGCTGTCGGCCGCCGATGCCGCGCGCGCCTCGGTCGGCCACGGCCGCAGCGAGCCGTACGGGCGGCTGAAAGTGTCGATGTCGTCGTCGTTCGGCCGCCAGCACGTCGCGCCCGTGATTCCCGCGTTCCTGCGCCGCTACCCGTCCGTGTCGCTCGACTTGCGGCTGTCCGACGAGATCGTCGACCTTGTCGACGACGGCTACGACGTCGCGATCCGCCTCGGCGCGCTGAAGGATTCGACGCTGGTCGCGCGCAGGCTCGCCACGAACCGGCGCGTGCTGTGCTGCTCGCCCGCGTATCTCGCCGAACACGGCACGCCGCGCCATCCGGCCGACCTCGCGCAGCACGAATGCGTGATCCTCGGCGACCAGCGCGACTGGTCGTTCGTCACGCCGCAAGGCCCGCTCACCGTGCGGGTCGGCGGCCGGCTCGTCGCGAGCAACGGCGAGGCGATCCGCGAAGCGCTCGTCGACGGCTTCGGCATCGCGATCAAGTCGACCTGGGACGTCGGCCCGCTGCTCGCGAGCGGCGCGCTCGTCACCGTGCTCGACGACTACCCGTTCGCGAACGACGTCGCGATCTGGGCCGTCTATCCGAGCCGCGCACACGTGCCGCTGAAGACGCTCGCGTTCATCGCGTTCCTGGCCGAACACTTCGGCGATCCGCCTTACTGGGATCGCGACCGGCAATCGCCCGAATAGCCCGAATAGCCCGAATAGCCCGAATAGCCCGAATAGCCCGAGTAGCCCGAGTAGCCCGAGTAGCCCGCACCGTCCGCCAAATCGCCGTGCGTGCGGCACCCGGCACGGCGCCAGCGCCGGTTCCCGGCGGCGATCCGGTCGCGATCGGATACCAACCGGCTACAATGGCGCGTTCGCGACGCAACGGCCCGACGCCGAACGGGGCCCGCGTTCGCAGGCGGCCGCATGCCGGCCGCGCACGCGTTTCATTCGCTTCCAAACATTCCGTCATGACCCACAACCTCGTCATCCAGAGTCTCGCGCCGTTGTCGGACGCGCATCACAAACCGCTGCTCGCGCTGTCGCGCGGCACCCGCATCGTGCAGACCGACGATCACGCGCTGCGCATCGAAAACGCCAACCCCGCGCAGCGTCTCGACATCGACGCGTACTGCGGCACGCATGCGCTCGACTTCGGCTTCGTCGAAGCCGGCCGCACGCTCGGCGAGTTCGGGCTCGTCGTGATGGACATGGACTCGACGCTGATCACGATCGAATGCATCGACGAGATCGCCGATTTCTGCGGGCTGAAGACGCAGGTCGCCGAGATTACCGAGGCGGCGATGCGCGGCGAGATCCGCGATTTCAACGAAAGCCTCACGCGCCGCGTCGCGCTGCTCGCGGGGCTCGACGCGCAGGCGCTCGAGCGCGTGTACGAGGAACGGCTGCAGCTGTCGCCCGGCGCGGAGACGATGCTCGCCGGCGTGAAGGCCGCGGGCCTGAAGACGCTGCTCGTGTCGGGCGGCTTCACGTTCTTCACCGAGCGCCTGAAGGCGCGCCTCGGCCTCGACTTCGCGCACGCGAACACGCTCGAGATCGTCGACGGCAAGCTGACCGGCAAGGTGCTCGGCGAGATCGTCAACGCCGACGTCAAGGCGCGCCTGCTGCGCGACACCTGCGCATCGCTCGGCATCGAGCCGAGCCGTGCGATCGCGATGGGCGACGGCTCGAACGACCTGAAGATGATGGCCGAAGCCGGGCTGTCGGTCGCGTTCCACGCGAAGCCCGTCGTGCGCGATGCGGCCACCGTCGCATTCGACCACGTCGGCCTCGACGGGCTGCTGCGGTTGTTCTGATTTCCGATCCGCGCAAGCCGCCCATGAAAAACGCCCGCGCGATGTTGCATCGCGCGGGCGTTTTGCTGTTCCGCTCGGGGTTCGGTGCTCAGCCGAGCGTGGACTGCATCGCGCGCTCGATATCCGCGCGCAGGTCGGCTTCGTCTTCGAGACCGACGTAGAAGCGTACCAGCGTGCCGCGATGCGGCCAGTCCGGGCGCATCGACGCCACGTCGTAAGGCATCGCGAGGCTGCACGCGCCGCCCCAGCTCCAGCCGATCGCGAACAGCTCGAGCGCCTCGACGAAACGATCGATCTTCTCGGCACTGTAGCGCTCGTCGAACACCACCGAGAACAGCCCGCCCGCGCCGGTGAAGTCGCGCATGAACGAAGCGTGCCCCGGACAGTCCGGCAGTTGCGGATGCAGCACGGCCGCGATCTCCGGGCGCGCCTTCAGCCACTGCGCGAGCGCGAGCGCGCTCTTGCTGTGCGCATCGAAGCGCACCTGCATGCTCGGCAGGCTGCGCAGCACGAGCGAGCAGTCGTCGACCGACACGCCGATCCCGCAGCGCATCCGGGCGAGCTTCAGTTGCGCCTGCAGCGCCGCGCTCGCGGTGATCGTCGCGCCCATCAGCACGTCGCTGCCGCCCGATTGATACTTGGTCAGCGCCTGCACCGAGATGTCGACGCCATGCTCGAACGGCTTGAACGCGAGCCCGGCCGAATACGTGTTGTCGATCGCGGTGACGATGCCGCGCGCCTGCGCGACCGCCGTGATCGCACGCACGTCGGGCACTTCCATCGTCACCGAGCCCGGCGCCTCGATCCAGATCAGCCGCGTGTTCGGCTGGATCAGGTCGGCAATGCCGGCGCCGACGAGCGGATCGTAGAAGCGCGCGGTGATGCCGAAATCCTTCGCGAGCCAGTTGCCGAGATCGGCATTCGGCCCGTAGACGTTGTGCGGGATCAACACGTCGTCGCCCGCCTTCACGATCCCGAAATAGACGTTCATGATCGCCGCGAGACCCGACGGCTGCAGCAGCGCATGCGAGCCGCCTTCGATCTCGGCGAGCCGCTGCGCGAGCGCGAGCGACGTCGGGGTCGCATGCAGCCCGTAGCGCCACTGGTTGTCGTCGTGCCACACCAGCGCGCGCATCGTCGCGAGATCGGGGAACACGACCGTCGATGCACGCTCGACCGGCGGCACGAACGAACGGAAGCCATCCGGGATGTTGTCGTCGGGTTGAACGATGCGGGTCTGGAGTGCGCGCTTCGGAGTGGATGCAGTCATGGCAGGAGGCCCGGAGAAAGGCCGTTCGGTTGCGGAATAGGTCGCTAGGTTAGCCAAAATCGGCGCGGTTGGCCCGGTACAATGCGCGCCGCATGCGCCGAGCCAGCGCGCGCTCAGTCGTCGGCGCGCAGATTGACAACGTTGCCGACCGTCTCGATTTCCTGCACGCGGCCGTCGCGTACCTGCAGCGCCGCGCGCTTGCCCGGCGCCAGGCGCAGCACGACGGGTTGCGGATCCGATTCGTCCGAGTTCATCCGGTCGGCCTTCAGCTCGCCCGTCGCGTCGAAGCGGCCGATCCACACGCCCGTGATGTTCGTGCCGTCGTTCGATTCCTCGATCTCGAGCGTGTCGCCGTCCCGATCGCCGGCGAGCAGCACCACCTCGCCCGTGTCCGTGAACTGGTATTCGCCGTGCACGCCCGCCTCGTCCGTCTTCGGGCCGAGATGCACGACGATCGGCCGATCGCCGAGCGTGCCTTCGTAACGCGGCAGGCGGGCGAATTCCCGATTCGGCCGCAGCGGCCGGGCGGGCGCCGCTTCATCCTGCTGCGCGCCCGGCGCGGCAGCCTGTGCCGCGACCACGCCCGGCATCGTGAGGCCCGCCGCCAGCGCGCCGGCAATCACCAGCGCCCGTTGCCATTGCGAATATCGACCCACCTTGTGTTGCTCCTTGCTTCAGATTCGCTCGAAAATCGCGGCGACATGCTGCGCGTCGCCGCTGCACATCGATCGCCACGCGCACGTGGCGACCACCGATGCGCAGGCGCCGAGCGCGGTACGCACACCGCTCGCCAGCCGTTCACGTCGCCCGTCATCCGGGCGTTCGAGTGAACACGTCGCGTAGCCGGCGTGCGAGAGCCGCGTCAGCCCTGCATCAGGCGTTCCACCGCGTCGCGGCGCGGAATCGGTGCGACCGCACCGTAGCCGGTCGTCGACAGTGCCGCCGCCGCGTTCGCATAACGCGCGGCCGCGAACGGATCGTCGCCTGCGACGATCCGCGCAACGAACGCACCGCCGAAGCAGTCGCCCGCGCCCGTCGCGTCGACGGCCTCGACCGCGAAGCCCGGCACCACGCGCCGTTCGTTCGGCGTCGCGACATACGCGCCTTCCTTGCCGAGTTTCAGCGCGACGACCCGCGGCCCGTGCTCGAGCATCGCATCGACGATCGCGTCGCGATCGTTCGCACCGGTGAGCGCCGTGACGTCGTCCCAGCTCGGCAGGCAGATGTCCGTCTGGCGCAGCGCTTCGCGCATCACCGCGCGGGCGCGCGGCAGCGGCCACAGCTTCAGGCGCAGGTTCGTGTCGAAGCTGACCTGCGCGCCGTTGCTGCGCGCGTGGTCGATCGCCGCGAACGCGGCGTCGCACGCGGCCGTGCCGATCGCGAGGCTGATGCCCGACAGGTGCACGGCCCGCGCCGCGGCCAGCGCATCGAGCGGCAGATCGGCCACTGCGTAGCGGCTCGCCGCGGAACCCGCGCGCAGATAGTCGAACTGGTGGCCGTCAGCGCCGTGCGTGACGAAATACACGCCGGTCGGCGCCGCGCGGTCGATCCGCACGTACGTCGTATCGACGTGCTCCGCCACCCACATCTCGGTCAGCAGCCGGCCGAACGGATCGTCGCCGATCGCCGACACGAAGCCCGTCGACGCGCCCTGGCGCGCCGCGGCGATGCAGAAGTTCGACGTGTCGCCGCCGAAGCCTTGCAGGAACTCCGGCCGACCCGGCTGCGACTGGTTGAATTCGATCATCGCCTCGCCGAGCGCGAGGATCTGCGGCAGTGCGGCGGTCATCGCTTAAACCTCGCCCCACAGGTCGTGGCCGTCCGCGCCCGTGATCTTCACCGACACGAAATCGCCGACCTTGTAGCGCTTCGACGCCTTGGTCGCCGGCTCGACGTAGACGACGCCGTCGATCTCCGGCGCATCCGCCGCCGTGCGGCCGATGCCACCTTCCTCGCCGACTTCGTCGATCAGCACCTTGAGGGTCTTGCCGACCTTGCGCTGGATGCGCCGCGCCGACACTTCCTCGGCGACTTCCATGAAGCGCGCGCGGCGTTCTTCGCGCACCTCGTCCGGCAGCGCGCCGTCGAGTTCGTTCGCGGTCGCGCCTTCGACCGGCGAATACGCAAAGCAGCCGACGCGATCGAGTTCCGCCTCGCGGATGAAGTCGAGCAGCGTTTCGAACTGTTCTTCCGTCTCGCCGGGGAAGCCGGCGATGAACGTGCTGCGGATCGTCAGGTCCGGGCAGATCTCGCGCCACTTCTGCACGCGCTCGAGCACCTTCTCGGCGTTCGCCGGGCGCTTCATGCGCTTCAGCACGTCCGGATGCGCGTGCTGGAACGGCACGTCGAGATACGGCAGCACGTGGCCCTTGAACGGGCCTTCGGCCATCAGCGGAATGACTTCGTCGACGCTCGGATACGGGTACACGTAGTGCAGGCGCACCCATGCGCCGTACTGCGCGGCGAGTTCGCCGAGCGCGGCGACCAGGTCGGTCATGCGCGTCTTGATCGGCTTGCCGTTCCAGAAGCCGGTGCGGTACTTCACGTCGACGCCGTATGCGCTCGTGTCCTGCGAGATCACGAGCAGTTCCTTCACGCCGGACTTGAAGAGGTTCTCGGCTTCGAGCATCACTTCGGCGACCGGGCGCGACACGAGGTCGCCGCGCATCGACGGGATGATGCAGAACGTGCAACGGTGGTTGCAGCCTTCGGAAATCTTCAGGTATGCGTAGTGACGCGGCGTGAGCTTGATGCCGGCCGCCGGCACCAGGTCGGTGAACGGGTCGTGCGGCTTCGGCAGGTGCGAATGCACGGCCTGCATCACTTCGCCCACCGCGTGCGGGCCGGTGACGGCGAGCACCTTCGGGTGGACTTCCTCGATCAGGTTCGAGCCGCTCGCGCTCGACTTCGCGCCGAGGCAGCCGGTGACGATCACCTTGCCGTTCTCGGTCAGCGCTTCGCCGATTGCGTCGAGGCTTTCCTGCACGGCTTCGTCGATGAAGCCGCAGGTGTTGACGACGACGAGGTCGGCGCCGTCGTAGGTGCCGGAGATTTCATAACCTTCGGCACGCAGCTGCGTGATGATTTGTTCGGAGTCGACGAGGGCTTTCGGGCACCCGAGCGACACGAAGCCTACTTTGGGGGACTGGGACATCTGGAATGTGGGGGCGTGGCGGCAAAAGCGTGAGTTTACAGCTATTTATGGGTCAGCGAGGCAAAACCGGCGGACGGAGTGCCGTGGATGGCACCCCAATATGCGGCGCGCGCGGGCGCATCGAGCCGCCACGGACGATTGATCCAACCCTTTCATGCCTCCGGTGATGATCCAACGGCCCCGATCATCCCCGCGCCACCGCCCAGTAATCGCCCCAGCGCCGCCCCGCCGCTATGCGAAAATCGCGGCATCCACTTCCTACCCAACGGGGTTCGCATGACCACCCACATCACGATCGAATTCACCGAGCACGCCGCCGAAACCATCGGCGAGCAGACCAGCACCAGCTTTTCCTATGACCAGGGCGCCCACGTACCGCAGCCTGGCGACTTCGTCGAGCTCGAGAATTCGCCGCAGACGTTTCTCGTGATCGGCCGCGTGTTTTCGCTGAAGGCCAACTACTGTGCGGTGAAGCTCGTACTCGATCTGCCTCCGGCCGACGATCATCAGGACTTCGATCCGGCGCTTTGAGCGATACGGGCGAACTGCTCCCGCTTTGCAGCAAGGTGCCGTTGCACGGACCCGACGCAACGGCACCGGCCCTGACCGGCACGAACGCGCGCCGAACAGGCGCAACACCAGCCGCGCTTGTCTTGAGTATCTGGAATTCGATCGACCGGAAGACGGTCATGCCCGCCCCGCGCAGGGGCACAGGCATCTGGTGCCGACGATCAGGAACGACCGACGGCGACATCAAGCGGCGGCGGGCCGCCAACCACCGTCGCGCCCGAGCACACGATCAGTTTGATTTCACCGCCACACGTCGCGGCGCCGACCGTCCGGCGGCGCATGCCGCCGCGGCCAGCCTGCCGCGACATCGTTACTTCTTCTCCGGCTCCGGCGTGCCCGGTTGCTTGAACGGGAACGTGCTGAACATCGACTTCGCCTGATTCTGCATCTGCTCCTGCATCTGCACGAACATGTTCTTCGACTGCTCGATGTAGCTCGTCATCATCCCTTGCATCATCGGCGCCTGCATGTTCATGAACTGCGACCAGACTTCCGGATTCATCGCGTTGCCTTCGTACAGGTTCTTCGATTGATCCGCGAGCTTGTTCTGGATGTCGATGAACGCCTGGATGTTCTTTTCCAGGTACGTGCCCATCATGCCCTGCATCGCATGACCGTAGAAACGGATGATCTGCGACAACATCGACGACGAGAACATCGGCACGCCGCCGCTCTCTTCCTCGAGGATGATCTGCAGCAGGATGCTGCGCGTCAGGTCTTCGTTCGATTTCGCGTCGACGACCTTGAAGTCCTCCTGTTCCAGCACGAGTTGCTTGACGTCGGTCAGCGTGATGTACGTGCTCGTCTCGGTATCGTAGAGCCGGCGGTTCGGGTACTTCTTGATGAGCCGCTCGGCCGTTTTCTTTGTAGTAGTCATGTAACGCCTTTGGGTGCAGCGTAGCGCAAGTGACAAATCCCCGCCTCCCGGTTCCGGGAGGCGGGGGCCTTCGGAAACGCCAGGCTGCACGGCCGGTCCGGCCTGCGCAGCCCGGACGTTCAGCCCATGTGCAGGCCGCCGTTCAGCGAGAAGTCGGCGCCGGTCGCGAAGCCGGAATCGTTCGATGCGAGCCACGCGACGATCGAGCCGATTTCCTCCGGCGCACCGAGACGCCGCACCGGAATCGTCGCGACGATCTTCTCGAGCACGTCCGGACGGATCGCCTTCACCATGTCGGTGCCGATGTAGCCGGGCGACACGGTGTTGACCGTCACGCCCTTCGTCGCGACTTCCTGCGCGAGCGACATCGTGAAACCGTGGATGCCGGCCTTCGCGGTCGAGTAGTTCGTCTGGCCGAATTGCCCCTTCTGGCCGTTCACCGACGAGATGTTGATGATCCGGCCCCAGCCGCGCTCGACCATCCCGTCGATCACCTGCTTCGTCACGTTGAACAGGCTCGTCAGGTTGGTGTCGATCACGGCCGTCCAGTCTTCATGCGTCATCTTGCGGAACACGACGTCGCGCGTGATGCCCGCGTTGTTGACCAGCACGTCGATCTCGCCGACTTCAGCCTTGACCTTGTCGAACGCTGCCTTGGTCGAGTCCCAGTCGCCGACGTTGCCTTCCGACGCGATGAAATCGTAGCCGAGCGCCTTCTGGTCCTCGAGCCACTTCACCCGACGCGGCGAGTTCGGGCCGCAACCCGCGACCACCTTGAAGCCGTCTTTCGACAGACGCTGGCAGATGCTGGTGCCGATGCCGCCCATCCCGCCCGTTACGTACGCAATTCGCTGAGACATAAATCTCACTCCATTTTTTGGTTTCGAGAGCCGCCGGAGGCCCCTCTGACTTCACGTGGCACCGGCCGAAGCCGCAATCGGCCGGCGCCCGGATTGGTTTGGCAGTGACGGACGACCGGTTACGGACGCTCGACCGCGAGCGCGACGCCCATCCCGCCGCCGATGCACAGCGACGCCAGCCCGCGCTTCGCATCGCGCTTGGC